>QXZH01000125.1 GCA_009886465.1 Opitutaceae bacterium
GAATGATCCCGGCGAGGATAACAATGTGTATGATAATCCTGAATACGCATCGGTCGTAGTGGAACTGAAGGGGCAACTCAGAGACTTGCGTAGCGAATATAAAGTTGATGGCACCGAGTTCGCATACAACAAAGCGATTGAAGATTTCTGGGAATACGATGAGGACGATCGTGCCCGTGCGGTGAAGCTCTCTCATGAGGTCCTAAAAAAACACAAGAATGGAACCTGGACTCACAATGTAAAGAAGTCTGCCAAGAAAAAATAAAAATAAAAATAACCACTTTAAGGAATTGAACCATTATGAAAAAAATCACAATAGCCCTAATCAGTGCTGCGGTCGCCACGACTTGCATCGCTAAAGATGTTACTTACGAACCTACTTGGGAGTCGCTGGATTCCCGTGAAACCCCTGATTGGTTTCCGGATGCGAAGTTCGGCATCTTCATCCACTGGGGCCTGTATTCGGTGCCAGCGTTTGCGACGCGTGGCACATACGCGGAGTGGTATTGGCACGCCAAGGACGGCGATCAAACCGGCAAGCATCAGGCAGCAGTGGGACGCGCCACCGCCACGCAGGAGTTTCACAATCGTATCTATGGTGAGGATTTCGAGTATTCGGATTTTCGTTCACAATTCACTGCCAACATGTTTGAACCGACTCAGTGGGCGAAGGTCTTTAAGCGCAGTGGTGCCAAATATGTGGTGCTGACTTCTAAGCACCATGACGGCTATTGCCTATGGCCGAGCAAAGAAGCTTCCGAGAGCTTCGGCATGCCATGGAACTCTGTGGACTCTGGCCCATCGCGTGACTTGGTTGGCGATTTGACCGATGCGGTTCGCCAAGAAGGTATTAAGATGGGGCTCTATTATTCAATCTGGGATTGGTTCAATCCGTATTGGCCAGAAGAAGACCAGCCGACCAGGCGCAATAAGCCCTGCAACGATGTGACTCTCGCAAAATATATTCATGAGGTGATGTATCCGCAGTTTAAAGAAATCGTGGAAAAGTATGAGCCAGCTTTGATCTTCTCCGATGGCGACTGGTGGATGGATGACGAGCGCTGGGAGACCAAGCCCTTGCTCGCATGGCTGTTTAACAATGCGCCGAATAAGGACGAAGTCGTGATCAACGACCGCTGGGGTAAAGTGCGCAAAGAGCATGGCGGTTATTTCACAACCGAGTATGGTTCTGGTTTTGAGGATCCTAGCATCTTATGGGAAGAGAATCGCGGTATTGGTAAGTCTTTTGGCTATAGCCGTGTCGAAACATACGATGACTACAATACTGGTGAGTTGTTGATCTTCATGTTGTGCGACATCGTATCGCGTGGGGGCAACTTTCTTCTCGATATCGGCCCAACCGCTGATGGTCGTATCCCAGTAGTGATGGAAGACCGCTTAATTCAGGTCGGTGAGTGGCTCGATGTGAATGGCGAAGCGATTTATGGCAGTCGTCGTTGGGTGAAGGATTGCCAGTGGAGCGCAGGTGAGATTCGCGAATACACTAAGCAAGAGTTCCATAAAGGTATTCCAGATCCCATTGTCGAAATGGCAAAATACCCTCGCGACGGCCAAGCTCGTAAGGAGTGCTATTTTACCGCTAAGGACGATACGGTCTATGCCATGATCACTAGGCTTCCAGATTCTGCTGTATTCACAATCAAGGACATCGCTCTGAGCGCTGATTCCACCGTGACGATGCTTGGTTTTGACGCCGAGCTGAAGACCAAGGCGGTCGATGGCGGACTCGCCGTAGAGTTGCCACGCTTCAACCCGAGCACTTTGCCGTGTCAGCATGTTTTCACTTTGAAGCTTACTTCAGTCCAGTAGTTTGAGGCTGTTTTCGACCTGAATGTTATTTATTATTATATGAAGATTCTATCCCTTTTGAAACTCTCTATGGTTGCTTCAGTTTGTGGCCTATCCGTATTGTCTGCCGCGGAAACTGAGCAGCCCAATATTCTCTTCATCTTTGCGGATGATTTGAGCTACGAAACCATCCGCGCACACGGCCACCTCGATATCGATACGCCGAATCTAGACCGTCTGGTCGCGGAGGGCACTACCTTCAGCCATGCCTATAACATGGGCTCGTGGACTGGGGCGGTTTGCATGGCGAGTCGTTCGATGATCAATACTGGGCAATTCGTGTGGCGCACACCGCGCACTGGTGGGGAATTTAAGCCTGCCGTTGCTGCTGGGGAGACTTGGTCGCAGTTGCTCAAGTCGGCGGGCTATCGCACCTACATGACTGGTAAATGGCACGTGGCAATGGATGCTGCCGAGATCTTTGATGTCGCTGTCGATATTCGTCCCGGCATGCCTAAGGATGTAAAAGAGGGCTATGATCGACCGGTTGATGAAGCTGCTTATGAGGCTGGCTGGAAGCCCTGGGAAACCAAATACGGTGGCTTTTGGGAGGGTGGCACGCACTGGAGTGAAGTAATTGCCCAGCACGCCGAAAGTTTCCTTACTGAAGCGGCAGATGATGCTGCGCCATTCTTCATGTATCTGGCTTTCAATGCGCCGCACGATCCTCGTCAGGCTCCTAAAGAATACGTCGATATGTATCCGCTTGACCGGATTGAACTGCCTAAGAACTTCCTAGCGAAGTATCCTCACCAAGATGAAATCGGCTGCGGTGAAAACTTACGTGATGCGCGTTTGGCTCCATTTCCGCGCACTGAGTATTCAATTAAGGTGAACCGCCAGGAATACTATGCGATCATTACGCACATGGATGTGCAAATCGGTCGTATTCTCGATGCACTCGATAAGAGTGGTCAGCGTGACAACACTTACATCTTCTTTACTGCCGACCATGGTCTGGCGGTCGGTCATCATGGTTTGATCGGCAAGCAAAACATGTATGAGCACAGCTTGCGTCCGCCGTTCATGGTAGTTGGCCCTGGTGTCAAAGCTGGTGCGCAAATAGACACACCGATTTATTTGCAAGATGTGATGCCGACCTCACTAGAACTCGCTGGTGTTGATCTTCCCGAGCAGGTCGAGTTCAAGAGCCTGCTACCTTTACTAGAGGACGAGACCACCGAACACTACGATGCGATCTACGGTGCCTATAAGGAGAATCTTCAACGCGCGATCCTAAAGGATGGCTACAAACTGGTGATCTATCCGACCATCGATGTGCTGCGCCTCTACAATCTGGACGAAGATCCGCAGGAAATGCAGGATCTTGCAAAGAACCCCGAGTATGAGTCGAAGGTGCAAAGCCTGATGGCGCAGTTCAAGACGCTGCAAGTTGAGTTCGACGATCCGCTTGATATCGGAAATCCCGGCTCACCTGACTTTACGGTGAAGCCACAGCGGCACTAAACATTAGTTTAATAGGCAACTAACTTTTTAGCTGATCGCTAGAAGCATCCTTTATAGGCAAGTCGTTTATTTCGTCTGAGCTCAGCCCCATGTGTTTCAGGCAAAAGTCTAACATGTCTGCCTGCAGGGACGCGGTAAAACTGACCGTGCCTTCTTGAAATTCAAAGTCATAGCGGTAGCAATGGAGTGCTTGTCGCTGAATGGGGAGGGCGGCGGCGAGTCGCTCCGTCCACCCCTTCTCGATGAACTCGATGTAGAGCGTTTCGTCAGGACCGTAGATTTTGTCGCCGACCACTCGGTGTTGAAGGTGTTCGGCATGCACACGAATTTGATGCTTACGGCCAGTCTCGGGCTCTACTCGGCATATTGTATATCCATTCTGGGATACTAGGGGGATGTAGTCGGTTACAGCATCTTGAGAGCTACGGTCGTCACTGACTTCAGATTTTACGATCACGGGGCCACCTCCTTTACGTCGGCGAGCGATGGGCAGGTCGACGTGGATAGGCTCGCTGAACTCGCCCTCGACCAGTGCGATGTAGGCTTTTTTGACGATGCGGTTCTGGATCGCCATCTGAAATTTGCGGGCGACCGAAGGGCGCTTGGCAAAGATGACGAGGCCACTCGTCTCGCGGTCTAGCCGGGCGACTAGATGCAGCTTATCTGCACCAGTGTATTCTCGCACCATGCCGACTAGACTCGACATGGGACCATTCTTGGAGGGATGGCAGACTAACCAACCTGGCTTGTTAATGATCAGTAGATTGTCGTCCTCTTCTACGATCCAGCTCGGGAAATTAGATGGATCGACCAGTGGGGCTTCTTCGCCATAAGGATTGTTCATGATATGTTGGCGAGTAATGTTGGCGAATTGTGGAGATGGCGTCTCTAGTAAGTGAGTAAATTACTTTGCGCTTTTGTGTTGTTCGAGGCGCATTTTACGAAGGATGCATGCACCTGCCCGTGTCACAGCAACGAGCGGTAATTGGCTGCCGAAAAAGGTGATTAAGCGATTTTTCCAGCCGGTTACGATGAGTGAGCGCTCTTTGGCAATGGCGCGAAGGGTGTAAGCAGCCACTTCATCTGATGTCATATCGAGGCCCTTATTGGCGCCTCCATCCATAGGAGGCGTATCAAATCCAGCTGCTTTAAAGAAATTAGAGCGGGTGGGACCTGGGCAGACTGTGAGTGTGCGCACTTTAGTATCGCGGAGGTCTTCATTGAGCGCGAGTGACCAGTTCCGAACAAAGGCCTTCGTCGCGCCATAAGTGGCTAAATAGGGTGTCGGCTGGAAGGCTGCGGTGGATGCAATCGTCACGATCGTTCCGCCTCTAGGCAGGATAGCGGGCAGTAATCGCGAAGTTAAATCGACCACAGCCTTTACATTTAAATCGATCATTGATAGTTGTTTACGTATTTCTAGATCAGGTAATCGGCCGTAGTCACCAAAGCCACTGTTGTTGACTAGTAAAACCTCCCCCTCGGGCGCGGACTCGATTCTAGCCTTGAGTGCCTCAGAGACCTCGGCAAGTGCCTGCGCATCACTTAAATCGACGGGGTAGTGTTGCCCGTTTTCCCCTAGAGAAATATCGGGATTTGAGCGAGAAAGGTTGCACAGCTGCGCATCGGGGACTACATTCTGTATTGCTTTGACAATTGAGCAACCAATCCCAGAGGAACCACCCGTAATGATGAATACGGAAAATCGTTTGAAGTATTCAAATTGCTTCATGTCTTTACTATGTGACCCACGGATTGGCTTTTATGTGTTCATTTGTATCGGAGCAGCGGGGTCAATCGACTCCGTTAATTGGAACCACTAAAAAAAGGAAAACATATATGAAGCAGCATGACATTATCATCTCTGGTTTGAACATGGAATTAACTGAGGCGATCAAAAATATGGTTCACGAAAAAGCAGAAAAACTCTTTGAGCACGATGATCACATAATACGTATGCGCGTAGAGCTGGAATATGACCATCATCAATCCACCCACCAGAGGGAATTTATCGCGAAAGGACAACTCGAAGTGAGGGGAAACGACCACTTCGCATCTGCGGACACTGATGATCTTTACAAATCAATCGATGACTTAATACAAAAGCTCGACCGTATGTTGCGCCGTCGATCTCGATTAAATAAGGTCAAACGCAAGGATACTCATCTCATCGATATACCAGCAGAAATTCCAAAGGCGGTGTAGGTTCTTGATTCGGGATCATTTCTAAAGTCTGGCAGAGCTCTGTCGGACTTTTCCGTATACGGAGTAGAAGACTACGTTAACTTGCCCAAGCAGGCGTAATAGCCGCCAGAGAATGCGAAAAGAGGCTTTCATTTTTTAGCCTCTGCCCCATATTACTACGATGGATCCTAATTTCTACCAAGTTCTTCACATCATAGGTATTTCTATGGTTTTTCTAGGCTATGGCGCCTTACTCGCTCGCAGTATGGCGGCACCAGATAACGTCTCAGTGCGCAAGCTTGGTTCAATTACAAGCGGCATTGGCTTAACATTAATCCTGGTAGCTGGCTTTGGTCTCATTTCAAAGTTAGGGCACAGTTTTACCGATACTTGGATACTGGTTAAATTTGT
>QXZH01000126.1 GCA_009886465.1 Opitutaceae bacterium
AGTTTTGCTAGAGCCGGTAACCGAGTTGGCGACATTTCTAACGCTGTTGAACGCTTCATCAAACGTCACAACTACGGAATCGTTCGCGAATTCGTTGGGCACGGCGTCGGTAAGACGATGCATGAGCTACCACAAATCCCTAATTTCGGACGTCGTGGGAGCGGTTCACTCCTTAAGCCAGGGATGTGCCTCGCCATTGAGCCCATGATTAACCTCGGCAGCGGTAAAATTGACATGCTTGAGGACGGCTGGACTGCCGTTACCCGAGACCGTAAGCCCTCCGCCCACTTTGAGCATACCGTCCTCGTTACCAACGGGGAGCCAGAAATCTTAACAATTCCGCAGAATTAACTTTTCAAACCAACTTAAATCACTATTTTCCACCATTTTCCCGTATTCTAGCGGGTTACCAACCTTTAAAATATAATGCCACGTATCCTTGGAGTCGATATCCCCGCAAACAAGAAGCTAGTTTACTCGCTTCGTTATATCTATGGCATTGGCCCAACTCGCGCCGCGGCAATCGTCGCCGAGTCTGGTTTCGATGCAGACCGCCGTGCCGGTGACCTCAGCGAAGAAGAGGTTAACAAGCTAGCGTCCATCGTGGGCGACAAGCAATACGTGGTCGAAGGTGATCTTCGCCGTGAGCGCACTGCTAATCTCAAGCGCCTGTCTGCTATCCGCAGTGTTCGCGGTATGCGCCACATGCGTGGTCTCCCAGTTCGTGGGCAACGCACTAAAACAAATGCTCGCACACGTAAGGGTGCTGTCAAGCCAGTCCGCCGATAACTCGGCCACCTACATTTATTAACAAGAATTTCCTATGAGCGAAGAAGAAAACACATCCGTCGAAGAAGAAAAAGTAGTGCCTACGGCTTCTGTTGAAGAGGCTGCTGAGCCCGAAAAAAAGAAGGAAGTCACAGCAGAAGATCTTCTGAAGAGCGATTTGGACGGCGTCAAAATCCGTCGTGCCAAGGGTAGTAAGAACATTACCTCTGGTATCGTTAACGTGCTCGCCACTTTCAATAACACCAAAGTCACTTTCTGTGATGCACGTGGTAACGTCATTTCTTGGTCAAGTGCTGGTAAGTGCAACTTCCGTGGTTCCCGTAAGTCTACTGCCTACGCTGCACAGGTCGTCACGCAAGACGCCGGTCGTGTTGCTATGTCACACGGAATGAAGGAAGTCGTCGTCAAGCTGAACGGGCCAGGTATGGGTCGTGATTCTGCTGTCCGCGCACTCCAATCTTTAGGCATGATCGTAACCGAAATCGTGGATGTGACTCCGGTCCCCCACAATGGTTGCCGCGCGCCGAAACGTCGTCGTGTCTAATCTGACTCTGCCAGATAGACGCATAAAATTAGTTAGCAGATAATTAAAAAATAACACCATGGCCCGTTACACAGGACCCACAACACGTATCAACCGCCGCTTCGGTCAGGCAATCTTTGCCCCGACTAAAGCTTTTGAGCGCAAGCCGCACCCTCCCGGTCAGCATGGCCCTCGCCTGCGTCGTAAGTTTAGCGACTATGCCGTCGGCCTGAATGAAAAACAAAAGCTTCGTTTCATGTATGGCATGACAGAGAAGCAGTTTCGCCTCACTTTCGAAAAAGCTAAAGCGACTCGTGGCGTGACTGGTGAAATTTTCCTCAAGATGCTAGAATGCCGTCTCGATAGCGTAATCTATCGCCTCGGTTTCGCTAAGTCTCGCGCTGCCGCCCGCCAATTTGTTGGACACGGTCACATCGCAGTCAATGGCATCAAGACAGACATCGCCAGCTTTATGGTCAAGGAAGGCCAAGAGATTGAAGTGCGTGAGCGCACTTCCTCTCGTCAGCTTGCGACCCGTTGCATGGAAGAGAGCCAAGCACGCACTGTGCCTGAGTGGCTCACACTCAATGCCGACGCCCTTAAAGCCACCGTCAATCGCCTTCCCTCTTCTGAAGAAACCGAAGAGTCGATTAACGTTCAATTGATCGTTGAATTCTACAGCCGCTAGTCCGGCTCGGATCTTCGTTTCATCGCAATTCACTGTAACCAGCTAGAGAAAAGTCCATTATGCCAAAGCGCTTAGGAAAATTTGAACTCCCCAATCGTCTGTCCAAAGTCGAAGACACCGCGACAGATACATTCGCCACATTTACAGCCGAGCCGTTTGAGAGCGGATACGGCCATACAATAGGTAACTCCCTTCGCCGCGTGCTTCTTAGCTCGATCGAAGGTGCTTCTATCACCTCGATTAAGATCGAGGGCGTGCAGCATGAGTTCCAAAGTATCGACGGTGTGGTCGAAGATGTCACCGATATCGTACTCAACCTTAAAAAGGTGCTCCTCGTTTCTGAATCTCGTGAATCTGCTACACTGCTCATCGATGTAAATCGTGACGGTAAGGTAACTGCAAAAGATATCCAAGAGGATGCCAACTTCAAGATCATCAACCCAAAGCAAATCATTTGCACACTTGATAAGCCCCAGCGTTTCCTCGCAGAGCTAGAAGTCAAAGTGGGCCGTGGTTATTGCACTGGTGAAGATAATAAGCAAGACGAGCAGCCCATCGGCGTGATCCCAATTGACTCGCTTTTTAGCCCGGTTCGCCTCGTTAAGTATTCAGTTGAGAACACACGCGTTGGTCAATCAATGGACTACGATAAGTTGATCCTTGAAGTGACTACAGACGGACGTATCACCCCTGACGACGCTCTTAAGCAAAGCTCTGCGATCCTCAAGCACCATCTCGAAGTATTCGAAGAAGTCTCTCAAGACGACATCGAGTTCGAGAGCGAGAGTAAGGAGATCAGCGAAGAGCAGAATCGCCTTCGCAAGTTGCTCAACATGAGTGTGAACGAGATCGAACTTTCAGTCCGTGCCGCTAACTGCCTGAACAATGCTAACATTACAACAGTTGGTGAGCTCGCTATGAAGTCCGAACAAGAGATGCTCAAGTATCGCAACTTCGGTAAAAAGTCGCTCAACGAAATTAAGGACAAGCTCGAGCAACTCGGTCTTTCCCTAGGTATGAAGATCGACGAACGACTCCTCGAAAAGGGTAGCGAACTTTAATCGCTCACTTTCCGCACCCCTTTCAGCACTAAGAGATTTAGACAATGCGTCACAACAAAAGAAAACACAAACTCGGCGTTTCCGGTCCCCACCGTGCTGCAATGATGGGCAATCTGATGACTGCCCTCATTACGCACGGTCGCATCGAAACGACCATTTCCAAGACACGCGCGCTCCGCCCTGTTATTGAGAAAATCATAACACTCGCTAAGAAGGCAGAAAAAGCCAACGACGCTGCGCGCAAGCTACATTATCGTCGTCTCGCGATCGCTCGTGTTCGTGATAAGAAGGCAGTTGCTAAGCTTTTTGATGAACGTGTTTCAGAGTTTACCGATCGTAGCGGCGGTTATACACGCATCTACAAGCTTGGCCAACGTATCGGTGATGCAGCAGAAATGGCGATCATTGAGTTCGTCGATGGCAATGATGAAGGTTACAGCAAGAAGCCTAAGAAGAAAGCCGTCAAAAAGAAGGCTCCCAAAATTGACGAGGAGGAAACAGTAACTAAGGAGCCTACCGAAGAATCCGTAGCAACTGATGTCGAATCTACTGAATCTCCAGAAGAAGTGCCCGTCAAGAAAGCCGCCAAAAAAGCCGCTAAAAAGGCAGTTAAGAAGCCCGCTAAAAAAGCCGCTAAAAAAGCCGCCAAAAAGGCAGACAGTGGCGAATAGAGAGACGTTTAAGCACTTAAGATTTTCACCAAAAAGCCCGTCCTCCATAGAGGTCGGGCTTTTTTAAAAGTCGCGCCCGCAGTGTGGCGTGCTATCTTGAGCCTATGCAGAAATGTTTAAAGAAGCACGCCTTCATACTTTGGCTTCTATTTGCCGTAGTGATTGCGACTCTTTTTCCTAGTGCAGGAGCCAAGGGTGGAATTTTTCACTCCGAGTTAACGACTCAGATCGGGGTCTGGGTGATTTTCTTTTTTCAAGGTCTGTCACTGCCCACTAGAGAATTAAAAATTGGGTACAAACCCAAACGCTTGCACGTATTTGTCCTAAGTTGGAACTATGTCCTGTTTCCAGCGCTCATGGTGCTTTTGCTCTTACCACTAAGATTCGTTTTGCTTCCTGAGCTGAGATTAGGTTTCTGTTTTCTCGCGATTCTTCCAACGACGATTTCTTCGGCCGTAGTTTTTACAACAATATCAGGTGGTGAGACCTCAAACGCGATTTTTGCGACCATTTTTTCAAATCTGCTTTCGATTCTGTTAGTGCCAACTGTTGCCTTAGCTTATCTGTCAGTGGGGACGGAATCGATTGTGCCGCTTGCGCCTCTATTTACAAAATTGTTGATACTGCTTGCACTGCCACTTATCGCGGGACAAGTGATTCGAAAGTTTTTGGCTGATAGGTCGGTATTGGTTTCGAAACGCATAAAACCTTTAGGCAATTGGATTATTATATTTATTGTTCATTGTGCCTTTGCGCAGAGTATGAGTTCGGGCTTTTTCGGTCAATTGAGCGCTACTTCGATCCTTACGGTTATGTCTAGCACGGTGGTCGTTTTACTAGTAGTGAGTCGCCTTGTTTGGTGGAGCTCGGCACTTATCAAGCCGACTAGAGAGCAGAGAATTACGGCATTTTTCTGTGCGAGCCAAAAATCACTTGCGACAGGCTTACCGCTAATTACATCAATCATGGTTGCAGCACCTTGGCTCGTCGATGGTGCTGCTGTACTAATTCCTTTGCTCTGCTATCACCCCGCACAGTTGGTCTTGGCTGGTTTTATTTCTGACAAGTGGGCTCAACAAAAAAATACAGAATGAGCCGCCAGTATAAACATTGATCGCATCGAGACTAAAAGCAAAAGTCTGGCATGCGTATTCTGATAACGGAAAGGCCTAGCGTGCGGCACAATTTATGAGGAAGTTTTTGACGAGAGGTTATCAGAGATTTTTTGCGATTTGCAAATTAGCCAACACAGGCCACAGTCATTCACAAATCTCCTATAATTTATTATAAGCTTCTTCTATGCACGCTACGATTACGCCCGCGACCGCTGATTTTATACATCGTTTGCCCAAGACCGAAACTCACTTGCACATTGAAGGTGCGCTGCCCTACGAACTCTTACAGAAGCTTGACCCTGAGAAGTTCAGTCAGCAGCCAGAGTGCTGGTCAAAAGACTTCAAGTGGAAGTGCTTCGAAGATTTTGAGGCACACCTGATCGATCATGCCGTGCAATGGTTTACTAAGCCGGAGCGTTACTACGAGGCCGCTCAAGTCATCTTTGCTGGGCATCTCGAGCAGAACATTCGTTACGTTGAGACCTCATTTCACGCAGGGATGATCGAATTTCTAGGTATCCCGGGACGAGAGATTCTTAGTGCCATTCGTTCCGCTGCTCCCGAAGGTCTTGAGGTAAGAGTCTTTATGGGTATGGCGCGTAACTGCTATAACGAAGTCCTCCAGCCCGTCCTCGACGAGTGCGTTACCTGGGATGGTCTGGCGGGGATCGACTTGCATGGTGTCGAATACCTACCTCTTGAGGATTGGACACCCAAGTTGTGGGATAAAGCCCGCGCCCATGGACTCGAAACCAAAGCTCACGCTGGTGAGTTCGATGGTGCGAACAACGTGCGCGAAGCCATTGAAGTCCTCGGTACTAAACGCATCCAGCACGGTATCCGCGCGATGGAGGACGATGCCGTTATCGATCTTGCCATTGAGGCTGATGCTACTTTTGACGTTTGCCCGATTAGTAACGTGAAACTAGATGTCATTGATAGCTTGGAAGATCATCCAATTCGAAAACTCTTCGACCGAGGACTCCGCTGTACACTCAGTACGGACGATCCTTTTTCTTTTGGTAATACCGTCGAGGACGAATACGCCGCTCTCAGCGTAGGGCTTAATTTCACCAATGAAGAACTTAAACAGATTGCTAAAAACGGCTTCGAGGTCGCGCTCGTGGACGAGGCGACACGCGCCAAGTGGACTGCGGCAGTGGATGCTGTTTAGCCTAAGTTAATACCTCTGAAGCTTGGCATCCCCTTCATATACACTTACCTAGCTGTAGCAAGTCCGGCTGTGATGCGATGTGATGCTGACTATATTTTTGGTTGCCAGCCGTAGATGGATGGATGCATTATTTGGAGATAAGTTACCCCTTCAAAGCAAACCAGACCTTACTATTTATCGGTGACTCGATCACAGATTGTGGGCGCGGGTACCCAGTGGGGCAGCGGCGCTTGAGTAGTTTGGGTGAGGGCTATGTAAGTTTTGTTGATAGTATCTTGGGCGCAGTGATACCAGAGACTCCCATAAGTGTCTTGAATGTAGGAATCAGAGGGAATCGCGTGACCGACCTCGCAGCACGCTGGCAAAGTGACGTGCTCGATCTCGAGCCTAACTGGCTCTCGGTTATGGTTGGTATCAACGATGTCTGCCGGCAGTTCGATACCGAGCCGTGTGCAGAGCAAGTCGAGCCTGAGAAATACGAGTCGGTCTATCGCAGCGTGCTTGCTAAGACCCGTCCGCAGCTGGACGGGCTCGTTTTGATGACGCCCTATTTCTTGGAAACAAATCGCAAGGATCTGATGCGGGAGAAGATGGATGCCTATGGTGCAATTACCAAAAAATTGGCAGTCGAGTTTGATGCCATTTCCGTGGATACTCAGCTCGCTCTTGATCACTACTTAAGGCATCAACCGACGGAGTCGCTCTGTGCAGATCGGGTACATCCAAACGGAGTGGGGCACATGATTCTAGCACGCGCGTTTCTGAGCGCAGTCGGTGTAGGTTGACAAAGTGACTGATCAAGTTTTTGCAGCACACAGAGTAATTTACTGGCATAGCTAGTTAGCTAGGCGCCGCTGTCTTGCATAATGCGTCCGATGGTTGGATCTTTGAAAAAGGGGGTATTGAGCACACGGAAGTGCTCGATTCCACAGGTAATCGCGGCACGATGTTCACCCGGAGCAGATTCAATTATCCCATCAGGGTTAATTCCCAAGTTTCATGGTTCATCAGATATTTGGGCCGGCGCTGTTTGACTTATACGTAGTTGAATAATCATCAGAGTCGATGCGATGGCCATAAGCAACAGGAGCAAGCCAAGGAAAATGCCTTTAGGTCGGAGTATCTTTTTCAAAGTATTTTTAAATTATTTAATTATCGTATGCATTCAACAAGCGAATCACGAAAGCCGCATCCTGTAGTCTTCGTAGCCAAAGCGGC
>QXZH01000127.1 GCA_009886465.1 Opitutaceae bacterium
GGGAAAACTGCAATCACTGTAAGAGAAATCGCGCCGAAGAGCGTGAGGCGCGTCATGATGTGATCAAGAAATTTCGCTGTAGGCTCTCCTGGGCGGACACCTGGGATGTAACCACCATTCTTCTTCAAATCGTCAGCAATTTGTACCGGCTTGAACATCATGGAGACCCAGAAGTAGGAAAATACCAATATGAGAAGGCCGAAGATGATATAGTAAGTGAGTTGCCCTTGGCCGATCGAATCTGCGAAGTCGTTGAAGAAACGCATACCTGTGGCACTGCCGAGGTAAGTAAGGATCTGCGCGGGGAACATAAGAATTGCGCTACCGAAGATAACGGGCATGACACCTGCGTAATTCACCTTGAGCGGAAGGAAAGAGCTTTGGCCACCGTAAACCTTACGGCCAACGACACGTTTAGCATACTGGACAGGGATCTTACGCTGGGCTTGAGTGATCGCGACAAGCGCAGCAGTCACAGTAAAAAGTAGCGCCAGCATGAGTACACCTTCAGGGACGCCGAGCGAAGTACCTTCAGAACCTACAGGAGCGACGAACATTTGATAGGCCGCCGATACTGCGCCAGGAAGGCCTGAAATGATACTCACAGTGATCAGTAGCGAAATACCGTTACCTATTCCCTTCTGCGTGATTTGCTCGCCGAGCCAAACCATAATCATGGTTCCACAAGTAAGGAAAATCGTCCCTGTAATCAGAAAAGGAACTTGGGAGGCAATCACCACGTTACCGTATTCCGCAGGATTAAAGCCTTGGCCAATCAAACTAGCAGGATTAGTCGAAAGTGCTATAAGGAGAAGCAAACCTTGGACGACACAAATCACGAGTGTCAGGTAGCGAGTGTATTGATTAATCTTTTGACGTCCGACATCACCTTCTTGCTGAAGACGGGCGATGACAGGGAAAACAGCACCGACTAGCTGCATGATAATCGACGCGCTGATATAAGGCATGATGCCCAAGGCGAAGACCGCACCATTGAGCAAGGCTCCTCCAGTGAACATATTGAACATGCCGACGAGACCGCCGCCTGCATTTGCTTGGTCCGCAAAGAAATCTTGGATCGGACCCACATTCATACCAGGAAGTGGAATGTTGGCACCGACACGCGCGATAAACAACAGCGCCAAAGTGAAGAAAATCTTCTGGCGAAGTTCAGGAATCTTCAGCGAATTTGTAAAAGCAGAAAGCATCTGTGGCGTGTCCTAGTGCGAATCCTAAAGGAAAGTCGAATTTACGCTTCCTCTTTCTCCTCTGTCGCAGCTTCTTCAATCTTACCACCTGCAGCCTCGACCTTGTTCTTGGCAGATAAGGAAACTTTGCAGACCTTAACTGTGTAGGCTTTAGAGAGCTCCCCGTCACCGAGGAGCTTGACGCCTTGATCGTTGTCGCGGACGAGGCCTGCGGCGATCAGAGACTCGCGATCCACTGTATCACCCTCGAGCTTTTCGAGCTGTCCGACGTTGACCAGTTGGTAAGAGACTTTAAAGTTCTTGTTATTGAAACCACGCCGTGGGAGTTTACGGTAGAGAGGCATTTGACCGCCTTCGAAGCCGATGCGGATACCCCCACCAGAGCGAGCCTTTTGGCCCTTGTGACCCTTACCAGATGTCTTACCATGACCGCTACCTTCACCTCGTCCGAGACGTTTAGTGGGGTGTGTGGCACCTTTGATAGTTGGAATATTTTCGAGATTCATGAGTTTAGATCTTTAGACTTCCGCCGCGGCTTCACCGAAACGGATATTTTGAATTTCCTCGTGTGAACGCAACTGAAGCAGCGCAGCCATCGTCGCATTGACCATAGCTAAGTGATTGTTTGAACCGAGGGATTTGGAAAGAATGTTTTTAACGCCAACAGATTCGAGCACTGCACGGCAACCACCACCAGCGATGACACCCGTTCCGTCCGACGCAGGGCGCAGCAGAACTTTACCGCCATCAGCTTCTCCGAGAACATGGTGAGGAATCGTGTCGTTACGAAGATTAATCTTAACAAGATTCTTCTTGGCTTGCTCAGTGCCTTTACGGATGCACTCAGGAACTTCCTTCGCTTTACCGTAGCCGACGCCGACTTCGCCTTTCTGATTACCGACTACGACGAGTGCTGCGAAGCTGAAACGGCGACCGCCCTTTACAACTTTAGCACAACGGTTGATGTGAACAACCTTCTCGACGTATTCCGGAGTTTCTTCCGGCTCGTCTTTCTGGGAAAATGATCTGTTTTGTCTGCTCATATAGGAGTTCCTTAAAATTGTAAGCCGCCTTTGCGAGCTGCTTCAGCGAATGTTTTAACGCAACCGTGGTAGCGGCGACCAGAGCGGTCAAAAACAACAGATTCGACACCAGCTGCCTTCGCTTTTTCAGCGATAATATTGCCGAGTGCGAGTGCACCGTCGTTGTTAGCCTTGACATCAGCATCTTTGCCGCCCACCGAGGAGGCATAAGCCACGGTGTGACCTGCGACGTCGTCGATACACTGCGCATAGATGTGCTTATTGGAGAAATGTAGAGCGAGCCGTGGGCGCTCTGCAGTGCCTTTGACCTTCTTGCGAATGCGGTAACGGCGCTTCTGCGCGAGAGAGTTTTTCTTCTGGAGTTTCATATCTGTGACTCGACTGGAAATTAAGCGGACTTCTTACCCTCCTTACGGCGGACGTATTGACCAACGATGTGGACACCTTTGCCCTTGTAAGGCTCGGCCGGGAAGTAGGAATAGATCGTCGCAGTGATTTCACCCACCATGTGCTTGTCAGCACCAGAGACGGAAATTTTTGTATTCTGATCTACTTTAACTGTGATCCCTTCCGGAATCTTAACCTTGATTGGGTGCGAGTAGCCAAGTGCAAGGTCGAGCAAGTCGCCCTCAAGCACTGCACGAAAACCAACACCTTTGATCTCAAGTTTCTTTTCGTAACCATCGACGACGCCGATCACCATATTATTGATGATTGAACGAGCGGTGCCGAACATAGCGCGGGAGTGACGACTACTGTCCGCAGGCGTTACACGAATTTCGCCATCAGCGAGCTCAATGTTGATCGAACCGTCGAAAGTTTTTTCTAGTTGACCCTTGGGGCCGTCAACGCGGACGGTCTGACCATCTACTACGACGTTTGCCTTATCAAGGACGGGGATAGGAAGTTTACCAATTCTGCTCATCTTATATTGCCTTTCAATTACCAGACTTTGCAGACGAACTCGCCGCCTACGCCTTGTTCACGGGCATCGCGAGCACGCATTACGCCTTTAGAAGTAGTGAGAATAGCAACACCAAGGCCTTCGAGGACGCGTGGGATTTCTTTGCTGCCGTAATAGAGACGGCGTCCAGGAGTGCTGTGACGCTGGATACCGGTAATGGCCGGAGTCTTACCTGCAAATTTCAAAGTGAGCGTGAGCGTCTTGAAGCCCTTCTCGTTTTGACCTTCGCTAAAGTCTTTTATGTAACCCTCACTCTTAAGAATCGCAGCAATGGCAGAACGCATTTTAGAATGCTGCGTTGTGCAGGTATCTTTGTGCGCCAAACTGGCATTGCGGATTGTGGTGAGGAAATCGCCGATTGTGTCGTGAACTGCCATAGTATTTTACTAGTGGGTTTTCAGTGTGTGGTTAAGCGGGCAATGTGACCAGCTTACCAAGAAGATTTAGTGACGCCTGGAATCTTGCCTTGGGTGGCAAGTTCGCGAAACGTGATTCGAGAAAGGCCGAATTTGCGAATGAACGCACGGGGACGACCGGTAACGGAGCAACGATTACGAGCTCGTATCGGAGAGCTGTTCTTAGGCAGCTTAGTCAACTTGGCTTGCGCCTTGTAGAACTCCTCATCAGGAGTTTCTGGATTAGCAAGGATCGCTTTGAGCTCTTTACGCTTTGGTGCGTATTTTGCGATCATGCGTTCGCGCTTTAAGTTGCGTTGGATTGCTGATTTTTTAGCCATGGGTCAATATTCTTTAAAAGATTAAGCAGAAGCCTCTGAAACGGCGGCTTCAGCTTCGGCGACTTCGGCGCTAGTCTTGCGGAAAGGCATACCGAAGAGCTTAAGGAGCTCGCGTCCTTCGTCATCGGACAGAGCGCTGGTATTGATGCAGACGTCCATACCGATTGTTTCATTAGTGCCTTCGGCAGAAACTTCGGGGAAAATCGTGTGATCATTTAGACCTAGCGTGTAATTGCCTTGTCCATCGAGCCGTGTAGGCACCCCACGAAAATCACGAATACAAGGCAGTGAAATGTTAATCAATCGCATAAGGAAATTATACATCGCTACACCACGTAGTGTGACCTTGCATCCGATGGGCTGACCTTCGCGAAGTTTGAAATTCGAAATTGAAAGCTTAGCTATGGTCGTAACAGGCCGCTGACCAGAGATCTTAGCGATCTCATCGTTCACGTATTGCACGTGGTTCTTATCAGCAGTCGCTGAGAATCCAGAGTTGAGCACGATCTTCTTGACCGCGGGTACTTGGTGAGGGTTCTTGTATCCGAACTTTTCCATAAGTGCGGGCACGACCTTCTCGTCGTAATGTTTTTGTAATAGTGACTGTGACATCTTATAGGTAAGGCGGAGTTCTAACCCGGCTTGTGAATGGTGGATGATGTTTTGAAAAGGGGCGAGAAAGTGAGGTCTAAACGCTCACTGGCAAGTACCTTATTTCTTTTTCGCGTCGTATTTCTCGGCGCTCATTACATTAGAATAGTGGATGGAGGCTTCGCGCTCCACGGAACCTCCCTCTGGGTTTTCCTGAGTCTTACGCTCAAATTTAGTGATTAGGTTGACGCCTTCGACGATGATACGCTCTCCAGCTTGAACGGAAAGTACCTTGCCGCGCTTGCCTTTGTGAGCGCCGGAGATAACGACAACTTCTTGTTCGCGTTTGATTGCTTGTGCCATGATTAGAGAACCTCGGGAGCTAGGGAAATGATTTTCATATACTTAGCGCGGAGCTCGCGAGCTACGGGGCCGAAGATACGTGTGCCTTTGGGGTTACCATCAGCGGTGAGAATAACAACGGCGTTGTTATCGAAACGGAGGTAGCTGCCATCACCGCGACGGATCGGAGCCTTAGTGCGAACGACTACGGCACGAACGACTTCGCCCTTCTTGACAGAAGAATCGGTGGACGCTTCCTTGACAGCGCAAACGACAACATCGCCCACGTCGGCAGTGTCCTTGTTTTGGCCAAGGCGGCGGATCATCTCGGCGGATTTGGCGCCGGTGTTATCCGCGATAAATACGCGGCTGTTCATCTGAATCATAGCTAAATCTCCTTATTAGGATTTATAAATTGGTGAGGAGGTGCCCTACTCTTCGCCCAACTTAGGAGCGACTTCGAGAACCTTGGTTACGCGCCAGCGCTTTAACTTACTGAGCGGGCGTGTTTCCATAATTTCAACTTTGTCTCCAAGGCCACACTCGTTCTTCTCGTCGTGTGCGTGCACAACGGTCTTCCGCTTAATTTCCTTCTTATAAAGAGGGTGCGGGACTTTGTAAGAGTAAGTGACCTTGATAGTCTTATCACCGGAACGGCTTGATACGATTCCGATGAGGACTTTACGAGAGTTGCGTGTGGCTGTGGCTTCCATAGTAGGCGTGTGCGGCTAAAAGTTTAAGTGTTGGCTGTAGCCAACTTCTTTTCTTTGAGAATAGTTTCGAGGCGAGCGATTTGACGGCTCATATCTTTAAATTCGTGTGGGTGCTCAACTTGTCCCGTCTGCTTGCGCATGCGGAGTTGGAGGCGAGACTCACGTGTATCGCGTAGCGACTTTTCGATTTCGGCTTCAGACATTTCGCGGATTTCTTTAGTGTTCATAGTTATAGTTTCCTATCTCTAAAAGTTTTAAGCTTCGTCGCGAGAGACGAAACGGCAGTGAAAAGGGAGCTTTGTATCCGCAAGGCGGAGGGCTTCACGAGCGGCGGTGGCAGAGCAACCAGCAACTTCGAAGAGCATTGTCCCTGGCTTGATTACAGCACACCAATATTCAACAGAACCTTTACCTTTACCCATGCGTGTTTCCGCAGGTTTCTTGGTCACAGGCTTGTGAGGGAAAACGCGGATCCATACCTTACCTTTACGCTTGAGGCTACGTGTCATCGCAACACGAGCGGCTTCGATTTGTTGCGAGGTCATGCGACCGCGCGTAAGGGATTGGATACCAAATTCGCCGAAAGCGAGTTTGTTACAAGTTTGTGCAGTGCCGTAGATACGACCCTTATGAACCTTGCGGTATTTGGTGCGTGATGGAAGAAGTGCCATGGTTCGCTCTGATTAAATGTTAAAGAAATAAAAATTCGTTTCGGATGGGCGAGAATTAGCTTAAGCTTCTTCGTTGTCAGGAAGGCAGATCCAGCACTTTACGCCGATAATACCATACACCGTGCTCGCTTCAGAGAAACCGTAGTTGATATTTGCACGGAGTGTTTGGAGAGGCACACGGCCTTGACGCTGCTGCTCAGTGCGGGCAATATCTGCACCACCGAGACGACCGCCACATTGTATGCGAATACCGTCGGCACCCATGGCCATCGTGGTTTGAACAGCGCGCTTCATGGCGCGGCGAAATGCAATCCGGCGTTCAAGTTGAAGAGCTACATTTTCAGCAACGAGTTGCGCGGATAGATCGGGGCGTTTCACCTCTTGAATGTCGAGCATGATTTCTTTGCCGACCTTCTTGTTGAGAGTAGCCTTAATCTTATCAAGCTCTGCGCCCTTGCGCCCGATGACCACACCAGGGCGCGCAGTGAAGATCTTGACGCGGATACGGCCGGAAGCACGCTCAATGAAGATGCGTGGCACAGAAGCGTAACGCAGCTTTTCAGTGAGGAAGGTGCGAATCGTGTGGTCTTCCTTGATATACTCAGGAAATTTATCCTTGTTCGCATACCAGCGAGAATCCCAGTCGCGGGTGACTGCAAGGCGGAAGCCGGTTGGATGTACTTTCTGTCCCATAATTTGGTAGGTGTCGTTAGAGTCGCTCTGAGGAATTAGGCCTCGTCGGAAAGGATGATACGGATGTGACTAGTGGCCTTCTTGTAAGGATGAGCAGAACCACGAGCGGCGGGGCGGAAACGTTTGAACGTAGGGCCTTGCTCGACGGTGGCAGACTCAACTTTGAGGGCATCCGATGAGAGATTGTTATTGTTTTCCGCGTTCGCGATCGCTGACTGGAGAGTCTTGCTTACGAGACGTGCCGATTTGCGCGGAATGAAGCGAAGCACTTCAACCGCTTCGGCGGCGTTGCGACCTTGGATGGCTTGAGTGATCTCGCGGACCTTCCGGGGCGACATACGGGCGTATTTGGTATAGGCTTGGACCTGCATGAGATTCAGCTGTTTTGAATTGTTTTGATTCGGGCAATGTCGCCCGCTTGGATTGTAGAGTCTTTGACCAATTCGAGGATGAGTCCTGCGGATTGATCGCTACGAGATTCTATGATGATAAGCTCGCCGACAGATTGTAAACCACGTGTGACGCGGCAAACCATCCCTAGGCGAATCCCTTGCTCAAGACCGCCATCGAGAATAACGACATCGGCAGCAAGCGTGGGTGCAACCTCAGCCACAGTTGCGGCGTTCGGGCTGTAAAGTGACTCTTTGACGAAAGCGGGCACTTCTCCTTGCACAGCACTGCCGGCGAACATTGCTCCAAAGAGGAGCAGTGCAGCGAGGTAGAGTGATCTGTGTATGAGTTGCATGGCTGGTGTGTGAGTAAAGTGAGTGAGGATTATTTACCAGTTGGGTGCCCCTTGAAGGTGCGTGTCGGAGAGAACTCGCCAAGTTTGTGGCCAACCATGTTCTCGGTCACATAGACAGGCAGAAAGCTACGACCGTTGTGCACATTGAAGTTGAGGCCGACGAAGTCAGGAGTGATAGTTGAGCGGCGCGACCATGTTTGGATCGGCTTGCGGTCGTTGTTGGCCTGTGCGATGACTACCTTTTTAGAAAGGTGAGGATCGACAAAGAAACCTTTTTTTACGGAGCGAGACATAGCTGGTTAGATCGGTTTAGCGTTTCTTTAATTGGCGGCCGTTACGACGGACAACAATCTGTGAATTGGTCGGATTGGACTTCTTACGAGTTGGGAAGCCCTTCGAAAGTTGACCCCAAGGCGATTGTGGATGACCACCACCTGAGGTGCGGCCTTCACCACCACCCATTGGGTGATCGACGGGGTTCATAGCAACACCACGAACGCGAGGACGACGACCGAGCCAGCGGTTACGGCCTGCCTTGCCAAGGCTCTGGTTATGGTGCTCGATGTTACCAACTTCACCGATCGTTGCGCGACAACGAGAGTTGAGAAAGCGGATTTCACCAGAAGGCATTTTGACGGTGGCACGTTCGCCATCGACAGAAACTAGTTGAGCGGATTGACCCGCTGAGCGAGCGATTTGTGCGCCACGACCGGGGTGGAGCTCGATGGCATGGACCTTAGTGGCCGGCGGTATGATCGCGAGCGGAAGGCAATAGCCAGGATTGAACTCGACGCGCTCATTGGTGCTGAGAAGCGTGTCGCCAGCTACGATTCCGCGAGGAGCGAGGATGTAGCGCTTTTCACCATCAGCGTAGGCGAGGAGAGCGAGATTAGCCGAACGATTCGGGTCATACTCGATAGCTTGCACCTTGGCAGGAATGTCGAGTTTTTCACGACGGAAATCGATGATACGATAGATACGCTTGTGGCCTCCACCGCGACGACGAGAAGTGATGCGACCGTAGCAATTACGGCCCTGCTTATCGTGTATGCGTGTGACGAGACGGCGTTCTGGCTTTTTCTTGGAGACGTCCTGCTTGTTTCGTGTTAGGAAACGTTGGCCGGGAGTCAAAGGTCTGGAATCTACGAGTGGCATGGTATTGTGGTTCCTTCGTGCTTAGACGAGTTCGATCGCATCGCCCTCTTTGAGCGTTACGATAGCCTTTTTGTGGCCGCCAGCAGTGCCGGCTTTACCGCGACGAGAGCGGTCAGTCTTCACTTTTGGCTTTTTGTTAAGAATGTTTACGTTCGTCACCTCTACGTTGAAAGTCTTCGATACAGCTCGAGCGACTTCGATGCGGTTTGCAGTCGGAGCGACCTCAAAAGTGTATTGATTGAAATGCGCAGACAGATTAGCTGCTTTTTCAGTGACTCGGTATTCGAGGAGAATTTTATCGGCAAGAATCATAGCTGATTTCCAGTTTAAGCTGCCGCACCGTTGGCGCGTGCGATGATAGTTTCGATGCCCTTAGCGCTGACGATAATCTGGCGGTAGCGCACGACATCGAGAGTACTGAGGTTACCTGCTTCAGAGAGGGAAACCCCCTCGATATTGCGGGCGGCCAGAGCGGCGTTGTTTTGAAATTGATCGTCTACGATCAAGACCTTTCCTCGAGTCGGTAAGACTGCGGTGAGCACTTGATTGAAGAGCTGGGTCTTCGCTTCCTTGACTTCGAGAGCTTCGATCACAGAGAGGCCGCCTTCATTTGCGCGCTCAAAAAGTGCGCGGCTGAATGCGAGATCCTTCATCTTGCGATTGATCTTCTGAGAAAAATCGCGGGGCTTAGGTCCGTGAGCGATACCGCCATGACGTTGGTGAGGCACGCGGCGTGAACCTTGACGGGCGGTGCCACTACCTTTTTGGCGGAAGAGCTTTTTACCAGAACCTGCGACTTCAGCGCGGGTCTTGGTAGAAGCATTTCCTTGACGGGCGTTAGCTTGATGCGCGAGTACGACTTGGCGAAGCGCTGCAACGCCCTTGTCACCCTCGAATACGGGTAGCGCAAACTCTTTCTCAGAGCTTGTGGATCCGTCGGCTGTATAAACTTTAAGTTTCATTGTAGTGTGTCCTTTTTGTCAGGAATATCCTTGGTCGCTCAGCTTATGCTTGGGCTCTCTTGGTTTTAACCGCAGTGCGGACTGTGACTAGGGAGCCGCGTGAGCCAGGGATGCTTCCCTTTACAAGAATCAGATTTTTCTCAGCGATGACTTTAACGACTTCGAGGTTCTGGACGGTGCGGCGCACATCACCCATGTGACCTGGCATCTTTTTGCCCTTGATGACGTGGCCTGGCCATTGGCACATGCCGTAGGAACCACCGCGGCGGTGAAACATCGAACCGTGAGAAGCGGGGCCACCGGCGAAGCCATAGCGTTTAACAACACCTTGGAAGCCGCGGCCTTTAGAGGTGCCGATCACATCGATTTTCTGGCCAGCTTCAAATTTCTCAACAGTGAGCAGGTCTCCGAGGTTTAGCTCGACATCACCATTGGTGCGGAACTCTTGGAGTTCAGCCACTGCTTCAACGCCAGCCTTTTTAAAATGGCCTAAAGCTGCTTTAGAGAGACGGTGCTCTTTTTGTGGACGGAATCCAATCTGCACGGCATCATATCCATCTGTTTCTACGGACTTAATCTGCGTGACCGGGCAGGGTCCTGCTTCAATGACAGTTACAGGCACTAGACGATTGCTGTCGTCAAATACCTGAGTCATTCCTATCTTTTTACCAAGTAGGGCTACGTTCATAATACTAATTGGCAGGTGGAGCAGAGGCTCCGTTTCCATGACCTGCGTTAGAGGAGTTAAAAATGTGTGTTGATCGCCTCAGTTGGGAAGCGAGCGACGGAAAAAAGCGGGTTGTTCTTCCTTCGTCAACACCCGATTTAGAAAAAAAGTCATTATTTTTCTGCGTTTTAGTAAATATGCATACTAACACCCCCAAATAGAAGGGAGATCGCTCACACGGAAGTCTAACAAAGAGACACTTTACCTAAGAAAAAGCTCTCTGTCGCCGATTAGCCTTTTACTTAAAGTGAGGGAATTTGTCTCTACCCCTCTGCGCGCTGGCGGGCTTCAGCATCGATAGCGGCGAGGGTTGTGTCCATCACTTTACCGGCAGTTGCTTTGACCTCAGCGAGCTCTTCGGGATCGGTCACATCGGAGCGCCCGAATACATAGAACTTGATCTTAGGCTCGGTTCCCGAACCGCGGACTGCGAAACTGTAACCATTGCTTAGTTCTAAGAAATAGAAATCTTGCGGTGCGATGCGCTTGCCATCTGCGTCAATAATCTCATCCTTGCCGAAATCGGTAAAACCAGAAACCGTGACGTCGCCAAAAGCTTGGGGCGGGTTGCTACGGTAGGATTCAAGAATATTTTTAATCTTCTGCGATCCAGCAGCACCCTCGAAGTAAATGTTGATCGTCTTTTCTTCGTAATAACCATGCTGAAGATAAAGCGAATCAAGATACTCGGGAAAAGTCATCTCCTGTGCTTTCAAATACGCTGCTAGCTCGCAGAACATGACTACAGCGGCGTTAGCGTCTTTATCGCGAAGCTTATCACTCGCGAGGTAGCCGTAGCTCTCCTCACCACCGAAGACGAAGTAGGTCGAGTAGTCGAGCATGAGGTCGGCCTTCGTCCAGACATCACAGGCGTCATAATCGACAGCCAGGCCTTCTTTTTCAAAGAGCTTGGCTTTCATCTCAGCTTCATATCCGGCTAACTTCTCACCGAGCCATTTGAAGCCTGTTAATGTGTTGATCGTTTTGAGACCATGCCAAGTAGCCACGGCTTCTTGCATCGGACTGGTAACGAAAGTCTTAATTAAAACGGCGTTTTGACTGCCATCTTCGGGGAGGATCTCGGCATCTTTTAACGTGGATATTCGATATTCGGCCAGAAGCGTGCCGATCTGGTTTCCTGTGAGCAGCACCATTTCGCCAGCGCGGTCGCGGACAGCGACGCCCATACGGTCAGCATCGGGATCGGTCGCGATGACGACGTCGGTATTTGTTTCATTGGCCTTGGCGATCGCCATCGCAAGCGCTTCAGCGTTTTCCGGATTGGGAGATTTGACTGTCGGAAAACGTCCGTCTGGCTCCATTTGCTCGGGCACTTCAATCACTTCAACGCCAAGCTTGCGGAGTGTAGCAACGGAACTGATGGCACCGCATCCGTGGATCGGCGAAAAGACGACCTTGGGTGCGACTTTTTGCATGACCTCGGTATCGACGACCATCTCTTCAAGTAGATCGAGGTAGGGTTTGTCGGCGCTAGAATCAAGAACGATGACGTGATCGAGATTAACATCTAGAAACTGTACGAGCTCTTCGAGCTTCACTTCGTTGACGAGATTCACAATACCTTCGGCGTGTGGGGAGACCACCTGCGCGCCATCTTCAAAGTAGGCCTTGAAGCCATTGTCATGCGACGGATTGTGGCTTGCGGTAATCACTGCGCCACAGGTCGCTTTATAATGGCGCACCGCGAAACTGAGTTGTGGAGTTGAGCGTGGCCCATCGAAGATGAGCGCTTGACCTCCAAGCTTACACCAAGTGGATGCTGCCAACTCGCAAAAATGGCGCGAAAAGTGGCGAACATCGTGTGCGATGACGAAACGAGGTAGGTCGTGACGACCGCTTTCCTCGAGGTATTGCTTTACGTAGCGGAACATGCCGACAGTGGCGCGGATGAGGTTAAAGTCGTTCAGAACATTGGTGCCGACTGCGGCGTGCTCGGGCGTGCCTTGCGCTGAAGGTGTGCCCGTTTCAGCAGATGCAGTCACCTTTCCGATAGTACGGCCACGAATGCCGCCAGTTCCAAATGCCATGGTCTGATAAAAACGATCGTTAAGTTCTTCCCACTCCTCTTTCTCAATTAGTTCGGTAATACTCGCCCCCACCCACTCAGGCAAGAAATCGGCACACGTCCAATTCTTTAGATTAGTGACCGTGCTTTCAAGAAGAGAGCCAGCGGCTTCGGCGGATTCAATTTTTTCGATGAGACTCATGGGAGGAATTAAAAATTAAAAAGGAATTTGTGGAGATGGCGAAGTTATTAGGAATCTTCATTGGATCACTGCGCCATCTTTGATTTCGGTTTTTGGGTCGAGTGTTACCCACTGAGCGACAAAATCAGCCTCATCAACAGCAAAGCGTGGGCTAATTTCAAACTTGATCATTGGAAGGCCAGAATCATCTGTCTGGATTTCCTCACCTGCAGCCTTGAGCCAACGGGCAAACATTCGCAGTTGGTCTTCTTTAGAGCTCTGGGGTGAATCGACGCCCTCAGCATTTTTCACGGGACTAAAATCATCCGCACGTGCTGCTTCGATGATGACTGGGTTCTTGGCCAGAGGCAACGCGTCGAAAACAAACATCTCAAACTTCACTCCATTAGGTGCGTCTGGTTGGATCATTTCGCCCGTAGTGTTGACGTGCGGGATCTTCTTATCAGCACGGTGAAAGGGAAGTTTCGAACCCTGACCAGACCCACCTGCACGGGCGATGAAGTCACGGTCGAAGATGTGAATTGCGACACTGCCACCGTTAAAACGAATACCCCCGCATGCTTTAGTTTCTTCCTGCATTTCGTCAGGCATGTCGCTGTATTCAACAACGAGCGTGCTACCATTTTGTAGGCAAAAGTGGCCGACCTTTTCTAGGGCGTAGGCCTTGGGCACCATTTTACTAGAAAGCTCTGACTGACCGAGCACGTGGAAACCGATAAAGGCGGGGTCGATACATTGCACGATCGGGTTATCGACCTGAAAGTAGCTAACGATGTCGATCCCTTGAGCTTTCATTGCATCGACAGCACCACTGCGTACTAATGCACGGAGAGAGCCGCCGTGCCCATCGGGCGTCATGGCAATTTTACCTTTCTCAGCAAGGAGAATCTTACCCTCATAATCGACGGCAGGGACAAGACCTTGCACGATGAAATGGACGGATTCGCGCGAAAGTCCAAAAAAGTCAGCCGCTTCGAATGCAGCCACTGTGGCGTCGTTGTTGATCTCGCTGGTCAGAATGAACCATGAAATCGTCACACCATAACGTTCGCCAGAGCGGGCGATCTTTTCAGCAAAGACTTGAAAGAGTGTCTTTCCGGTGACGGGAGTCACAGGGTAAGTACCCTTGGGACCATCATAACCGAGGCGCGTGCCTTGACCACCTGCCACAGTAAAGGCTGCCACACGACCAGCCCGCAAGGCAGCTGATCCGGCATCCTTGGCAGCACTCCATTGAGCAGAGTCACCACCATTGGCCGCGAGCGCTTCGTAGGGGGCGGGTTCAAGTCCATCCAAATTCAAGGTTTGATGCTGCGAGCCTTTAACGTGCTCATCGACCAATCCTTCAACTTCGGCGAGATCAATGGTCTCTGCTTGAGCGACGAGCTTCGTTTGCGTCGCCGCATCCAGCTCATCGAAAAATTGAAAGACTTGGCCTTGGCCTGCCTGATTAAAGGACTCGATAAGTATATCTGAGGAATTTAACATCACAAATGTGGATAGAAGACTCCATGCTAAAATGCAAACACGGAACATAGAAGAAGTAAATCCAACGCAATTAATGGCGTAGTGGCTCCTTTAGCAGCCCTTAAGATCACTGATGAAATCAGCCATACTATTGCATTAAATAGAAGTTAAATTTCGCGAAATCCCCAAGACTAATCAAACTAGCTTAGTCGGAAAAACGGAACAATAATTCGTCGGGACGTGCGTAGCCAAGGCGCTCACGGACAACGCGCTCGAGAAACTCTGGATCGTCGATCAGTCGCGTCATGTAAGCCTCCTTTTGAGCAAACTCTTTTCTAGCTTGTATGAACTTCGCCTCGATTCTATTTTCGCGTGCTTTGAAGTTCTGATACTCCCGATGCGTCTTTAACACAAGACCGCCAAAAAATATCACCAAAATACACAACATGCCCATCAACATGAGCACCAGTGCACGTTCCTTTCGCTGGGGATTAGTTTTTGACATCAGACTCCATAAAGAAGGTTATTTTTACACTATTGGAAAGAGTATTTTGTGTAAGCTGTTTATCTCGATGACCTCGAATTTACGAAAATACATGTAATGTCCCACCCTCCTGCATATAACAATCGTGCTTACATCTGGCCAGTCTTGCTAGCCATCGTGATCTTTGTAATCTCAAGCTCCCAACAATTAGCCACGCCCGACTTCGGCTTTCAATTTGCAGAGGACAAGATCGCTCACTTCCTTATTTTTGGACTAGTCGCCACCTCGATCTTTCGTACTCCGAAATTTAAGGATTTGAGTCTACGCAGTTTGCTAATCGCTGCCTTGATCACATCCGCCTACGGCGCCTTTGATGAATTTAGCCAATCGCTGACTCCTGGGCGCAGTGTCGAATTCGCCGACTGGCTCGCCGACACATCCGGTGCTTTTGTCGCGGTGACTGTCTATGCTAAGTGGCACTGGTATCGAGATTTGCTCGAGTGGCACTGGCCAATCAAGCGAAGAGGCGCACCAGAGGACCGTTTCGACGATCTTCGCAAGTGATGCCTTTGTCGTAGATCTCGGGTTTGGCTTTTTAGCTAGCCGTCGCGGACATCATCTCCTCGCGGGCTTTTTCGGCCAGCGGTGTAGAAAGATAGCGTTCGCCGAAGCTGCAAGCGATCGTAACAATGGTCTTGCCTGCCATTTCAGGTCGCTTAGCTAACTGCATGGCTGCCCAAACATTCGCGCCAGTGGAAATACCACCAAGAATGCCGTCTTTTTCTGCGAGGGATTGCGCAGTCGAAAAAGCGTCTTCGTTGGAGACTTTAATTATATCGTCGATCACATCCGTATTGCAGTTTTTAGGGATAAAGCCTGCGCCGATGCCCTGAATTTTATGTGGGCCAGGTGCGCCACCTGAAATAACGGGGCTCGCCTCTGGTTCAACGGCGACAGTGTAAAGTTCTTTACGAGATTTGATCACTTCGGAGACACCCGTAATGGTACCACCTGTACCAACACCGGACACGAATGCATCAATATGACCATCGGTCGCTGCCCAGATTTCTTCCGCAGTGGTCTGACGGTGAACCTCAGGGTTGGCTGGGTTTTCAAACTGCTGTGGCATATAGGCTTTATTGCCATATTCTTTAACAAGTTCACCAGCGCGAGCGATTGCACCTGGCATTCCCTTGGGTGCAGGGGTGAGGACGATCTCGGCACCAAGCATACGCAGAAGCACGCGACGCTCGACTGACATGCTTTCAGGCATAGTTAGAATCAACTTATAGCCCTTAGCCGCACAAACGAAGGCCAGCGCAATGCCAGTGTTACCCGAAGTGGGCTCGATGATGATGCTGCCTTCGCCAATCTTGCCATCGCGCTCAGCAGCCTCGATCATGGCCTTACCGATACGGTCTTTGACGCTAGCCAGCGGATTAAAGAATTCACATTTGACGTAGATGTCAGCATTCAGGCCAGCAGTCGTGTTATTGATTTTAACAAGTGGGGTATTGCCCACGGTATCAGTTATGGAGTCGAATTTTTTGCTCATTTTTTAAGTTGATTAGAGAAAGTAGAAGGCCACAAGCACAACTTTTTTTCAAGTCGAGGCAAGCATTCATAAAAAAACACTGCTAAGCAGTGTTTTGGAAAATGGAGGGGCATACTAGAGTGTAAGCGCTGTAAATAAATTATCTACCGACGACGAGGACCATAACTGCGCTTAGGTGCGTTGCGCTGAACTTGGGCATTACGTAAGCGGTAAACGATGCGAGCCTTGTCGAGATCATAGGGGCTCATCTCCATTTTTACAGTGTCGCCCGTGGTGATCTTTATGAAGTGCTTACGAAGTTTGCCCGAGATGTGAGCGAGCACTTGGTGACCATTGGCCAATTCGACTCGAAACATAGTGCCTGGGAGGACAGCTACGATCTTGCCTTCTACTTCAACGTATTCTTCACTTTGTTCTTTTGCCATAGGTTGTTAGAGAGTCGGTGAAACAATCGCTTTAGTCCTGAAAGTCAAGTATGGTCTCGCTGCGCAGGTCGCTAATGCGAGAGTAAATTAGAAAGGCAAGAAATTAGGCTTCCGATTTCTAAGCTATACACTTTGCTATAATCATCCTTTTCAAATGTCTTCTCTTTTTGATAAACAATACCCGTCCGCGCTGAACCGAGATGCTGCCTACTACATGACGCACGCCTATAACGAGGCCATCGAAGCATGGGAAAAGGACGAAGTGCCCATTGGTGCTGTCATTGAACACAAAGGACGCATCATTGCCGCCGCACACAATCAGTCGCGCTCAACGGGTGACCCGACGGCTCATGCCGAAATTTTAGCCATATCGCAGGCTGCTAACGCCCTAGGTGACTGGCGACTGAATGAATGCACCCTCTACGTTACCAAAGAGCCCTGTCCCATGTGCTCCGGTGCCCTCGTCATCGCCCGTATTAGGAAAGTCTATTACGGCCTACCCGACCCAAAGATGGGTTGCGTTGGCGGCGCTACAGATCTTGGTGCCCTCCCCGAAAGCAACCACAAGTTTGAATCTGTCGGCGGCATACTGGAAGAGCTGAACCACGAGATACTCAAAACCTTTTTTGAGAAAAAGCGTCTACAAAAGAAAGGCTCTTATCCTGAATCCACTATTTGACAGCAGCGCGCAATCATACACGTTTAACTACCTCTTATTAACCACACACACAAACAAACGAACAATTTATGGCACACGAATTACCCGCACTTCCATACGCGAACGACGCGCTCGAACCACATTTCGATGCGCGCACCATGGAAATCCATCACGACAAGCACCACAACGCTTACGTCTCTAAGCTGAACGACGCCATCGCAGGCACTGATCTTGAAAATAAATCTATCTGCGAACTCATCGGCGACCTTTCCATTGTTCCTGCTGAAAAGCGTGGCGCAGTCCGTAACAACGGAGGAGGCCACGCTAATCACAGTTTCTTCTGGAAGATCCTTAGTCCGAATGGTGGTGGTGAGCCGACTGACACACTCGCCTCTGCGATCGACACTGAGCTAGGCGGCTTCGACAATCTTAAAGAAGCCTTTGCTAATGCAGGTGCCACACGTTTTGGTTCCGGCTGGGCATGGCTCATCGTTCAGGCAGACGGCTCACTCGCAGTGACCTCGACTCCAAACCAGGACTCCCCTTGCATGGCTGGAGTAGCTGATGCCGAAGGCAAGCCCGTCATCGGTCTCGATGTCTGGGAGCACGCCTATTACCTCAAGTATCAGAACTTGAGACCTAAATATATCGAAGCGTTCTGGAATGTCGTCGATTGGAGCGCAGCCGAAGAAAACTACAAGAACGCTAAGGCCTAAGCGACCACCTTAATCCCACGACCGAGGCAGGATTTTTTAAGAAGCCGTTCCATCATCGGAGCGGCTTCTTTTGTATTATTTTCTTAGAGTCACGTGATTACAGACTCGCAGACTTAAAACTCCGACTTGAACTCTCTACAAGCCACGGATACCGTACCTAAACACATGGACAAACTATCCGAAATCATGGCCGCCAAACGCCGCGCTCTGAGCAAGCAAATCCGCCCTGTCCGGGATCAAGAACTGGAACGTCTCGGTCGTATGCAAACACAGGGCGGCAGTTTCCTTAAGGCGCTCGCACGGAAAGACCGCCTCTCCGTCATTGCCGAGATCAAACGGAAGTCTCCCTCCGCTGGCGAAATCGCTGCCGCCACGCTAGACGCCGTCGATCAAGCCCGCGAATATGTCAATGCCGAGGTCGACTGCATGTCCATTCTCACTGACACCGACTATTTTGGCGGCAAACTGCAAGACCTCTGGGAAATCGTCGAATTTCTCGAAGTGCACAAGCGCAAGACACCCTGTCTACGCAAGGACTTCATGGTGCACCCCATTCAAGTGGCCGAAGCTGCCGAGGCTGGCGCGCGCTGCATCCTAATCATCGTCCGTGCCCTTGAAGGCGACGAGATCAAAGCTCTTCGCGACGCCGCCGAGATAGCTGGGCTCGACATTCTCTACGAGATTCACGAGGAGCGTGAATTGGAAAAAGCCTTACGTTTCGATCCCAAGATCGTTGGTGTCAACAACCGGGACCTCAAGCGCTTCACGACCGACCTCGCCGTATCCGAATTACTGATCCCGCAGATTCCAGATGATATTATCAAAGTCAGCGAGAGCGGCATCTTCAATCTTGAAGACGCCGAACGAGCCAGCGCCTGCGGGGCTAACGCCATCCTAGTCGGCGAAGCCCTCATGCGCGCCGAGGACCCCGAAAAATTGGTCGAGGCCTTTCACAATGCATAAAGAACGTCCAAGATCGAATAGTCCTCTCGCATCCGACGTTAAGCATTGAATGTTCGATGTTCGAGTGTAGCGATATGCCCCTAAGCCCAACAGCCACGCGCGAGCTCCTTGAACAACTGGAGCACTTCCCTAAGAAAAAACTAGGACAAAACTTCCTCGTAGATGGAAACATTGTGCGCAAGTCGATTGAACTGGCGGAACTCGGTGCAGACAGCCGCGTGGTCGAAATAGGACCCGGTCTCGGCACACTGACTAAAGCCATTCTTAACAGCGGCGCATCACTCTGGACAGTGGAGCGCGATACGACTCTCGCGGAACATCTGCGCGTTCACTTCTTCGAAGAGCTAAATCTAATCCCAATTATGAAAGGGGACTCGCCCGCGAAGCAAGCCATCCTCCAATTAATCGAGGGTGATTGCCTCGACTACCCAATCGCGGGACTACCCGAAGCCACGGCCGTGACTGGCTATAAGATCGTGGCTAACCTCCCCTACGCTGTCTCCACACCTTGGATGGACGCCGTCATCGCGGGCGAACTGCCCGAGCGCATGGTGCTCATGTTGCAAAAAGAAGCCGGCGACCGCTATACCGCCCCCCATGGTAGTAAGACCTTCGGCGCGATTTCCATTTTTCTACAGTCAGCCTTTGAGGTGCATAGTAAGCACCTTGTTTCAGCGCAATGCTTCCATCCCGCGCCCAAAGTCGACTCTGTCCTCTTGCGCCTTGACCGCAGGACCGACGTCATCCACTTCAGCCTAGCCGCTCGCGAATGCATCCGCCGCATATTTACGCAACGTCGTAAGCAACTTGGCGCCCTCTGCAAAAACGACTCGCAAGCTGGTGCACTTATTTGGTTTAACGAGCTACTCAAAAATGGCGTTAGCCCGACCGTGCGCCCTGAAGAGCTGGCCATCGAGCACTGGCAAAGTATCACGCGCTTCATCAATTAATTCACTAGTCACCATTCATATTTAACACTACCCTCATGAATCCGATCCGCTGGAAACTACATTGGCAAATTTTGCTCTCGCTTACTCTCGCCGCCCTCTTCGGCGCACTCATTTTACCGAGTGTAGGCGAAGGATTCAGCGCAAACTTTGTTAGCTTCTGCCAGTTCATCGGCAAGCTCTTCATGAATGCGCTCAAGATGGTCATCGTGCCGCTCATCGTGGCCTCGATTATCGCGGGTGTTATGCACCTAGGTGCGGAAAAAGGTGTTGGGCGGATGGGCTTCAAAACCTTCCTTTACTACACCTTTAGTGGTGCCGCTGCCGTCATCGTCGGCCTGATCATGGTCAACCTCATTCAACCTGGTGACATTGATGCGGAAACTGCTAAGGCTATGCTCGGCACTGCCGCAGAGACCTGCGTCGAGCAAGGACTGATGGCTAAGGTCGAAGGCAAAAGCTCTAGTGATTTATTTGAAATTTTTCTCCGTATGTTCCCATCCAACATCGTCGACGCGGCTACAAATAACGGACAACTGTTGGGCGTGATTACCTTTTCCATTCTCTTCGGAGCCTTCATCGGCAAGCTGCCCGCAGCCCAACGCGAAACCCAACAGAAGTTTTGGATGAGCGCCCAAGAGGTCATGCTTAAGCTGACTGAGTTCATCATTCGTTTCGCTCCTTTCGGTGTATTCGGACTCGTCGTCCCGGTAATTTTCGAGACGAATCTCGGTGATCTCTTTGGCACGCTGGCGTGGTTTTTTATCACTGTGATACTCGCCCTCATCATCCACTTCGCGATCAATCTCTCGCTCGTGCTCAAATTTGTGGCCAAGGTCAACCCCATCACGCACTACAAAGAGATGGCGCCCGTATTGCTGACCGCATTCTCAACCGCCAGTTCGTCAGCCACCCTGCCACTGACTATTGATACCGTGGAAGACCGCGCCGGTGTTTCCAAAAAAACCTGCTCCTTCACTCTGCCACTTGGAGCCACCGTGAATATGGATGGCACTGCCCTCTACGAATGCGTCGTTGTACTCTTTATCGCTCAACTTTATGCAGCGACCGGGCAAGCCGCGCTTGGCCTTGGCGATCAATTACTCGTCGTCATCCTAGCACTGACGACGAGTATCGGTGTTGCAGGCATACCTGCAGCTAGCCTCGTAGCCATCGCAGTGATCTTACCCGCTGTCGGCCTTCCCGTCGAAGCCATCGGCGTCGTTTGGCTAACCGACCGTATTCTCGACATGAGTCGCACTAGCGTAAACGTGTTCTCCGATACCGTCGCTGCCGTCACCATCGCAGCAACCGAAGGCGAAGCGCCCTACTCAAAACCTTAATTATCCTGTATCTATTTTCAATGATGAGTCAAACGAATGAACGCCTCGCCGAGCTCGGCATCGATCTCCCTTCCGCCCCTGCGCCTGCTGGTAACTACGTCGCTGCGATGCAAGTCGGCAAGCTGCTCTACCTCTCTGGCGCTATCTGCCTTGTCAACGGCGAGATGACCCACACCGGTAAGATCGGTGAGATCCGCGACATTGCTTACGGCAAAGCCGCTGCCCGTATCTGCGCGCTTAATCTCCTCGCCGTAGCCAAAGACCAAATCGGCGACCTTGATAAAATCTTCCGCATCGTCCAGCTCAACGGCTTTGTTAATGGCATACCTGGTTTTGCCGAGAGCCCTGCAGTGATCAATGGCGCGTCCGACATCCTCGTTGAAATACTCGGTGACCGCGGTCGCCACACCCGCGCCGCCGTCGCCGTGACAGGCCTACCCAAAGACAGCAGCGTCGAGATCCAAGCTATCTTTGAGCTGGCATAATAGTGAAGCTCCTAACCTGGATCGGAAGGAAACTTTTTACACACCACCCTAATTTAGCAGCTCATGATACGTCGTCTTTGCATAAACATTCTCTTAACTTGTTGCCTAAGCCAGCTCATGGCAGCCGACCCGGAAGAGTCTGTCGTGCAGATTATCAACTACGCGCAAGGCCCCAATTGGGTAGAGCCATGGCGATTCTCTAGAGTCGCCAGTGGCCTCGGTAGCGGCTTCATCATCAAGGGCAAGCGCATCATGACGAACGCACACGTTGTTAGTTGGTCGAAGCAACTAGTCGTTCACCGATACCAAGATCCGAAACCGTATCGCGCCACAGTCGAGTTCATCGGGCACGACTGCGACCTTGCTATTTTGAAGGTCGAAGACGAGGCGTTTTTTGAAGGTATTGAACCGCTCCAAATCGGAGAGCTACCCGCAGCGCGCTCCTCTGTTACCACTTACGGCTACCCTGCCGGCGGACGCCAAATCTCTTACACTCGCGGTGTCATTTCAAGAATCGAAATGCAGCGCTACGCCCACATCTATAATCGCTCGCTACTCACTGTGCAGACGGATGCTGCTATCAATCCAGGCAATAGCGGTGGCCCCGCGATTCAAGATGATAAAGTCGTGGGAGTCTCCTTCCAAGGAAGGCCGGGTCTCGAAAACGCTGGTTTCTTTATACCTCCCAACATTATCAAGCACTTCCTCGAAGACATCGAAGATGGCAAATACCACGGATTCCCCGATGCGGGCATCAGTTTGATCAAGTTAACCAATCCCGCCTTCCGCGTCTCACTCGGCCTGCCCAATAATAGCGTGGGTGCACGCATCGACCGCATCTTCCAGCCCTTTCCCAAGACGCATGAACTGCTCCGAATAAACGACGTCATCCTAGAGGTATCTAGCCAAGAGGTCGGCAGCGACGGCATGATTCTCTACGAAGGCAACCGCGTGCATTGCAGCGTACTTTTCGATGAAGCCCAGCACGGGGAACCGATCGCTCTAAAACTGTGGCGTGCAGGCGAAGCCATCGAACTAGAACTGCCCGTCTACGTGAACCGCGCAGACCGTATCAGCGGCAACCAACACCAAGAACCTCCCTACCTCATCGTAGGTGGCCTCGTCTTTACCGAACTTAGCATGAACTATCTTAGCTCCCTGGGGCGTAACTTGGGCGAGAGCGTTGGCTCGAGAACTCATTACGAGCTCTTCTTCCGCAGTCACCAGTCCGAAGAACTGGCGCGCGCCAAACCCGTCGTACTTTCTAAAGTGCTCAAGCACCCCAGCAACGTGGACTTCGCTGTAGCCGCTCGAGAAATCGTGACAGAAGTGAACGGCCAGACCATTAACTCCATGTCAGACCTCAAAGCAGCCCTCAGGAAGAGTAGCGATGACTTTCACCGATTCCGATTCCTCTCTGGCGCTGAGGAAGCGCTCCACATCGCCGATGCCCGCGGAGCCGAGGCAATGCTTTTGAAACAATACAACATACCCAGCGCTGATAGATTGGAGGTTCTTTATGATTAAATCGTCTTTCACTTTAGCCTTTCTTTTGATCGCTGGCTTTGGGCTGGCTCAAGCGCGTGCTTTTGACCCCGAAGCGTCAGTTGTGGAGATTGAAATCACGAAAAAGGCCTATGACTATCGTATGCCATGGGTCACCCGAAATGAGCAAACCCATAAAAACGGAATCCTCATTGGCCAAAACCAAATCCTCACCACAGCCGATGGTTTCTCAGGGCAGTATCTCTGCCGTATCACAAAAGGCGGCGAGAGTCGCCAATACAAAGCGCAGATTAAGTGGATCGATTTCTATGCCAACATCGCGATGCTCGACGTGAGCGAACCAAGCTTTTGGCAGAATATGGATCCAGTGAAGCTTGCCGTAACAATCCCCCAATCAGGGGATTTACAAATCTATCGTTGGCGATCAGGTCGCATCGAAGAACGAGCCGCTGAGATCATCCGTCTCTACAACGACACCAACAAGATGAGCTTTCTCCAGCACCTAAAGCTCTCCGCCTCCTCAGAAATAACTGGCGCAGGTTGGGCAGAAGTCGTCTTCGACGGAGCCCAGCTCGTCGGGCTAACTGAATCGGCCGGTAAGGATAATCGTTTTAACATTTTACCCGCCCCCTTTATTGCCAGCGTGATTGAGCAAAATCAAAATGCAGATAACCCCGGCCTAGGTAATTTCGACTTTCGCTGGATGAATGCCAAGAATCCCGCGCTACTAAAATCTAAAGGTTTAAACATGCCAGACCGCGGGGTCGTTGTCACTGAAGTCGGGGGTCGCCGCTTGGCCGACAGTAACTTGAAAAGTGGTGACGTCATCCTCGCAATCGACGGCTTCGAAGTCGACAGCGAGGGCAAATACCTCGATCCAGACTACGGAAGACTCTCTATCTCTGGTCTGGCCACTCGTGCGCACTCCGCCAAAGACATCATCTCCATGACGATCTGGCGCGATCAAGCTAAACAGCGCATTGCCTACACCCTCCCCCGTGCCCAGTTCAGCAAAAGCCTCATACCCAGCGAGCGCTACGATGCACCCCCGCACTATTTAGTTGCCGGCGGCCTACTCTTTCAGCCGCTCGATGGCCCATTAATGCGGGCACTTGGTAAAAACAAACCCATCCTGCTAGATTATTACAGCGACCGCCCACCGCTCGAAGGGCGCGACGGCATCGTGCTACTTAGCACAGTTCTACCCGACGATTACAACCGGGGGTATGAAGATATATACTACGCTATCGTCGACCAGATCAACGGTCAGGCCATCCACAAACTAGAGGATGTCAAAAGCGCACTCGCAAAGCCTCAAGCGGGCTTTCACTGCATACAATTTATGCCTGATGAAGCTACACACCAAATCGTTGTCGACGGCACAGAGATGCCCAACGCGACCGAACGTATTTTGCGGCACTACCGAATACCTGCGGCTAGTTCGTTGTAGCCAAAGTTTGGATTCCCTAGGCAGAAAACGGAAACGTAACAGGCCCGTCGTAGCCGTCCTGGGAGTCTTCCACTACGACATTAGACCGGATGCCGCCACGACCACGCCAAATCGTTTCAAGACGGGCCCAGCGTGGCTTGCAGGCAACATAAAAGTCTTCAAAAATCTGATTACTCGCAGCCTCAAAGAAGATGCCTTTATTACGGAAGCTGTGTAGGTAAAGCTTCATTGCCTTGAGCTCCATGCAAACCTCGTCGGGCGCATAACTAAAGACAACAGTCGCATAGTCCGGATGCCCCGTCATTGGGCAGGTCGAAGTAAACTCCTCCTGAATATGCTGGATCGTGTAATTGCGTTCTACGTTCGGATTAGGGAAAGTTTCAATATCCATACCCGTACTGTGCAGAGCTTTTTGTAAAATTCAACTCATTCGTACTGGTGCTTCAACTGCCAGTACGAATGCAAGCTTGCACCACCCTATCCACTAGGCGAGATTTCACGCAATGAGCCAATCCACTCCAGCACCCGGTCAACTCACCCTAGTCGCTGCGCCAATCGGTAATTTGAGCGATATGACACCGCGAGCCATTGAGACGCTTAAAACAGTCGAAGCCATTGCCTGTGAAGATACCCGCGTAACTGGTAAACTAATGAGTAAGCTGGGGATCGAAAAAACGTCGCCCCTGCTTTCCTACCGAGAAGAAAACGAGAAGCATATGGCGATCGAACTTGCCGACCGTATCGAATTAGGCGAGCGAATCGCGCTGATCTCCGACGCAGGGATGCCCGTTATCAGCGACCCTGGCTTCCGGCTCGTGCGCGAGTGTCGCAAGCGCGGAATACATGTAACCACCGCGCCTGGACTTACTGCAGCAACCACTGCGCTCGCACTCTCTGGGCTGCCGACTGATGGCTTTCTTTACGTCGGTTTCTTGCCACCGAAAAGCGCCGCTCGCAAACGCTTCTTCGAGAGTAAAAGAGAATTTGAGTATACAATAATCGTCTACGAATCCTGCCACCGCATTGCTAAGTTTCTCAACGAACTCGTAGAGACACTTGGTGAAGATCGATGCATCAGCGTCGCCCGTGAATTAACCAAGCTACACGAAACCGTCCACACTGGGGCCGCCAGCAAGGTGCGCGGCCGCGTAGCGAAAGGCAGCCAAAAAGGCGAGTTTGTCGTCTCTATCGCCAAGCACGGCTTTGAGTTGTAGGGCCTGCTTTTAGCACAAAGCGATCGAGCGCGTGTATCTACCCTAAGCGCGGCAACTTCGTTTCGACATCAATCGAGATGCTACCCTCACCTTTGAGCAAACGAGCTAGAGCCTGTCCGCAAAATTCCGAACGCCAACCACGCATCATACGGTGCCTAGAGTCTTCTAGATCATCGACTTCTAAAACAAAGGCAGTGACTTCGGCACGGTTACCGATGAGTGCCGGATCGATCATATCCGCGAGGCAGATGCCTTTAATCGATGCCAATGAAAGATCAACCCGTGCCTCGTAGCCGTCATCGGGCGAGGGCCCGATGTGCTTGTTGTTAGGTAAATCCGGCAGGTCGCCGCTGCGTCCACGCTCGAGTGCTTCCCATATGTATTTACGGTTTCGATCGGCGGAGCGTTCGCTCAAGCCTTTCATCTGGCGGATGTCTTCCAGCTTTTCGGGCGGGCGCTTTATCAGAGAAACCAGCGCATCATCCGAAAGAATAAAGCCACGCGGCAAGTTACGGCTGCGCGCTTTCAGCTCTCGCCAAGCACCGAGTGATCGCAAGGTATTACGTTGCTGCTGCGTCAATGAACCGCTACCGCGCACACGAGGCATCTCATAGTCGGGATCTTTTTCGCCGTAATTGCTTTCATCCTCGTAGACTTTCATCTCATCCTCGATCCATTCTCTGCGACCAAGTGCTTCTGCTTTATCCATGATTTTAACCATGAGATCAACAGAATGACGGACGTCGTCTTCTGCGTATTTGATCTGCGCCTCAGTCAGCGGACGCGCCACCCAATCCGAACGAGTCTCTGTTTTGGCGAGGCGAACCTTAAGTAAAGTCTTCAGTAGTTCGCTTAATGAGATCGTGGAGGACAGTCCCACGAAGCCAGAACTACGCTGCGTATCGAAGATATTCTTAGGCAAGCCGCCACAGGCGCGGTAAAGGATATTGAGATCTTGCTGAGCGTCGTGCAGAATCTTAACCGTGTCAGGGTCGGACATGAGTTCGGCGAGCGGCGACCAGTCTTCGATCTCAGGCGCGTCGATCAACTGACACTCCCCATCGGGGAAGCCAATTTGGATCAATCCTAGAGTAGGGTAATAGGTGCGATCCCAAATGAACTCGGTATCAACGCCAACAGCGCCTGCTTCGCGCGCACGGCGCACGACATCGGCTAGGGCTTCTGTAGTATTAATCATAAAGGGAGAAGCGTCGCTGATTCTACCCAGGAAGGAAAGGAGATTCTTAAATCGGACAAGTTGTAGCCCGGATTCATTTATAGCAGCTAGTAAGCCTTACTCTCTCAAAGTCCCCGCCGCTTGTTCTTCGAGAAAGGATTGATAGGCCATGGGCACACCCTGCTCAATGGGTATCTTTGGTGCCCAGCCAGTTGCTTTTATTTTTGAAATATCAGTCAACTTCCGCGGTGTCCCATCGGGCTTGCTGGAGTCAAAAGACAACTCGCCCTCATAACCGACCGTCTTCATCACGAGGCGAGCGAGATCGCCGATAGAAATATCGATACCACATCCGAGGTTGACCCACTCAGGTGGAGTTTCGAGTTGGAGCAGATGCAATATACCAGCTGCCGCGTCGTCAGCGTGTAGGAACTCGCGTAGCGGCTTACCGGTGCCCCAGATCGCGACTTCGGGCAAACCGTCTCGCTTAGCCTCGTGAAAGCGGCGAATCAGCGCAGGCAAAACGTGGGAATTTTGCGGATGGTAGTTGTCGCCCTGCCCGTAAAGATTCGTCGGCATAGCCGAGTGGTAACAAACGCCGTATTGACGGCGATAAAACTCGCACATTTTTAAGCCCGATATCTTCGCGATGGCGTAGGCTTCGTTGGTGGCTTCAAGTGCACTTGTGAGCAAGGACTCCTCCTTGATCGGCTGCACGGCAAATTTCGGGTAAATGCACGTGCTACCTAGAAATATTAAGCGTTGAACGCCTGCCTGGTAGGAGCCTTCGATCGCATTGGTTGCAATCATCAGATTCTTATACATGAAGTCTGCAGGGTAAGTGCTGTTGGCATGAATGCCGCCAACCATCGCAGCCGCAACGATGACTTCATCAGGACGATGCTCAGCGAGGTAGGCATACGTAGCCGCCTGACTGGTCAGATCAAGGTCGCGACTCGACGGTTGCAAGACACCACTGTAACCAAGATGACCAGCGGCTCGCACCAGTGCAGAGCCAACCATACCGCGAGATCCCAAAATTAGGAGTTTTTTCATAGACCACAAAAACTTTCTTTACTGAGATTCAATGGCGACAGCCACATCAAACCCATGCGACTTTAGAAGCGCGTGGCGTTTGGCTATATCTAGGTCATTGGCCACCATCTCAGCGCACATTTCCTCGACTGTAATTTCGGGAACCCAGCCAAGCTTCTCCTTCGCCTTCGTGGGATCACCCAGAAGAGTTTCGACTTCGGCGGGACGGAAATAACGCGGGTCAACTTTGACAATCACGTCCCCCACTAAAGCGGATGGAGCCTTTTCTTCGTCCACTGCGATAACTGTAGCGATCTCGGCAATACCTTCACCAGAAAACTCAAGTTCGATACCCGCCTCGCGAGCCGACATAGATACAAACTCGCGAACTGAAATTTGTTTACCTGTGGCGATGACAAAATCATCTGGGACTTCTTGCTGTAGCATCATCCACTGCATACGCACGTAATCTTTAGCGTGTCCCCAATCGCGCAAGGCATCCATATTTCCGAGGTAGAGACAGCCCTCAAGCCCGTGTGCGATATTCGAGAGCGCGCGAGTGATCTTACGAGTCACAAATGTTTCACCACGGCGAGGTGATTCGTGATTAAAAAGAATACCGTTACAGGCATATATCCCGTAAGACTCACGATAATTTACAGTGATCCAATAGGCATACATCTTCGCCGCCGCATAAGGGGAACGGGGGTAGAATGGAGTCGTCTCCTTCTGGGGAATTTCTTGAACCTCGCCGTAGAGCTCGGAAGTCGATGCTTGGTAAAATTTTGTTTTTTTCTCTAAACCCAAAAAGCGGATCGCTTCCAAAAGACGCAGCGTGCCGATTGCATCGACGTCAGCCGTATATTCTGGAGATTCAAATGAAACCGCCACGTGTGACTGCGCTCCAAGATTGTAGACCTCGTCGGGCTGTACCTCGCTGATAATACGGGTCAGATTAGAAGTATCAGTCAAATCTCCGTAGTGAAGATGGAACCGGCTATTTTCAACATGCGGATCTTCGTAAATATGGTCAATTCGTGCGGTATTCAGGGAGGATGCTCGGCGTTTAATACCGTGAACTTCGTATCCTTTCTCTAAAAGCAATTCTGCAAGGTAAGATCCATCCTGTCCGGTAATCCCAGTAATTAGTGCTTTTTTCATTATTTTTTATGTCGAATTATTTAAAGTTCCGGTCAACTCATCACAAAGAATGACATACAGGATAAACTTTGGCTAGTAGTCGAGACGTTTTGACAGACACACCCTGCATTAAGAAGTCACTGTCTCGTCTGGGCGCCGGATCTGTGTGCGGAACCATGTGCCCTGTTTCTTCACCAGGTGCAAGGTATTTTGGACAATCAAAGGTAACAATTCATCCCGCTTCAGCTCGCCATCCAGAAAGGCAATCGTCTCACGGTAACCGATAGCAGATGCTGCGCTGGGGTTTTCTTTGAGGCCTTGTAAGAGCAAAGCTTCGACCTCTTCGATCAATCCAGCCTCAAGCATAAGCTCCGCCCGACGCGCTACGCGCTGCTTTAAATTCTCCTTATCGCGCTCCAACAAAATGTAGTGTTTTATGCAATCAGCAAAAGGTTCCGGCCGCGCGGCAAATTCAGCCTGTAAAGTTGGTAAAT
>QXZH01000128.1 GCA_009886465.1 Opitutaceae bacterium
TCAATTTTGAAAGAGTCGATGCGCAGATCTTCCGTCAGGCCGTCAGCTTTTTTACCGCGGTCTACGATGTAGCCCAGTCGTTCGTAAGCATCGGGGATGAGCGTAATCTCTTCGACGAGAGCATCTTTCTTTTGTTCTAGAGTCATAATAGCTTTAATTAAGAGTTTAGATGCTGGTATTTAGAAGTCAAAAAAGCCCGACAGTTTCCTGCCGGGCATATGAACTGGTGCTAAGCAGGCCGCTTAGAGTATGCCTGCGTAGATTGCATTTTCGCCCAACTCCTCCTCGATGCGGAGCAGTTGGTTGTATTTTGCAATACGGTCTGATCGGCTCATGGAACCTGTCTTGATCTGGCCAGCGTTAGTCGCTACAGCGATGTCGGCGATAGTCACGTCTTCGGTCTCACCAGAACGGTGGGAGATGACGGAGTTGTAGCCGTTGACCTTGCCGAGTTCGATGGCTTCAAGGGTTTCCGTAAGAGTGCCGATTTGGTTGACCTTTACTAGAATTGAGTTGGCGACGCCTAGATCGATTCCCTTTTGGAGGAACTTAACGTTGGTTACGAAAAGGTCGTCACCGACGAGCTGTACTTTATCGCCGATGGCGTCGGTGAGTAGCTTCCAGCCATCCCAGTCATTTTCGTCGCATCCGTCTTCGATCGAGTCGATGGGGTATTTAGCTGTGAGTTCAGCAAGGTAAGCAGCTTGCTCGGATGAGTTTCGCTTCGCGCCACCTTCACCTTCGAATTTAGCGTAATCGTAGACGCCGTCTTCGAAGAACTCGGAGGAAGCGCAATCCAGTGCGAATGTGATGTCGCTACCGACTTTGTAGCCGGCTGCTTCGACCGCCTTGGTCAAAGTGTCGAGGGCATCTTCGGTGCCTTCAAACTTGGGGGCGAAACCACCTTCGTCACCCACAGCTGTACTGAGGCCACGGTCGTGGAGCACTTTCTTGAGGCTATGGAAGCATTCGGCGCCCATGCGAATCGCTTCGCTGAAAGTTTTAGCACCAATGGGGCGGATCATGAACTCTTGGAACGCGATAGGCGCGTCAGAGTGGGAACCACCATTGATGACATTCATCATAGGCACGGGGAGCACCTTGGCGTTTGGACCACCGATGTATTTGTAAAGAGGAAGGCCTAGTGCATCCGCTGCGGCGTGAGCGACTGCTAGGGAGACACCAAGCATGGCGTTGGCGCCGAGCTTAGCTTTGTTGGCAGTCCCGTCGATTTCCAGCAGAGCCTTATCGATGGTTAATTGGTCGCAAGCGTCGAGACCGACGAGCTCAGGGGCGATCACGTTGTCGACATTATCGACCGCCTTTAGAACACCTTTACCGAGGTAGCGAGCCTTGTCCCCATCACGGAGCTCGACAGCTTCGTGCTCGCCAGTGGAGGCGCCGGAAGGAACGGCAGCGCGTCCGATGATTCCGGACTCAAGTTCGACGTCGACTTCGACAGTTGGATTGCCACGAGAATCGATGATTTCGCGGGCGCGGATATCTGTAATGATAGTGCTCATAATGAAAGCGGTTTGATTTTTAATTGAGATGGTTGGGTTGCCTCCGACTGAATGGTCAGTTGGATAATCGACAACGAGGCTGTTGTTGTGCATCTCCCTCACGCACTGTCAATGCTTCCCGTATAAGGATTTTTTATGATTAGGTAGATGCGAATTTATTGATAAGTATTAATTATTATCTATTTAAATTGGATTAGCTTGGTTATGTCCCAGTCAGCCGACTTCAATGGGAACTATCGCATTGTCCAGTATGCTCATAGCATTGAGCTCACTTGAAGGAGTCAGTGCGTGCCCTCTTGGCGCCAGTGATGTCTCACAAAAAAATACAGACCTCGAAGCGTCTGTGTTTTGAACAGTTAACCAGTGTTTAATCGTCTAGCGAGCTTGCTGCTCATACATGGCCACACGCTGCTGCCATTGGGTGGCTATGGGACTGGCCTGAATTTGTGTGATGTACCGGTCATACTCTTCGCTGCGATCGGCAACATCGGCTTCCACAGCAAGGTGATAGGCGGCTTCGGCGCGGGCGACTTCAGCTAAGCTTCCATTTGCTGCGATGTCGGCTAGTTGCATCAGGGCGGCCTCTTCGTTGCCCACGTAAAAATTAGCAAAGGCTTGGCCGAGTAGGGCGCGACCAGAAAGAAAGTTGGTGGCCAGCGCATCGGCGGCGATACCATAGAAGTTGAGTGCTTTCTCGAACTCCTTTGCAGAGTAGGCTTGATCGGCTACTTTGAGCGCAGCGAGTCCACCGAGATCCTTGTTGCTGTTAGCTTGAGCGAAGTCAGCTATTGTCTCGTTGTCTATAGCCTCAGCGTAGGCAGCCTGTAGCTCAGCTTCGGCGTGGCTTTCATACATACGCATGCCGTTGAGCCCGATGATGAGTAGGGCAAGCACGAAGATACAGCTGCTAATAAAGCCCTTGTTCTCCATCCAATACATGCTGATGCAATCTTCGAGAGAGATTTCTTCGGACTCTTCGACATCGACTAAATTACGCTCATCGACGAGGTCTTGCCGGTCCTCAGGAAGGGTAGGATTGTTAATTTTGTTTTTTTGTGGTCGGTTCATTTTTTGAAAAAGATAAAATTTTGATATACTGAAAGGTTAGCCGTTAGGGCGGAGCTAGTAAATTGAAAACTGTATAATTGGCGTGAGCCGCTCAGTCGAAGACAACTGTTCGGTTGTTGTAAACTAATATGCGGTTGTCGAGGTGCAGGCGGATGGCTTGAGCGAAGACGGATTTTTCTAGATCGCGGCCTTTTCTAATGAGGTCAGGTATGGCATTGCGGTGATTGATTCTTGTGACGTCTTGGTGGATGATGGGACCTTCGTCTAGATCAGCCGTAGCGTAGTGAGCCGTAGCGCCGATGATTTTGACTCCGCGTAGGTGCGCTTGGTGGTAGGGCTTACCCCCAGCAAATGCGGGCAAAAAGGAGTGATGGATATTGATGACAGGACAACCTACTTTGTTCACTAAGTCGTCGGAGAGTACCTGCATGTAGCGCGCCATGACTATGAGCTCAGCGCCATGCTCGCGCACTATTTTGAGCTGTGCAGCTTCCGCCTCAGCTTTGGTGTCTTTGCTCACTGGAATGTGGTGGAAGGGCAAGCCGTAGCGTTTGGCGTCCTCTGCTAGCGCATCGTGATTGGAAACAATGCAGGTGAGTTCCCCGGCCATTTCACCGGAACGGAAGCGGAGAATGGTGTCATGGAAGCAGTGGTCGGTCTTGGAAACGAAGAGGGCAACCTTGGGGCGGTCAGTCGACTGTGCGACTTTGGCTTTCATACCGAGTTCTTCAGAGGCAAATTTTTCAAAATTGGAGGCTTCCTCGTCGATCTGGCCAGAGGGGATCCATTCCACACGTTGAAAGAAAATGCCCGCTTCGGGATCTTCGTGTTGGTCGGCGTGGACGATATTGCTGCCGCGCAGAAAAATCCAGCTGGATACTCGCGAGACCAGACCTGGTTGGTCGGGCCCGTGCAGCAGTGCAATAATAGTAGGTGTTTTCATCTAGAAAGTGTGTAGACAAAGGGAAATCGGCTTAAAATCAAGGGGATAAGAAAGCACATTGCTTGATCTGAGCGCGTTGGCAATATCTTCAATTTTTACCTTTGTGGCAACCTTGTATTTGTCTGAGGCGTTTGCCTAAATCCTAGGTTGTAGGAGCGTAATACTTTGGTCGGTTAAGGCATGTGCAAGCTTACTTCGGATTGGCTTCCTCGCTGTAACTTTGGATCGAGCGGATTTCGTAGCCATTCTCACGGATCGACTTGATGCCGTCCACAGCAGCGGAGGCTGCTGAGATTGTCGTCATGATGCAGATGTTGTGCTTCACCGCTTCAGTGCGAATTTCGTTCTCGTTTTGACGAGGCACGGTGCCTTGCGGAGTGTTGATGATGAGCGAAACCTTATTGTTCTTGATCAAATCAATCACATTCGGCCGACCTTCGCTCAAGCGACAGACGTTTTTGACTTCAATGCCGTTTTCCTTGAAGAGCTTTCCAGTGCCAACTGTGGCGAGGACGCCAAAGCCGAGTGCACTCAGACCCTTGGCTATTTGCACTGCGCGTTCTTTGTCTGCGTCTTTAACGCTAATAAATACGTCGCCAGAGTCGGGAAGTGCAGGCTTGGCAGCCATTTGAGATTTGGCGAACGCCACGCCAAGGTTTTTGTCGAGGCCCATGACTTCGCCGGTCGAGCGCATTTCCGGGCTCAGCATGACTGGAGCACCAGGAAAACGATTGAAGGGGAAGACAGACTCTTTGACTGCCCAGTAGGGCGGAATGATTTCTCTGGTGAACCCGAGGTCCTTTAGCTTTTCACCGGCCATGATGCGGGAGGCAAGTTTGGCGAGTGGCACACCGATCGCTTTGGAGACAAAAGGTATGGTGCGGGAGGCTCGTGGATTGACTTCAATTATGTAAAGCTCGTCGTCTTTAATCGCGTATTGCACGTTCATAAGGCCGACGACTTCGAGCTCTTTGGCGAGCGCGTAACTAGCTTGGCGTACGGTTTCTAACATCTCATCCGAGAGCGTGTGCGGTGGCATCACCATGGCGGCATCGCCAGAATGGACACCTGCAAATTCGACGTGCTGGAGCATGCCCCCGATGACGGTGCTCTCGCCGTCGGAGATACAGTCGACATCCAGTTCGTAAGCGTCTTCAAGGAATTTATCGAGTAGCACGGGAGTGCCTGGTGCGACATCAAATACCTCACGCACAATTTTCTTCATCTCGTCCATATCATAGACGATAAACATACCGCGACCACCGAGAACGAAGGATGGACGTAGAAGGATTGGGAAGCCGATTTCTTCGGCGCGCTCGTAAGCTTCTTCGAGGGAATTAGCGATTCGGTTTTCTGGCTGTTTTAGACCAACGCGGTCGAGGATATCGCGGAAGAGATTTCGGTCTTCTGCGGCGTCGATCATAGAAGGTGAGGTGCCGATGATGTTAACGCCGTGTGCCTCGAGTTCAGTTGCGAGGTTAAGCGGTGTTTGGCCGCCGAATTGTACGATCACACCGTCACACTTTGATTGATAGTAGATTTCTAAGACGTCCTCAAGTGTGAGCGGTTCGAAGAAAAGTTTATCCGATGTATCATAGTCGGTCGAAACAGTTTCAGGATTTGAGTTAACCATGATCGTCTCGTAACCTGCTTCGCGTAAAGCGAAGGAGGCGTGAACACAGCAGTAGTCGAACTCGATGCCTTGGCCGATCCGGTTGGGCCCACCGCCAAGAATCATGATCTTTTTCTTGTCGGAAACGGAAATTTCGTTTTCCGAGCCATAGGTCGAATAGTAATAAGGTGTGAAAGCTTCAAATTCAGCCGCACAGGTATCGACGAGGCGGAAGTCAGTCATCACGCCTAGCTTTTCACGGTATTTACGCACAGACTGGCGGTTGGAGAGGCACAAATCCGCAATAAGGGCATCGCTAAAGCCAGCCTCTTTGGCTGTCTTAATGAGTTCTACATTGAGATTTTCGAGCTTGTTTTTCTTGAGGTCGAGCTCGATTTCTACCAGTTGACGAAGCTGATCGATGAACCACGGATCGAGCGCACAGAGGTCAAAAATTTCCTCGTCAGTCATGCCGTTGAGTAGCGCGTGGCGTAGCCAAAAGACGCGCTCGCAAGTTGGAATCGAGATACCTTGGCGGATGGCCTGCATGTCTGTGATTTTGTCGGCAAACTTGGCTGGACCGACGAAGCCCTTCGCTCCGATTTCGAGCGAACGAAGCGCTTTTTGGAAGGATTCTTTAAAGGTACGCCCGATGGCCATGGCTTCGCCCACGGACTTCATCGCAGAAGTCAAAGTGGTGTCGGCGCCGATGAATTTTTCAAAAGTGAACCGTGGGATCTTTGTCACTACGTAGTCGATGGTCGGCTCAAAGCTGGCAGGGGTCTCACGTGTGATGTCGTTTTGCAACTCATCAAGGCTGTAGCCGATTGCGAGTTTTGCAGCAATCTTTGCAATGGGGAAACCGGTCGCCTTCGAGGCCAGCGCGGAGCTGCGAGAGACACGAGGGTTCATCTCGATCACGACCATACGCCCGTTTGCTGGATTGACGGAAAACTGAATGTTGGAGCCGCCGGTTTCGACTCCGACTTCGCGAATACAGGCAAACGACGCATCGCGCATAAGTTGATATTCTTTGTCAGTTAAAGTCATGGCGGGAGCCACGGTAATGGAGTCACCCGTGTGGACACCCATAGGGTCAAAATTTTCAATCGAGCAGATGACTACGCACTGATCCTTGTGGTCGCGCATGACTTCCATTTCGTATTCCTTCCAGCCTAGTAGACACTCTTCGACTAGCACCTCAGTGGTGGGGGACATATCGAGGCCGTTCTGCACCATCTTCTCGTATTCCTCGCGATTGTAGGCGATGCCGCCCCCGGAGCCTCCAAGCGTGAAGCTGGGGCGAATGATGATGGGAAAGTCGCCAATTAAATCGTCTGCAGCTTCGAGCGCAGCTGCTAATGTCTTTACTGTCGCTGATTTCGCAACATCAAGACCGATCTTGAGCATGGCCTGTTTAAAAATGTCGCGCGCCTCACCTTTAATAATAGCCTCAGGCTTCGCACCGATCATTTCCACGCCGTATTTTTCGAGGATGCCCTGATCGTGCAGATCCATCGACAGATTGAGCCCGGTTTGACCACCTAGAGTCGGCAAGAGTGCATCCGGCTTTTCTTTCAGAATAATTTTCTCCAACGCGTCTACTGTAAGTGGCTCTATGTAAGTAACATCAGCGAACTCTGGGTCAGTCATTATGGTCGCTGGGTTGCTGTTGACGAGGATGACTTGATAGCCTTCTTCACGTAGCGCCTTACAAGCTTGAGTGCCGGAATAGTCGAATTCACAGGCTTGCCCGATCACGATCGGGCCTGAACCTATGATGAGAATCTTTTGAATATCAGTGCGTTTTGGCATAAAATTGCCGAAAGGCTGTTTTTTTTGAA
>QXZH01000129.1 GCA_009886465.1 Opitutaceae bacterium
TGCCAGTCTTCGAGTTCTTTTGAGTAAAAGTTTGGCGCATCGATCGCAGAGACTCGGCGTATCGGGGCGTCCAGATCATCAAAGGCTTTGAGCTGAATAATATGTGAGATTTGTGCATCCACGCCGCAGAAAGGTTTATTCTCTTCGACCAGTAACGCGCGGTGGGTCTTTCTCGCTGAGTTAAGAATGGTCTCTTCATCGAGCGGTCGGATGGAGCGAAGGTCGACGACCTCCGCGCTGATACCGTGTTTCTCCTCGAGCGTTTTCGCAGCCTGCAGGGAAAGCATTGCGCAGCGACCGTGCGAGACGATCGTCAGGTCGGTCCCTTCCTTTAGAATATTGGCGACGCCAAGTTCGACGATGTATTCTTCATCCGGGACTTCCCACTTCTCGCCGTAGAGAAGGGTGTTTTCCATGACAAAGACAGGGTCATTGTCGCGGATCGCGGCCTTCATGAGCCCTTTGGCATCGTAGGCGTTGGACGGACAGACGACCTTCAAACCAGGGTGGTTGGCCACCATATTTTCCGGGGTGTGCGAGTGAGTCGCTCCGACGCTGGTACCACCATTGGCAGGACCGCGGACTACGATCGGCACATTCATCAAACCGCCGGACATGTAGCGGCAGAATGAACCATTGTTAAAAAGTTGATCGATCGCCACATAGCTGAACGACATAAACATCATCTCGATGACGGGACGAATGCCGAGCATAGAGGCGCCAATGGCGAGTCCAGAGAAGGCTGCTTCAGAGATCGGTGTGTCGATCAGGCGCTTGTCACCGTGTTTGGCCCAGAGGCCTTCGGTAACTTTGTAGGCACCATTGTATTGAGCGACTTCTTCGCCCATGATGCAGACATTCTCGTCGCGTTGAATTTCCTCGTCGAGTGCTTGCTTGATGGCTTCGCGATATGTGATGAGTGGCATGGTATGGTAAATTAAGAATTAAAAATTAGGACTGAAGTCTGCTTGGAGGTGGCGGATCAATTAAGAAGGAGTGAGAGGGAGCGGCGGCGCGTATTATAGCAATTCGTAATCCCAATCCTTATTAGTCATTAAAAAAGTAGGTGCCCTTGAGCTTGCCTTCGGAATCGTTGTCGACCTCCCAGTAGACGTCGGTTTGGATTTCGCTACGTGGTGCGACAGGGCTTTCGTCGGCAAACTTCGCAGATGCTTCGGCCTCGTCTTTCTTTTCCTGATCGATTTTTTTGGCTAATTCCTCAGTCAGGGTTCCATCGGAAAGTAAGTGCTCTTTGACCACGTTGAGGGGATCTTTAGTGCGCTTATATTCTTCGATTTCCTCTTTGGTGCGATACTTCTCATGGTTGGCATCGGCCACCGAGTGTCCACGATAGCGATAGGTCCGGATTTCCAGCAAGAAGGGTTTGTGCTCCTCGCGTGCTCGAATCATCGCGCGGTTGGCGACCTCGCGAACTTCGAAGACGTCGTGGCCGTTGCAGACTTCCCACTCCATATCAAAGCCGTCGGCGCGGTGGGCGAGGTTCTCCTCAGCAGAAGAGCGTTTGAGGCTAGTGCCCATTGAGTAGCCATTGTTCTCAATGACGAAAACAACAGGAATGTTCCAGAGTGAGGCGAGGTTGAGGGTCTCCATGAAGGAGCCTTGGTTCACCGCGCCGTCACCAAGAAAGGCCATTGCGCAGCCTTTTAATCCCTTATACTTGAGCGCAAAGGCAAGTCCCGCTCCAAGCGGAGTCTGTCCGGCGACGATGCCGTGGCCGCCCCAGTAATTCTTGTCGGGGGCGAAGAAGTGCATCGAGCCGCCTTTGCCCTTGGAACAACCCGTGTGCTTGCCATACATGTCAGCCATGCACTCATTCATGGACATGCCGACTGCAAGCGCGTGTCCGTGGTCACGGTAGGCAGTGATGATGTGGTCATTTTCCTCCATAAGAGAGACGATTCCGGCAGCAACCGCTTCTTGCCCAATGTAAAGGTGGAGGAAGCCGCCAATCTTACCCTGATTGTAAGCACGCAGTGAGCGCTCTTCAAAGCGTCGGATACCTACGATCGTGCGGTAAAGGTCAATCTTCTCATCTTTTGAGAGCGATTTGTTGATCGGTGCTGTCGCGAAGTTCTTCAACTTAGCACTGGGCTTTTTGGCGACAGCTGCGGTTTTCTTTTTGGTAGTAGCCATATACGTAAGTCGTATAGATGGGCAGAATCGAGTCGCATGACAAGGAAAAACCCCAAAAATTCACCAAAAGTATGTAATATAAAGCACGAAATATATTTCGCTATATAAATAGCGTTAATTCTGCTTTGCACCGTCGCCCCTGCGCTGAGCAATGCCAGCCACCCAACTAAACTTTTGGTTTAGGCACGATTGTCGAGATACCGCCGTCGATGACGAATGTTTGTCCGGTCACAAACTTTGCCTGATCGGAATGCAGCCATGCTGCCAGACTGGCCACGTCGGATGCTTCGCCGATAGCCCCTGTCGGGTGCATGCGTTTGGAAATTTCCAGTGCTTGCTCGCTGCCGATGATGGCTTGGCTGAGTGGGGTATCTGTCAGGCTAGGAGCGATGGCATTAATGCGTAGACCCCGTGAGGCATAGCTGGCCGCCGCTGCGCGCACCATGGCTTCAATGCCACCCTTGGCAGCGGCAATCGCCTCGTGGTTGGCGATTCCTGTTTGAGCCGCAGCAGTGCTGAAGAAAAGGCAAGTGCCGTGGCCTTGTTTAGACATGATTTTAGCCACGGTGCGCAAAGCATAAAATGCACTGCTTAAGTTAGTCTGTATTGTTTGGAGCCAATCCTCGACCGGGGTGAGGTGGGCGGGTCTCAAATAGATAGAACCGATGGCGTGAGTGTAACTGTCGATCGATCCAAGTTCCTCTTGGAATTCATGAATGACAGTCTCCAGGGCTTCGGGATCAGTCGCATCACAGGTTTTGAGCATGAATCCGTCATGCGAGTTGAGCGGGTCACCCGCAGCAGCTTTTCGCGCATATCCAGCAACGCTGTCGCCCTCCGCACTCAGCTTGACTGCTAGTTTGGATCCGATGCCACCTGTGATTCCCCCGATTAAATGGTTTTTTGCCTGTTTCATAATGTATGATCGGACTTTTCTAGTTGGAATTACATCTTATCATCAAGGCACGAATTTCAGATAAATCTACGCGAAGACCAAAAAATGGCCCTTTTTGGAAACCAAGAAACTTTGTTCAAAAAAACTTGAACAAAATGAGATATGGGTCATTTTTTAGATCTGTTCCGTATGAAAATGCCTGTTAAACAGTCAGATACCCCAATCCTATCCGCATGGGAGACGTCGATGATCGACGTCTTTGTGCGAGCGGCTGGCTTGATTGGCTTACCGAGATCGATAGGTGAGATTTATGGGCTCCTCTTTTGTAGCCCCAAAGCGCTGAGTTTCGATGAGCTTGTTGAACGCTTGCAAATTAGTAAAGGTTCCGTCAGCCAGGGCCTTAAGGTCTTGCGCCAACTCGGTGCAGTTAAACTGCACTACGTGCCCGGTAGTCGCCGCGATCATTACCTGCCCGAGCTTTCCATGAAACGACTCGTTCGTGGTTTTATTAAAGACCAGTTTGAGCCCCACCTCCTTTCTGGCGCACAGCGATTGGACAACATCGACGCATTCATTGAAGAGGAAGGTGATGAAGCCTCCCGCGCCCACGCCCTCAATCGTCTTGGAACGCTCCGCTCTTGGCAACAACGCACCCGCAAACTAATACCCATCGTCATGGCTGTGCTCGGCGGTGCCAAATTTTTTGATAAAGAACCGACGGACGAAGAAACCATTATTTAAAAAGCTGTTTCGAGCAAAGCGACCAGATCGGATACGCAGTCGACCGAAACAACACTGAAATCATCCAAGCCCCGCTCAATGCGGCCAATCAACAAGCTGTAGCTATTAGCTTTCAGTCACTAATCATCATTTATTGCGGCTTAGCCGCTCAAAAGTCTCGGAATTTTCCCGAACGACCAAGGGCGGAAGCGTGGGCAACAAAGCTGCAAGATGTGGAACAAAGCCTCAACTGCAGCTTTTGGCGCACTCGCTTTTGATTTGCTCTAAACTAGCATCTCATTTTCTTATTAGACTGCCTATCTCCGTAGCATTACTACACATCGCTCCACGATGCTCTTCCCCTCACTATTTCTACTTCTCCTCGGCTGCCTGACTTCTTGGTTAGTCATCCATCTCTGCGTGCTCTCTGGGATGGGGCAGGGGGGCGATGCGGATCCACAGCACCACCACACGCACACCGGCGTGATTCCTCGTGTCGGGGGCTTAGGGATTGTAATGGGTTTTGCGCTCACCTACCTGCTTTGCTTCATTTATTTAGATGATCAGGACAACAAATCTTTAATCCACTACGGCATCTTCTTGGGAGCCGCCGCCTCGTTTCTCCTGGGGTTTATAGACGACTTTCATCCGCTTGGAGCCAAAGTTAAATTACTCGCTCAAATCATCATTGGGGTGGTCGCCTATCAATGCGGTATATCGATTGAGCGGGTCGGGATTCCTTTTACGGATGTGATCGTTCCATTGGGTTTCTTCAGTATGTGGCTGACCATAATCTGGATTGTGGCGCTCATGAATTTGATCAACTTGATCGACGGGCTCGATGGTCTGGCGGGTGGCATCAGCCTCTTACTGATGGGCCTGCTTGCGTTTCTCGCCTATGAATCTGGCGTCGCAATTTCTTTTGTCTTAGCGCTAGGGATGGTCGGTGCGATTTCTGGATTTCTTTTTCATAATTTCCCCCCAGCCAAAGTCTACATGGGCGATTCAGGTGCCTATCTCATCGGCTTTGTCATTGCCGCACTCTCGCTCATCAATTCCGAGAAAGGCACCGTCCTTGCGGCGCTCATTGCCCCAGTTATGGCGCTCGCCTTACCCATCGCGGATGTTGCCTTCGCCATGCTGCGCCGAAGCATTAATGGCCTACCCATTTTTCGGCCAGATCAGGGGCATATCCACCACCGCATGAGACGTGCTGGTTTGTCCCGCCAAAAAACGATTCTCGTTCTCTATGCGATTTCGCTTTTCGCTCTGCTTGGCGGACTTCTTGCTTTTGCCTACCAAGGACGCTTTCTCCCGATCTTCTTCGGCTTCGCCTTTGTCATTATTCTATTCACCTTGAGGGGCCAAAAAATAACGACAGGGCTCATCCGCCAGCGTGTGACTGACTCCCTTCAGACGCGTCGAGACACCCGTAATGCCCTCTACCTCATGGAATGGTTAATAGTCGAAGCCGAGCGCGCGGATACGGGTAATCACCTGTGGGCAGATTACCATTTTATCCTCAAGAAGATGGGCTTTTGTCGTGCAGTCCTGACGATCAGTGGGGATGAGCGTAGCTTCTATCTACAAGACTCACCGCAAGATGACCTTTCACTACTCTGGAGCGAAGCGCATCAAATTGGCAATAAAACTTCACTGCACGTGTATGCCGACAAAGCCTATTTTTCAGAAGGGCAGTTTGCCATCATTTCGGACCTTGCTGCCGAAGCTTGGTCTAAAGCGTCTGCTCGCTGGAAATCAATCAATCAGGGGGACCTAAGCTTTGAAGCTGAAGCCAGTGAAGCGACCGACTACCAGCAGCAGCAAGTTAGGAGCTTGTATCGTCCTACCTATGACTGAGCTGCACTAAAAATTAACAGCAAAATATTTCGAACGCATAGGCAAGTCGTCGACTTCCTCTCAGCCCCAGAACCCTGTTTCAAGGATCACCTCATCAATCATGAGTCAACAATCCTCAGCTATCGGACACCATAGTCGTCCCCGGATTCGGGTGAAAGAATGGCTCGTCGCCATCTCCGGAGGCGCAACGCTCGCCTTCACCGCATGGGGTCTGGGCGGGGTCCAAATGTGGACCCTCCATACGCTTCTAGTAGGCGGCGTCCTGACTTTTTTGTTAGCAGTTTGTAGTTTCAGCTTCTCTAAATTTCCATATCCCAGCTTTTCCGCAACAAGCGCTACGCGCTTATTGCGCTGGCCTCCCTTCTGGTTTAGTTTCCTCTTCCTCCTCTACCTCCTAGTCGGTGCTCTCAACCCAGCCGCTGAGGTTGTCCGCGACG
>QXZH01000013.1:0-2984 GCA_009886465.1 Opitutaceae bacterium
GGATCATCCGTATTCCGCACCTACACTCCAAAGGAATCTGCGCAGGAACATTTTGTTGATTATCTAAATCGCTTACTTGAAATGGCCAGTGGCCGACTACATGCAATAGAAACTTGGAATGAACCCGACATACCTTTGTTTTACAGAGGTACCGTCGGAGAAATGGCTGAGTTCAGCACGCTCGCGTATAATGCGATTAAGGCCAAGGAACCATCGATTGAAGTTGTCGGCCTTGGGCTTGCTACCCCCGCAGAGACCCATAACCGGTTCCTGCGCAAAGTACTCGCTCATACCGGTCTAGAGCCCTACGACGCGATCTCATTCCATCCCTACACAGAGGGGAGACGTCATCCTATGCGTGGCGAGTTTCGTGAGGTGGTAGAAGGATTCCATGCGGCCGTTGCAGATTTTGGAGAAGTACCATCGCTTTGGTCGACCGAGTTCGGATACTTCGGTATAGCAAAAGACGCTAAGCCATTTGTCCCTTTTAAAAATCCATTTGTTGCTCGTGAAATTCTTGATGAAGAGGAAAGTGCGGAAGCTTATATTCAAGCAATCTGCACATCATTTGCTAATGGCGTCGATAAGACATTTTATTTCATATTATTAGAGGGAAATCTATTGGATCGATGGTTGCATGGTTGGGTCGGTCCGGGTGGCCGCTCAGTCGAATCAGGGTTTATTGCCGCAGCTGTAGCGTGCGACCACATGAATGGCGTAGACTGCCTCGGCCAAGACGAGATCGCGTATGGACACTGGCAAACTCGTTTTGCGAATGAAGATAGGGAATTTGTAGTAATATGGAGTGAGTCAGGAGAGTCGGTAATTACATTGCAAAGTATCCGCACGATCAGCGGTTGGGATCTTTATGGTAACCCACTAAGCTTTGAGCCTGTTACGGGTATTATACAAATTCCTATTAGATCGACGCCGACTTATCTTAATATAAAAGATATTAAAGAGTTACTTTAGCCCTGAATATTTACTGACCTATGAATCGAATGACTTTACGCACTATTTCATTAGCCATTTTTCTCGCGATAGATATCACTTTTGCACTAGCTAAGCCTAATGTGATTCTAATCGTGTGTGATGATCTCAACACAGATATAGAAGGCTTTGGTGGGCACCCGCAGTCGCAGACACCTAATATTTCACGCCTAATGGACAGCGGTGTTAGCTTTCAGCAAATGCACTGCACGATTCCTATTTGTGCGCCGTCGCGATCAAGTTTTTTTACTGGGATTTATCCGCACACGTCCAACAACTTTGGTATGGATAACTGGAATCAAAATTCAGTATTAGCGAACTCAAAAACAATCTTCGCACATTTTCAAGAGAATGGCTATCGCACGATTGGTACGGGTAAGTTAATGCATCACCATGCGCATGCCGATTGGGATGAATTTCGAGAAGAGGCAGATTATGGGCCATATGCCTACAATGGAACTCAGCAGGTGCCACATCCGCAGACACCGGCACCTTTACGCAATGACTTTGGTAAGATCGACGGCTCTTTCGGTCCTTTTGTATCTTTGCAAGGTAAGGATTTTGGCGATGGTAAACGCTATACCTGGCAGCGTGGTAATTGGAAAAATATCTATGATATGTCATTCCCTCAGAAAGGCACTCGTGACCTAACTGCTGACGAAGCAAATGCACAATGGGCGGTTGAAAAATTAAATGGCTATTCTGGCGAATCGGATGCAAAACCATTTTTCATGGGCATTGGATTTATGCGACCTCACACTCCGTTGATTGTGCCCCAACGCTTCTATGACCAGTATCCATTAGAAAGTCTTGAATTACCGGAAATCCTTCAAGGCGATGCAGAAGACACCTATTTAAAAAAGTCTCGAGGAGGCAATGATCGCGGCTTGAAATTATTTAATAGTTTAGTGGCTTCCTACGATGGAGATGTAGAACTTGCTTTGAAGCATTTCACTCAAGCTTATTTAGCCTGCGTTGCTTCGGTCGACGAACTGTTGGGACTCATTTTGGATGCGGTAGATCAATCACCTCTTAAAGACAATACCATCATTGTATTCACCAGTGACCACGGTTGGGGCACAGGTCCTAAAGATTACGTTTATAAAAATTCCCTGTGGGAAGAAAGCACACGTGTCCCATTTATCATTCGCGCGCCTGGTGTTGCCCAAAAGGGGGCAGATGTAGAATTGCCAACCTCTTTGGTTGATTTGTATCCAACATTGATTGAGCTGTGTGGTTTAAGTGGTGATACACGTCGCAACGAGCAAGGTGCTGTAATAGATGGTAATAGTCTTGTGCCATTGATGATAAATCCAGTCATAGATGACTGGGGTGGTCCAGAGGGTGCGCTAACGGCAATTCATAAATGGAAAGATATGGATCCTATGATGCAGAATTATTCCCTAAGAACCAAGGATTGGCGATATATCCGTTACTATACAGGTGACGAAGAGCTCTACGATCATCGTAGCGATATGTTCGAATGGGATAATCTAGCAAGTAATCCCGAATATGCCGCTAGGTTGGCTTCTTTTCGCAAGCAACTTGATCAGCGTATAACAATTCGAGCTTCAACATCCGCTAGTCCAGTTGCCACTTCGAAGGAAGCCTCTTCTGATGACGGTGAAAAGTGGAAGAGTATTTACTTCAAAAAATACCCTGAAGCAGATATCAACAAGGATGGCATGCTGACATGGCCCGAATTCAAGCAACATAAAAGTAGCAAAAAATTAGATAATTAACTAAATGAATATTCAAAATTTTATCGATAACGAATTTATCGATGGCGTTGGAACTATCGACGTTTTCAACCCCGTAACAGGCGAAAAAGTTTCTCATGTAGCTAGTGCCAGCGCAGAAGACGTTAATCGTGCTCTCCATGCGGCACAAAGTGCTTTTAATACATACGGTCAACTTTCCATCAATGCGCGAAAAGCATTAATAGATGAGCTCATTATCAAGTTAAAAGATGATGAGACGACTATCGTCGATCT
>QXZH01000013.1:3084-13176 GCA_009886465.1 Opitutaceae bacterium
GGGAACAGTGAATTTTCTCTGCGGTCGCGGTAAAGTAGTCAGTGATGCTATGGCGGAGAGCACGATCCCGCGATTGTTGACGATAATTGGTTCGACTTTTGCGGGTAAGAAATTAATCGAAAAATCTCCCACTAGTGTAAAGCGTTTATCGCTCGAGCTCGGAGGTGACGCGCCAGTGCTTGTTTTTGACGATGCCGATTTGGATGCAACAGTCGCAGACATTGTGGGGCTGAAATTAGCGAACGCGGGTCAAATCTGTGTCGCTCCTAATCGCGTATTTGTCCATCAAAATATCTACTCAGACTTCATTGATAAAGCAAAGGTGCTTATGGAAAGTTATCAATATGTGGGTGAGCGAAGTTCTGGCCCTGAACTAAGTCCGGTGGTTTCTGAAGGATTCCTCAAAAGCTTAGAGGGTTTCTGCGAACCCGAGGTGCATAAGGGTACGATTGTCACTGGCGGCAAGCGGGCAAATCGCCCCGGGTATTTCATGCAAGCGACTTTGATCAAAGATGTAGCGCGTGACAGTGCCTTGACATGTGAAGAAATCTTCGGACCGATTATGCCTGTCATGCCATTTGATGATGATGATGACATCTTCGCGATTGCAAATGACACTGAATATGGATTGTCGGCATATGTTTACACTCAAAACCTTACTCGTGCACTCGAGGCGGAACGTCGCCTACTGTTTGGTAACATACTGATCAACGAAGCCTATTACTCCCTACAATTACCTCACGGTGGCCTCAAGCAGAGTGGATTCGGTAAGGATGTGAGTCATCTAGCGCTGGATGACTATTACGATACTAAACGCATCTCAATTAAGCGCTAAGACTTCGCCATTATGAAAATTGTCGATATTCAATGTTTTCCCCTGCGCACTAATTTGAGCCGAGCAATCGGTTTCTCACAGTGGTATTATCATGCCAAGAACAACTTTGTTCTCAAAGTGGTGTGTGACGATGGCACCGTGGGCTGGGGCGAGTGCTATGGGCCAAACCTAGCTATTGCCGCATCAGTTGAGCATCACTTCAAGCCTTTGCTCATCGGTAAGGATCCACTACAGAACGAGGTGTTGTGGAACTTTATGTGGCGTGCGTATTGCGACTTCAATCGTCATGGCATTTTCATGGCGGCCATTTCGGGAATCGATATTGCACTCTGGGATATCAAGGGAAAGGCGCTGAATGCACCTGTTCGCGTTTTATTAGGTGGTTCTAGCGAGCCTGTGCCCTGTTATGCGACTGGTATGTATTATCGTGACGATAAGCCTGAGGCCGAGATGCTTGCGGAGCTACTCGATGAAGCGGCGACTTATGTCGATGCAGGCTACACCTTCTTGAAGGTGAAAGTTGGGAAGAACTTGGAATTTGATAAAGAGTTGATCGCTCAATTTCGTAAGCGATTCCCTGAATCAAAAATCGCTGCCGACTCGAATCACGCCTACAATTATAAAGAGGCGCTTGCGATCGGTAAGGTTTTGGAGGCAAATGATTATTGCTGGTTTGAGGAGCCGCTATCGCCTGAAAATTACGCCGACATGGCGCGCCTACGTAAGGTCTTGTCAGTGCCCATTGCTGCTGGCGAATGTGAGCAAACGCGCTACGGCTTCGAGCGCTTTGTCAGCGCCCGGAGTATCGATATTTTTCAACCCGATATCGCTTACTGTGGCGGTATTACTGAGTTTCAAAAAATCAATGCATTGGCCTCCGCAGCACATGCCGATGTTGTGCCGCACTGTTGGGGATTGAAGATCAACCAGGCTGCGGCTGCATCGGCGATCAGTATGATACCTGAAAATCCAGGGCGCTTTGAACGTCGCCCGGTATTTCTCGAAGTGGATCAAACTGAGCACCCTATTCGTGATACTATTTTTTCAACAGCTCATGATATCATTGATGGAAAACTACACTTTAATGATCTGCCGGGACTCGGTGTCATTGTTGATGAATCGGTGATGGAGCCCTTCGTGATCGATCCCAAGGCGAAAGACTAAACTAGCTTCGCAGTCGTTAGATAATTTAAACTGGTATGAAACACTTATTTACTTCTGAAATGCGCCAGCAATTGGCCGCTTCCCGCGCAATTGCGACTGTGACTGTGCAGAATGTCGAAGATGCCAAGCCACTGGCTGATGCGCTGTTGGCAGGGGGGATTAATGCGATGGAGATTACCATGCGCACACCAGCAGCATTAGAAGTGATGAAAATTATCTCCGATAACTATAGCGGGATACTGGTGATGGCTGGCACCGTGTTAACGCCGATCCAGGTGCGACAGGTGCAAGACGCTGGCGCGATTTGCGCAGTGGCTCCAGGGATGAATGCACGCGTGCTCCAGGCGGCTATTGAGGCTGAGTTGCCCTTCGCGCCGGGTGTCGCGACTCCAAGTGAGATTGAGCAAGCACTTGAGTTTGACTGTGACATCTTGAAATTTTTCCCAGCAGAGCCGATGGGAGGGCTTAAATATTTAAAAAGTATGCAAGCGCCCTATGCGCATCTTGACTTACAGTTTATTCCGCTAGGCGGACTCACTGCTGAGAATGCAGAAGACTATTTACAAGAAGACATTATCTTAGCAGTCGGTGGCTCATGGATTGCCAGTGAATCTGCAATTACCTCAGGCGACTGGGTGGGCATCACACAGCGAGCGAATGCTGTCATGCAGAAATCATAATTACCGAATAATACAAATTAATATGAAAAAAGTAGTGACCTTTGGAGAAGTGATGGTGCGCCTTGCGCCGAGTGAGCATTATCGTTTTATACAAGCCTGCCCTGGCTCGATGGACCTGACTTTTGGTGGTGCAGAGAGTAGTGTGGCAGCATCGATTTCGATGTTGGGTGGCAGCTCGCGCTTTGTAAGTGCCTTGCCACAGCACGCCATTGCTGATGCCTTTGTTCGTCAGATGCGCGGATTCAAGGTTGATGTGGATCATGTATTACGACGGGAAGCAGGACGTTTTGGTATTTACTATGTCGAAACTGGGGCGAATCAACGGCCTAGTCGTGTGATTTATGACCGTGATTACAGTGCGGTTTCGATGTGTTCAGGCGAGGAGTATGATTGGGATTCTATCTTTGCAGATGCTCAATGGTTTCATATTTCTGGTATTACTTTGGCAATCTCAGAGACGGCTGCACATGCTGCGATTTTGGCTGCTAAAAAGGCGCAGGCTGCAGGTGTCAAAGTTTCCTGTGATTTAAACTTCCGTAAAAATCTATGGCGCTGGCGATCAGGTTCGGATGCGCGTAGCTTAGCACGTTCGATTATGCCTGATTTTCTTGAGAACGTGAATGTTATTATCGGTAACGAAGAAGATACTGCTGATGTCCTTGATATCCATGCGGGTGATACAGATGTTCATTCAGGGAACTTGGAGATTGCGCACTATCCAGAGGTGGCTCGTCAAATTGCCCAGCGCTTTAATAATGTGGAGCAAGTTGCGATCACTTTACGCGAGAGTATTTCTGCAACACATAATAATTGGGGTGCAATGCTGTTCAATGTTAGTAGTGATACCGCAGTATTTGCTCCTATGAATGGTGTACAGTATGAACCGTATGAGATTCGTAATATAGTCGATCGAGTAGGTGGTGGTGATTCATTTGCGGCAGGGTTGATTTATGCGATGACGACAAGTGATTTCTCTTCGGCTCAAGATCAGGTTGATTTTGCCGTGGCAGCATCCTGCTTAGCTCATTCGGTCAAGGGTGACTTTAATTACAATTCACGTGCTGAGGTTGAAACTTTGGTGCATGGCAATAAATCTGGACGTGTTCAACGTTAACGCTAGCTCAACCATAATGAAAAGACTTTCAATTGCTTTGTTTCTTACATGCCTTAGCTATTCAGTATTATCAGCTGAGGAATATTATATTGATTCACGTCATGGCGATGATGCTGCTGCGGGGACTTGTCCAGAGACTGCTTGGTCGAGCCTTCAAGCAGCGAACCAGCACGCGTTCAAGCCTGGCGATGTGATTTACCTTCGCAGTGGACAGATATTTGACGGGCAGTTTCGCCCGATATCTTCGGGTGCAGATGGCCAGCCGATCACACTGACCAGTTACTTGGATGGACCGAAGCCTGTGATTGCAGGTCATGGTTTGACACGCTCCGCGGTCTTTCTCGAGAACTTATCGCACTGGGTAATTGATAGCATTGAAATTACCAACACAGGAAAGTCGCGTGAAGCAAAGCGCGTTGGTGTATTGGTTTTTGCCAAGAATATAGGCGTGGTTCAGGACATTACATTAAGCAATTTGTTAGTTCGTGATGTCAATGGTGTGATCTCTAAGGATAAAGGTGGTGGTACTGGGATTCGTTGGGAGGTCGATACACGGAAGGTACCTACTAAAATAGACAATTTGCTGATAGAGAATTGCCACGTATTGCGCTGTGATCGAGATGCGATCAAAGGGTGGATAGAACCTTGGGATGATTTATCCCACCTTAGCACTAATGTGGTGATCCGCGGCAATTTACTCGAAGATATTGGTGGTGATGGGATCGTGCCAATCGGCACCGATTTCGCTGTGATTGAATACAACCGTCTTTATAGGGCTCGTCAGCGCATCAAGAATCTGGATACTAAAAATGTTACACAGTATGCCGGACCGAGTATCGGCATTTGGCCGTGGAGTAGTTTGAATACGCAAATCAGATACAACGAAGTCTGGGGCTATGCGGGCACTTTCGATGGTCAGGGGCTAGACTCGGACTATAATTGCGATGGCACTGTTTTTGAATACAACCTGAGCGCGGATAATGCGGGTGGTTTCTTCCTTGTTTGTGACTGGTCGAAGCACAGAGATTCGGGTCAATCTATCGGAAATAAAAATACTATTATTCGCCATAATATCAGTCTAAATGACCATCTGCGTGGCTTTGTCCTTAATGGCCCCATATGTGGGGTTAAGATTTATGAGAACATTGTCTATAATACGATAGAATCAGAGTATCAGTTAATTGTTGATACGCCTTGGGAAGCTGGCCGCTTCGCTGAATCGGTAGAGGTGCGTGATAACCTTTTTTACACGACTGGCCTTGCTCGTATCTATCAGGGTACTTGGGATGGTAGCGGCATGGGGCTTTGGAAGTATCAAAAGCCAATTAACCAGGAGACGGTGCGCTTTAGCGGAAATGCTTATTCGAATATCGAGAATCACGAAGAGCCCGGCATACAGTCACTTTCAAAAGAAGAGACCCTGACGAGTTTAGTGAAGCGCTTAGAGGTAGACCCAGCAATAAGCGCAGGGTTTAAAGAAATGTTCAATTTCCTAGAAGGCTCGCGATACTATAGCCGTATTGAACAGGCACTTTAAAGTAATAATAATCGTAGAGTTTGAAAGGTGTGGATGGAGTGTTGCCACGGTCAATGCCTCAAAAAATTCGTTTTCGCAGATTTTAGACAAGAACCGTCGTGGCTAGGTGAGGCCGCAGTTTTTGCAGTTCATGGTCGCGACTAGATCTTCCTTAACTTCCATGTGTGTGTGGTCGGTTGATTCTGTTGCCACATTTTCTGCATCCATTGCACTTCTTCTTGTTTATATTTGTCTTCGTTTTGGATGGTTTCTAGGTAAACGTCGGCCTGTTGCCTTAAATATTTGTACCACGGCTCACCTTTGGATTTGTTTAGGTGAGTGGCCAGCGCGATGGTCAATGCGGCATGATCTTTCTCGGAGACAGCTGGCTTGATCTTTTTGACCATACTGTGGCGAACGAGGGCGATTGAGCGGAGCTTATTGGTGGCTTGTAACTGTTTATTTTGTAGTGCTTTGATTTGAAGTGCTTGTTGATACTGTGGAGTGGATGAATTAGCACTGAGATTGATGCCAGTTTTGAGCGCTACCGAAGAATATTCACCAACCTTAATGGCATCGATGCTTAATGCGTATTTACCAGTTGGTAAATTGTCTACCGCGAGCACTTGCCGATTCAGCTCATGTTGAAAGGGCACCCAGTCCAACGCTTTTAGTTGTGCAGAACTCAGCGGGAAGGGCAGTGCTTTCTCTGTTGCGCTGAAACTCACCTGGTCGGACGTCGCTTCAAGGTCGCCATGGATTTCGCAATTACGTAGCTCGAGAATTTTTCCACCTTCGCTGGCATCGAGTTGTATGGCAGACACGTATGGTGACATATTTTGCGATTTGAGAAAATGGTAAGCCATCACTAGATGCCCGGGAATACTAGGGTGCACACGATCACCGCCGACAATAGTGGCACTCGGGTCGGACGCTTGAATCACGTGATTGATGACGCTCATCGGGGTATAGAAGTCCACTACTGAAGCGCTGTATTTTATGGCGAGTGCATCGATGTATTCTGCAAAGCGGCCGAGTTGGTCGTTTTTGCCTAAGAGATTCTTTTGATCAAGCACAGCTGTTTGATCGTAGATAGATGGTTTAATGAAAACCATGCGGCAGTCCATTTCTGCCAATGTTCTGGCCATTTGATCCATTGCTTGCGTGTAATGATCATACGAACTCGCTTGCGCATTGATTTTTTCCTGAAGCGCAAGCGAGGGGTCAAATGCCCATCCATATGCGTCGTTCATGCCAAGCATAATGGTGGCAACCGTCGGGCGGTGGACGGCAATGTCACTTTCGAATCGGATGTTAGTTCCCGGAGCTGTGTCGCCTGAAATGCCGCAATTGTGAGCAACAAATGGCCGATCAGGGAAGCGCGTTGCGTGATATAAATAAATATCCGCGTGATAGCGACCGCCGTGCGTGATCGAATCGCCAATGAAGACGACGCGATCACCGTGTTGGAATGGAGGGACACTAGCCTTTAGCTGTGTGCTAAGACTGATTAGTCCAATCAACAAGAGTGCGAAATATGCGGGTATCATTTTCTGGATCATATGTTGTAGGGAGCTGGGCTGTATCGACCGATTGACATTTTACGAGTAAAGTCACTGTATGTATTTTGGCAAAGTCAAATGCTTACATTGAGCTTAAGTTGTGTCATAATCTCACTTTCACCACTATATGAAAATTCTTAGATCTATCATCTTTAGTTACTTCGTTACCTCTGTCTGTCTTGGGGCAGTAGATCGCCCCAACATTATATTCATCATGGCTGATGATTTTGGTTTAGGCGATATTGGTCGCCATCACCAAGAACGAACAGGTCAGCCTGCTTTGGCTCCGACCCCTACACTAGATGCGCTTGCCAATGAAGGGCTGTGGTTTAGCGACGCACATTCACCAACATCCCTCTGCTCGCCTTCGAGGTATGCCGTGATGACTGGCAACTATAATTTTAGATCCTATGCACCTTGGGGAGTGTGGGGCACTTTTCGTCCGACTGCAATCGTAGCAGAGGATGCAACGATTGGTCTAGTTGCGCAAGGCGCTGGATATACGACCGGATTTATTGGAAAGTGGCATTTGGGGGGTGATTTCTATCAAACGGATACGACTGAAGTCTTTCGTGGAAAAGACCGAGGCGACAAGCCGCTCGATGTCGATATGACGAAATGGATTGCCTTCGGTCCGCAAGATTTAGGATTTGATTATGATTACACTCTGCCGACTGGGGTGCAGGGCCCCGTTTATTTGGCATTCGAGAATGGCACCTGGGCCCCGTTTAATAGTGATTCAAAACTCGTCCATTATGATCTAGTGACAGCCAAAGATCCTGCGTTCATCTCAGATAAAGGACCTGGACCAGGTGACTCTGAATGGGACTCTTATGAGATCAACAAGATCCTCGCCGAAAAAGCGACTGGCTTTATCGAGCGAAGTGCTGCGGGAGCAGAGCCGTTTTTCCTTTGTTATTGGTCGCCAGCAGTCCACATCCCTCACACCCCAGCGCTTGAGCTAGATGGGGCGCCTATCCGCGGCACGACTCCGACGCACCATACAGATATGAACCGAGTATTTGACTGGGAAGTAGAGCAAATCGTTAAGGCGCTCAAAGCGGCTGATGCCTACGAAGATACGCTTATTATTCTGACCGCCGACAATGGTGGGCTATCAGACCCTGTTGCGGCCAAGGCGGGGCATCTTTCGAATGGTGGTTTCGTGCGCGGAACCAAAAACCATCCTTGGGAGGGAGGGCACCTAGTGCCTCTGATCGTGACATGGCCAGGAGTGATTACTGCAGATTCCCGTAGTGATGTGCTGATTAATGGAACTGACATCCTTGCGACTATTGCTGATGTCGTCGGCTTTGAATTATTAGAGTCACAAGCAAAAGACTCACATAGCTTTTACCCATTACTGAAAGGCGATGTAAACTTTCAAGCGCGTGATGAAGTCATGCTTCAGGCTGGTGCGCAATGTCAGGCCATGCTTCGCCAAGGAGACTGGAAGTTGGTCATGCAGTCTGACTGGAAATTAAGTAAAATGGAGCCAATTTCATTATTTAATCTAGCGGATAATCCGAAGGAAGATGAAGATAGAAATTTGATTCGTAACCCTGAATATGAGTCAAAGGTGAAGGCGATGCATGCCCATTACATAAAGGTTCGTAGTGATTCGAATCGTACTGCAAAACTTCCGTAGCCCTTTGTATTGAATTGAATACCACAAAGAGCTTAGGGCTTTTTATATTCCTTCTTCATAAATGAATAAATCAGCGCATAAATTTAGATCCAAATTAAGCACCGCCATCTTAATATTTTCATGGCTAATGCCAGCAGGTCATGCAGATGCCACAGTGGAGAAACGACCTAATATATTAATTATACTCGCGGACGATTTAGGCTACGCGGATACGGGTTTTACTGGTTCTAATCAGGTGCAGACACCGAACTTGGATCGTCTGGCTGCGAATGGTGTGGTTCTTGAAAATGGCTATGTGACACACCCTTATTGTGGACCCTCTCGTTCAGGCCTGATCACTGGTCGCTATCAGGCACGGTTTGGTAATGAAACTAACTTCACCTATTCGCCCTATGATTTGCATCAAGGCTTACCACTGACCGAGAAGACCTTTGCAGAGCGCTTAAAGCCAGTCGGCTATCGCACTGGTATCATTGGTAAATGGCACCTCGGTGCCTCTTTTCCTTTCCAGCCAAAGCAACGAGGCTTCGATCACTTTTACGGCTTTCTCTCTGGCGGTCATTCCTATTGGCCTGACAGTGTGACGACGCAGTTAGATTTGTACAGTCCGAATGGCGCTATCAATTACAGTATTAACGAAGGTGGTAAGTTACCGCTCAGTCATAACGACCAAGTTGGCGAATTCGACGAATACCTAACTACTGCGCTGAGTCGGGACGCAGCTGCTTTCGTTAAAGAGGGCAATGAACCCTTTTTACTTTATCTCGCCTACAATGCACCGCATTCACCATTGGAAGCGCCCGATGAGCTGATCCAGAAATACCGACACGTCGAGCCTTGGACCCGCCGTGTCTACCTCGCAATGATTGACTCGATGGACCAAGGGATAGGGATGGTAATCGAAGCACTAGAAGAATCGGGGAAGTTAGACAATACCCTCATTTTCTTCCTCTCTGACAACGGCGGCGTGGCGCCCAAAGCGGGCTATGTTAATGAGGACTGGGCCGACAACGGACCACTGCGTAAGGGCAAGGGGAGCGTTTTTGAAGGGGGCTGTCGCGTTCCTTACCTAATGCATTGGCCTGACGGTTTGCCCCGAGGTAAAGTCTATGAGTTTCCCGTATCATCACTCGATATTGCAGCTACGACTGTCGCACTCGGTCAAGGTGATACCAGAGGTCATCCTCTGGATGGTGTGAACTTGATTCCTTTCTTGGATGGAACACGTAATGATGCGCCACATATAGCACTTTTTTGGCGTATACGCGATGGAACAGGCTGGGCCATCCGCACTCCCACCGCGAAAATGCTCAAGGAAGGTTATTCTAGTCGTCCACCTGAATTATACGATATGCAGAGTGATCCCTATGAATCGGATAACGTGATCGATAGCAGACCGGAACTCCGACAACAATTGGCTCAATTGTGGAATACTTGGAATTCGAAGAATCAGAGTAATCGATTCTTACAATCAAATGAGTATCAAAAGGAGCGCCTTGAATTGTATCGTCAACTAGACGAACAACTCAAAGCAGATGCGCTAAAACGACCACAGCTCGTCATTGAGTAACTT
>QXZH01000130.1 GCA_009886465.1 Opitutaceae bacterium
GGCCAACAGCTCATGCATTCGACCGCAGGCGATGCGATGACGAGTAGACCAGCGGCGTCGGCTTCTTCTAGAATCATCGGAGGCACTGGACGTCGCCATGGTCGTAAAAGGTTGAGCCCCGCGTCTTGGGCGAGTTTAATTTCTCGACGGACTTCATCGCGTGATTCGGGGTAGGATTGGTGTTTTGCATACACGCCTTCCCAGAAGCCTCCACTGAGGTAGATGCGTTCGCCGTTGAGGCAGAAGCGCTCGTTCTCGTAGGTGAACTCGCGCAAGCCTATACGCTCGATGGATTCGGTGATCACCACACCATTGAGCGAGACGCGTGCATGTGAAGTGTAAAGGTGGGGCGACTCGCAGCTCCACAGTTTCGCATTGGGAAGTACGATGGTGTGGTCGAGCTTCGTGTCGCCTGGTCGCAGCTGAAAGGGTTGCTCGCTCTGGTAAGCGGTTTTGCCGTTGTTATCGAGCACGTCGATTTTTAATATGCCTGCCTGTGCGGTTGTGTCATTGCAGCGTAACTCGAGCTCGAGCTCGAAGGCGGAGTCTTTGATTTTTGGCTTGTAGAAAGTGCGTGTGAACCAAGCGGATTGATTAAATTCGAGTGTGGCAGATTGCCAAATCCCCGCGGTGAGTCCGCCGCGCCAGTGTGGCATATCATTGGGTCCAAGGTCATCAACGTGAATGTCTTTAGTGATGATCGGACTAACAATGCGCACAGTGACCTGGTTAGATGCGCCATAATTGAGGAAATCCTGTATCTCAAAATCGAATGGCGTGTAGCCGCCGTCGTTCGAACCGACTGCCTTACCGTTGATCCAAATGCCTGTACGGTAGTTGGATGCTTGGAATGCTATGCGGCAAATTTGATCTGCCTTATCGGCATCGATATCGACTTGCGTGCTATACCACGCGACACCTTCGTAGTCTTGTTCGAGCTCTTCCCAACAGCTGGGAACATCGATATCTACGCTACCTGTTTCGAGTGTTTGAGTATCCGAGTGCCAAGCTTCGCTCACCCCGACATTTTTTGGGTCGAGTTTGAACTTCCAGGAGCGGTTGAGGCTAAGTGTGTCCATAAAAAGGAGAGTATCCGATTTGAAACACGTTAATATAGCAAATGTGCATTTTAATATCGGTTTCGAAAGCGCTTAAAATGTTCGTTAAGCCGTATTTGTCTGTGAAAACGGATTTAAAGTATTAATAGCGTGCATCTTACGCTAAGGAGCTTTAACGATTTGTGGCTAGCCTCATTTGATTGTTTAGGGCCCTGGAGGTAGTGTCAGCTTAGTAGTTTTTACAGGGTAACTCAGGCGATAAAATTGAGAGGATTCATTTTCTGTAATCAGCTCGGATACCGATGAACCGCTAGAGATTTCGATGGCTGTCGGTAGCGTTGTCCATGGTTGCGTGAGGTCCGTTGTTGTTAATATTGTGTAAGGGTGCGCGAGCTCCAGGTTGCTATATTCTATGCTAAAGTCCACTGGGTTGATTGTAATGCTCGGATCTTTGGTTGGCACGATGAGCGCGGTTTTAAAATATTGCACTACATCCTCATCACTCAGACTGGCATCGAAGATCTGTACGCCGCATAGGGCGGCACCGCCACCAGAAAGCTTGGTGAGTGTTAGGGCAAGGCTGTCGTTGGTCAGTATTGTCTCGCCGCCAAAGAGTGCGTATTGAGCGGTGGGAGAGCTGCTATTGTCACTTACGTCCGTTGTTCGTGTGATTGTGACGCTAGAGATGACTTCTGGGGGACTGAGCGTTTGATAGTAGTAAGTTGTGGTGCCGTCTGAGATCGATGCATTAGTATTAGTTTCATAGCCACCTAGATAGACGATTGACTTGTAGCCATTTGGAAATGTTGCGTTAAGATCGGAAAAGGTGATGCTACTAGAAGTATAGGTCGGGTTACCTACTTGCAAAGGATTGCCACTGTAACTCTCGCCGAACCATTGGGTAATTGGTGTACCGGGGATTGTGATATCGACCGTCGTGGCGATGCCTTCCGCATCTTCCAGATTATTAGCTGAGGCTGATAGATTCTCCCAGTTGCTTGAAACTGTTCCCTCACTATTTACGCCAAAACTGCTTACAGCACCACCCCCAGAAGTGTGTTGTAAGTTTACACTAACAAGGGTGTCGCTGCCCGCTGTGATGACTCCTTCGGGTGCGTAATTCAGGGCTTCTTCCATACGAGCATCATAGGTGCTGTTGTGGGTCTCAAACCATCCTTCAAGCGCTTCGAGTTTCGCCTTGTAAATATTGCCATCTGGCACATCTGCAACAGCTGTGTAGCCAGAGACAAGATTGATTTGCTGTCCAGGGTCTGTTGCTAGATTATAAAGTTCAAATTCCTGCAACATGTTAGTGCCTGAATGCGTGTAAGGCAGGAGGTAAAGCCATTTGCCATCAGTATCATCAATACGCACTGATTTGTTATATGCAGTACTCTTGTTGATAGTGTAGAAATGATGGGTGCGAATGGGGCTCGCACTGCTAGGCGTTTCACTCATGAGCAAGGGCAACAAGCTGATTGAATCTTGATGTTGGTTACTTGCAGTTGATTGACCTGTAAGATCCATGAGTGAGGCAGCTAGATCGATGACAGAGACGTGTTGATCGCAGACAGTGCCTGGATTGATGACGGATTTTAAATTAGTATTGTTGCCCCATTTAAGTGCTAGTGGAACGCGGTGACCTCCCTCATAAATAGAGCTCTTAGCGCCTCGCCATGGTCCGCTTGGATGCTGGCGTTCTGACGTTTCACTCCTTGCATTGCCAATCATCGTACCGCCGTTATCGCTGGAAAGAATAACAAGTGTATTGTCGGCAATATTGAGTGTATCAAGCGCCTCCAGAATCTTACCTATTTGCTGGTCTAGATCGACGACAAAATCGGAGCGAGGACCTAAGCCTGTCGAATCCCTTGCATGTAATGAAGGAGTTAGTGGCACATGCACTGCAGGTGCTGCGTAAAAGAGCATAAAGGGTTGATCTGGTTGCGCAGTCACATGTTCTTCTATGAATTTCACTGCATGATAGGCGAGAATAGGGCCATGCTCGCTGGTATCAAAGCGTGAATCGCCAAAGCCTATAGCGTATATTTCACCATGGGTATTGACCATCTCACTGGTGCCCGCGGTAGTAACAAGTTTACCTTTATCATCATAAACTGTATTTGCAGAGTAGGCTCCCGCAAAGGGTCTGGTCATACCCGTGCCAGTGAATCGCGTCTCTTCAAAATACTTTAATACAGAGCTATTACCAATAGCCGAGGCGGTTAATGAGCCAGGCCACCAATCTTCGACCACTTGGTCGAAGGAGTCGATTGGTTTGTAGCGATCGTTCTCGAAATACATGTATAGTTTACCCTGTATTCCGTCTGGGCTAACAAAGGTGTAGTCGAAACCGTGGTCGAGCATGCCTTGGTCAAATTGCTGGCTGAAATCATAAGCATCATAAGCGTTTAGGCTTTGTCCGCTTCCTTGCCCGAATTTGCTATTACGCAGGACATCACCATCCCAGTCGAAGTAATCACCACCAATATGCATTTTACCAAAGAAACCTGTACGATAACCAGCTGCTTGTAGGATATCACCAATAGTGTCGTGCGGGTCATTGCGCCGGTCGCCGTAGCCATTAATCAAGCCTGTTACTTGATTGCCGCTGTCATCTAAAACAACGACGCCATTGGCATAGCTCATTAACTTGTTTGATGGGCTTGATCGATCATCACCATAGTTTAGGCCTGAGCTTTCGGTATGCCCCCATGTGCCATTATCACGAGACCGAATCGTTGTATTGCCAGTCAGAACGCAGAAACGATTTGGTGCACACAGCGATGCGGGAAGTTGTGCGTCAGTAAAGATCATGCCTTCCGCGCAAATACGATCCATATTGGGAGTTGGGATCACAGTTTCCGGTGAAGTGCCATCATAATTAAAGTGGCTTTGTGAAACCATTCCTTGATTGATGAAATACTCGTGGTAGTAGGCAACATCTCCCACACCGAGATCGTCTGCAAAGATAAACACTATATTTGGGATTTTGGATCCTGCAGTGTCGCCAGGAGCTCCTATAAGATTACCAAGTGATAAACTAAATAGGAATAAAATAAGGGTATTTTTCTGCATCGATAGTGTCCTAATAAGGATTACCATGAAAGTTCTATTGCGGGGTAACGATTAATAATATGTGCGGGTATTCATACTATTTCAGGCTTTAAATCCTTAAGCCTACTTGGTGCGGCAGTCACATTAAGCCATTAATCTATTTTAAAACGAACAAACATCAACTCGTGAGTGACCTTCGGGGGGTGTATCCCCATGTACCTGTTCCAATAGCGAATCCAATTCTTTTACTTTTTGTATATTTTTGGCTGCGACATTGTCGCGCTGACCAATATCAATATCCATATCATATAGTTGTGGCCTTAGATCGTTACCAGTTTCGATTCCTTTATCAGCAAACAGTTGTGGCCCCTCGTGTGGCGGGATATATACCCATTTTCCTTGGCGAAGGACTGTTTTTGAACCAATGCCCTCAGTGACTAAGTTGCCGCGCCCGATGGAATCATTACCAAGTAATACCTCAGCCATATTTTGGCTGTCAGCGGATTCCTGAACTGGAAATTTAGCACCAGCTATCTGAGCAAAACTGCTAAGGAAATCGGCATGGCTAAATAGAGCTGAGTTTTCCGTGTCAGCTTGGACGCGCCCTGGCGCGCGTACTATCATCGGCACTCTTGATCCGCCATCAAACATACTATACTTGCCCCCACGCAGTGGGCCAGTGGGCTTGTGCGAGCCGCACTTTTCGCGAGCGTTGTCATCATAACCGTCATCAAGCACTGGGCCGTTGTCGCTAGAGAAGACGACTATGGTGTCTTCGTCCAGTCCTTGTGCTTTAAGATGTGCGAGTATTTCGCCGACGCACCAGTCGAGCTCGGCAATCACGTCGCCGCGCGGGCCTTTACCGGTGGAGCCCGCGAAACGTGGGCTCGGGATGCGGGGCACATGCGGTTGATGCAGTGCATAGTAAAGAAAGAAGGGTTGCTCTTTGTTTTCGGTGACGAAGTTCTTGGCACGTTCAAGAAACACTTCAGACATAGATTCGTCGTCCCAAGTCGCGGACTTTCCGCCCCGACAAAAACCGATACGCCCAACACCATTGACGATTGTATCGTAGTGCTGCTGATCGCTGTGCTTCATGGTCAGTATTTCGGGATTGGTTTTGCCCGTCGGCACTTCAGGGAATGGATTATCGCCGCCGTAAACTACTGAGATCGGGTCATTTGGGTCGAGGTTTTCAACTTTTCGGCCATCAACAAATACGCAAGGGACACGATCGTTTGTCGCCGCCATAACATAGGACTGATCAAAGCCTACATCGAGTGGGCAAGGGCTGATCTTCCCGTTCCAGTCAATGGTGCCATCACCTAGGCCGATGTGCCATTTACCGATCACGGCCGTCTTATAGCCTGCTGTGCGGAGTGTGCCCGGGAGGGTACGTTCGTCCTTACCAATGATCATCGGTGCATCTCCAGGTAGGATTTTAGCATTCTTATTGCGCCATGGATAAGCACCGGTGAGGAGACTGTAGCGCGACGGAGTGCAGGTGGCGGCAGTCGCGTAGCTATTGGTGTAGCGTATACCCTCAGTCGCCATTTGATCGAGATTCGGTGTCGGTAATTCGGATGCACCGTAGCAAGTGAGGTCTCCGAAGCCAAGGTCGTCGGCGTAAATAATGATGAAGTTGGGTTGTTTCATACGTTCGGTCATTGTGAGATTATCTGGTTTAGGTTTTTCAATACTAATCAGGGAGCCATTCTCTAGAAAAGTTTTGTAGACATTATTGCCATTAAAAATCTCAAATCAGATGAATTGCAATATGAGTTGCCTGTAAGAATTACTAAACATTTAAAATCAGCGTAATGTTTGTTAATTTGTCGAAAATGTTCGTTCGATGGTTATGTGAGCAAAAGTTCTTGATATCCTAAAATAGAGTAACAGTAGCTAATGGAAGCTTTAACAAATGGTATCAAATCACATCCCGAGCATCAATTCCCCCAGATTAAATTATGAAGAAAAAAACACTGTTTATTACCACACTACTAACGATTGGATTAGCATTTTCTGCGAGTGCCTACTCAATTAACGTCAACTTTGTTAATTATGACCAAGATGGATCCAACGGAAATCGTTGGAGTGATAACCTTACTGGCGCTGAAACATTTGGCCTCGTTGATTATGACGGTTCGGGCACTTCTACTGTCGTGTCTAATTGGAACAACATACTTATTTCCAGCGGGAGTTTGTCGGATCTCACGGATAGTAATGGAAATGCATCTTTGGTTGACGCAACTTCTGTCGTCAACAGTGCAATGACCCATTTTGGTAATGCCGCGGTGAACAACACAGCGTATAAGTCAGGAATTTATGCTGGTGGTAATACTACTTTAAACTCAGCGGTAACATTTAATGAGGTTAATTCTTTTGCATCGACTTATGATTTAATTGTCTTCGTGGGGTTCAACGCTAGTGCCACATCAGGAGAGGTGACAATTGGAGG
>QXZH01000131.1:0-36134 GCA_009886465.1 Opitutaceae bacterium
AGACCAAGCATGCCATCATCATTCGCGTGATGGACGCCGTCTCCGCCGCCGGCATTACTGGGGTTAACTTTGCGATTGAGCTAGAATAGGGTGAACTCTTTAAAAAAAATGAGCGATTTGTGCATTAATCACTGATAAACCCCCCGTTTACTAGTAAAATTGATCACAAGCGGAAAATAATGCTGGAAATGCAGGTAAAAATCTAACATTTTTCAAATATGGTAAGCGATTAGCTATACAAATAATAAACGCAATTGTCCTAATTTTGTAACTATCGCCTATTAATATTTTTATTTATTCTTAAATTTAAAAACTACCCCAACATCTAGACTTCGACTTATATGAAAATTAAAACTATAATTGTAGCTATTGCGCTCAGTGCTGGCTTTAGCATAGCGGTTCAAGGACAAATTGTCTTTAGCCAGTATGCAGAAACAAATTCTGGAACTACTCCCAAAGGAGTAGAATTATGGAACCACTCGACCTCAACTGTAGACTTCTCTGTTACTGGTCTTAACATTTTAAAAGGCACCAACGGCGCGGCGCCGTCTTCTGATTTCACCCTCACCTCAGGCACAATGAGTGCTGGAGAGGTAATTGTAATAGGCACCTCGGACATAGGTAATTACTTGAACACTACATTCGGTGTAGGAGTGATACAGTTTTTTACTGAGGGATTCACATTCAATGGTGATGATGCTCTAGTCCTGCAACTTGGTGGAAGCACTTTAGACACGTTCGGCATAGCAGGAACAGATCCAGGCTCTGAATGGTCTGCTAATGGTGTGAGCACAAAAAATCAAAACATAGCTCTCATAGAGGGGGGAACCATCACAGGAACTGGATTGGTAGGATTTTCAGACCCTAGCACAAGATTTAGCACAATTTCAACAAATCCTAGTGGGTCTGGCGGACTAAGCGGTTTTGGAGTAGCTCCAGTGCCCGAGCCTAACACCTACGCCCTCCTCGCGGGCATGTTTGCACTCGCTTCAGTGATGGTTCGTCGCCGTTCGGTAAAATAATTCTAAATTACAATCTTTCTCAAAAGGTCTCTCCATTTGGAGGGGCCTTTTTCTTTTGAAGGGCTTCAACCCAAAGGTTTCAAAAGGATCTGGGCACATTCTGCGAATTCTATTATGCCGGGCAGCTCACGTATTGAAATACTCACTAGCCGTCTATCACGTGATGAACCGTGGGGCGTATCGGAGCTGAATTTTTGAGACGAAGTGCACGCCAAAAGGTTTCTTCGTTTTCGATTCAGTGGAACTAAGTTTTTTGAAAGAAGTTAATGACGGAATCGACGATTGTCTCCACGGCGGCTAATTTACCTTCTCCCTCGTAGCCACATGCTAGCATACCGCTCTGAGGTTCTATAAAGTGGCAGCCGCGCTCACGCAGGGTGGCGATATTTGCCTGCGTAGCAGGATGTGTCAGCATCTTACCATTCATGGCTGGCGCGATCATAACAGGCGCAGCCGTGGCGAGATGGATCGAAGTCAACAAATCCGGCGCGAGTCCGTGAGCGAATTGAGCGATACAGTGTGCGCTGGCTGGAGCGACCAGCAGGAGGTCTGCACGGTCAGCGAGGTCGATATGCCCGGGCTGCCAGCTCTCACCCTCGTTCCAGATGTCGGAGGCGACTGGATTACGCGAAAGGGTCTGTAAGGTAAGCGGCTGGATAAAGCTGCAGGCACCCGCCGTCATAATCGGGAACACATCCGCACCTGCCTCGCTTAAGCGACTGGTGATGTCCGCCGCCTTAAATGCAGCGATCGATCCAGTGACGCCAAGTAGGATGGTGCGACCTTTTAGAATGGAAGTAGTCTCTGACACAGGGTAATCAATGGGGGGTATTTACCAGACAAACAAGACTCAAGTATGCCTTCTAATCGCAGTAAAAAAGACTATGTTTAATACAACTTACGGAAGCCCTCGAATTTTTTTCACGGTGAAGCGATCAAGATATACGCTTTCGTTTTTCTCAAATATGCATTTTATTAGGTTTTATTGAACCAGGATCCCCATGCAAAAAGGCAAGATCACTAAATACACACCCTTCCCACAAATCGATTTACCTGACCGTCAATGGCCGAGTAGGACGATCACTCATGCACCCATCTGGGCAAGCGTAGATCTACGCGACGGCAACCAAGCACTCGCTACGCCGATGACGGTGAACGAAAAATTGGAGATGTTTGAACTCTTGGTCAAAATTGGCTTTAAAGAGATCGAAGTCGGCTTCCCCTCCGCGAGTGATACGGAGTTCAACTTTATCCGCCGCTTAGTGGATGAAAAACGCATACCTGCGGATGTGACTTTGCAGGTACTTGTGCAGGCGCGTGAACATTTGATTCGTCGCACTTTTGAAAGCCTCGAAGGCGTCTCAAAGGCGATCGTGCATTTGTATAACTCAACCTCGCCTGTGCAGCGACGCGTTACTTTTAACAAAACGAAGGACGAAATCAAAGCCATCGCCGTCGAAGGCACTCGCTTGGTCAAAAGCCTCGTTGAAACGATTCCTGGCACGCAGATACGCTTTCAATACTCGCCTGAGAGTTTCTCCGACACTGAGGTAGACTACGCCCTCGAGGTCTGCGAAGCTGTTATGGCGGAGTGGGCGCCCTCCGAGGATGACAAGATCATCCTCAACTTGCCCGCCACCGTCGAAGTCGCGACGCCCAACGTGCATGCCGATCAGATCGAGTGGTTTTGCCGCAATTTAAAGGAGCGCAATAAAGCCTACATTAGCTTACACACACACAACGACCGAGGCACGGGTATCGCGGCGACGGAGCTTGGGCTATTGGCTGGAGCGGACCGCGTGGAAGGCACCCTCTTCGGTAACGGTGAGCGCACAGGCAATCTCGATATCGTGACAGTCGCCTTGAACCTCTACACGCAAGGCGTCGATTCGGCACTTGATTTGAGTGAACTAGAAGAAATTCGTAGGATCTATGAACGTATCACTCGCATGACGGTACACGACCGACACCCCTACTCAGGAGATCTAGTCTTTACTGCATTTTCTGGCTCGCATCAGGATGCGATTAAGAAGGGCATGGATTTGCGCTCTAAGAAAGACACGGAGGGCGCACGCTGGGAAGTCCCCTATCTCGCGATCGACCCTGCAGATATTGGGCGCGACTACGAGGCAATCATCCGAATTAACAGCCAAAGCGGCAAGGGGGGCGTCGCCTACATTTTAGAGCGAGACTTCGGTCTCGATTTGCCCAAAGCAATGCACCCCGAAGTCGGTATGGTCGTGAATGAGACCGCTGACAAAGGGAGTCGCGAGCTCTCACCGGATGAGGTTCACGAGGTTTTCATGCAAGCGTATGTTAACTTGGAAGCACCCATGGAATTGTTATCGATTGAACGTGAGGACTTTTCCCAGTCAGGAGAGGTCAAAGTCGATGCCGAGATTTGCATGAATGGAAAATCAAATAAGGTCACTGGAACAGGCAATGGCCCCATCAGCGCCTTCGTCGATGCACTTGAGCAAGAGGGCTACAAAGACTTCCAACTACTCGATTACCGACAGCACTCGATTGGAGGCGGATCGAAAACGGAAGCTGCGGCCTATATACAGATTAAAAATGACGATGGCTCTGTTAGCTTCGGTTGCGGCATCAATGCGAACATCGAGTTAGCGGGCTTACACGCACTTGTTAGCGCTTTTAATCGAGCGCACTCAAAAGTGTAAAACCCTTGCCGGAAAGCTAGCTGAGACAGCGGATGGCTAGTTCACGGCAGACTTCTCCCTGCTCATTGGGACGCTCGATAATGGCCTCGAAGGCCTCGGTGAACGCAATCTGAAAATCGATCAGCTTTTTCAAGGGCACCTTATTCGCCGTCTCCGCAAGTCGACCCAGATACCACGGATTCTGGGTGAAGACATTCAAATTACTCTTCTCTTCGCTATCACCAAAATGCTGCCCATAGGTGCGGGCAGCCGATTCCAGATCACTCTTGGAGATGCCGCGGCCACCCAGGCGAATCGCACCTGCATCGAGTAAAACACGCAACTGAATGAGCAAGCGATTACGCGATTGAAGACTGCCGAGTAATGGCCGCGATTCACTCTGGGTAAAAAAGTGACGGCGCAGCGCCTCGAGCGTCCAAGAAAGTTTGAGCGAGTAAAAAGCGTCCGCTGCTTCGAAGAAGTCAGCATCTCCGAAGTTCGGCACAAGATCAGTCACGAGGCGCTCACTAATAGGTTCAGCCCCCTCCCCTGCAAAGGTCAGTAACTTACGCGTCTCCTCAACGATCAGCCGGGTGTTGCCGTTGACCTTCCCGATGAGCAATTCAATCGCAGCACGCGTCATCGTATTGCCCGCCTGAGTGCACTCTTCAGCGATCAAAGCGGCACAAGTCTGCGCGGTGTCTTTACCCGCAGCCATCGCGGTAAAATCAGAATTTTTCTGGCACCATTTAAAAAAAGTACGGCGCTTATCGACAGGCTGTGCGGTAATCAAAACACCCACACTCGTCGCATCGAGGCCTTCGAGCATCGCTTTTAAATTATCGAGTAAATCGAGGGTGCCTTGCGCACGACCCGTTGGACTATCGGCCATAAAATTGACATCCTTAAGCCACACAACCTTGCGCTCGCCAAAGAGAGAGAGCGTCTGCGCGGCGCTGGTGAAGCGGTTGATCGCATCCTCGACTTCCGCGACATTCGCAGCACGCCCATCAACGACCTCCTTCGAAAGATCATCCATCAAGTCCTTTGTCTGCTCAGTAAACCAAGACTTACCCTTTTCCGTAACAAGGTAATCGTCGTCCCCACAGATAAATGTAAATGGCTTCGCTGGCATGAAGGCGCTCAGTCTCGGAGACCACTTTAAAGAGCGCAAGACGGAATGCGGGCGAGCGTAACTTGCTCGTACTATTTTATCGTGGCGTGCTCGCCTTAGTCCCGCTCGCCGCAACTAAGGAACTCAGCTACTTTATTCTCGCGCAATTTTCGGCGCATCCAGTCGAGCGCAGCGTGAACGGCACGTGCTTTAACGTCGAGTCTGCCACCCGCGTAACGAACTGTTTTACACCACACGCCGACAGGCGAATGATAGCCTAAGTGAATGGTGCCGACGGGATTTTGTTCATTGCCACCATCAGGCCCCGCGAAGCCGGTCACACTGAGGCCATAATCAGTCGAGAGGCGCTCGGCGATACCAGAGGCCATTGCAATGGCGCATTCGGCACTGACGGCGCCGTGCTGTTCGATGATCGATTCGGGCACACCCACTTTAGAGACTTTCACATCATTCGCATAGCAAACGACCCCGCCAACGAAGACCTTGGAAGCACCCGATAAATTCGTAAAGGCATCGCATAGCATACCACCGGTGCAAGACTCGGCGATGGCGAGGGAGCGATCAAGCGCACGTAGCTCATGAAAAACGACTTTTGCGAGTGAACAGTGACCGAAACAGACGAAATCCTCCCCCAATAGCACGCAGGCTTCTTGCCCAATGGCCTTGAGTTGCTCCATGCTCAGCTTACGATCAAGCGAGCTCAGACGCACATCGACGATGCCGTAGTGCACACAGTAGGCCACGGACAAATCGGGATAGGCTTTGGTAATAGGCTGCATTGTTTCTTCCACACTCGACTCACCTGAACCAAAGGTGCGGATCTGAAGGTAAGCTTCTTCCTCGCTCAGCGCACCGAGTGCTTGGAGCATGGGAATGGCCTCTTTCTCAAACATTGGGATCAGCTCATTAGTGGGGCCAGGCAGCATGATCAAAATCTTACCATCGCACTGATAAGCCATACCGGGTGCCGTTCCGCGCTCGTTATGAAGCACCTCGCCATCAACAAAGCGGTAGCACTGCTTCCGGTGATGGTCTGCCATGGAATGACCGACCACTTTAAAACGTGCCTGAATGAGCGCTTCGATTTCTGGTTCGAAAACAAGCTCCGCACCCAGCGCTTCGGCAATTTTTTCCCGTGTCATATCATCTGCAGTCGGACCGAGGCCACCCGTAGTAATGACGATATCCGAGTTCGCCCAAGCCTCGAGAAAGGCACGTTTGATCTCTTCCGACTCGTCTGTAATCACGCGATTGCGGCGGATAGGCAGACCGTATCTAGCCAGCTGCGCGCCTAGGTAGGTGAGGTGCGAGTTCTCTCGAATTCCGACGAGTAGTTCATCTCCAAAGTTGATTACTTCGACAATTGGCGTTTTAGACATAGTGATTACTTAAAAAGAGTGCAGCTTAAGCAGAACTGCAAACGAAATGTAAGATTCTAAAAATGCCCGAAGGACCCAAAGCCCAGTTAAAAGAAAAAGTCCGCCGCCTCCCTCATAAGCCGGGAGTTTACCAGATGAAAGATCGTATCGGGCAGGTTATCTATGTGGGTAAGGCCAAGGACTTAAAGAAGCGCGTCAGCACTTACTTCCAAGCCTCGCGCAAGATGACGGTCGCGCAGCCAAAGGTGCGTGCCATGCTCGACCTGATCCACGACTTCGAGATCATCACCGTCAATTCCGAAGCAGAGGCATTGCTACTCGAAGGGCAACTGATCAAAAAGTTCAAGCCCCGCTACAATACCGACTTTACGGACGACAAGCGCTTCCTCCTCGTTCGTATCGACCCACGTGAATCACTCCCTCGCTTCCGGCTAACGCGTAACCGCACCGACAGTAATTCTCGCTACTACGGCCCCTTCGCACACTCCAGCCATTTGCGCAAAACACTCACAGAGCTACGGCGTAGATTTGGCATCCTTCTCAGCGATGCCTCCCCCGTAGAACTACCCGACGGTCGCTGGCGCCTTTACGATGACGCCCGCGCCGAAATCTACGAGCACGACAACGAGATCACCGCTGAGCAATACACCGAGCGTTTAGGAGCAGCCTGCGAGTTCTTAGAAGGGAAAGCCCGCGAGTGGCTCTCTGAGCTGAAGACCGAGATGAAAGCCGCCTCCGCAGCGAAACGCTATGAAGAAGCCGCTTCACTTCGTGACCGTATCGATGCCCTACAACGCACCGCTAGCCGTACCCGTAAATTTGAGCGCAACCTAGTCGGCACGCACAATCATCGCCAAGTCGTCAAAAGCCTAAAGGAAAAACTCCACATTGCCCAAGAACCTCGCCGCATGGAGTGTTTCGATATCTCCCACATCTCGGGTAGTTTTTGCGTGGCCTCGATGGTCGCATTTAAGGACGGCTTGCCTGATCGCAAAAGTTACCGCCGCTTCAAAATTAAGAGCTTCGTCGGTAACGATGACTTCCGCGCGATGGAAGAGGTGGTCGGTCGCCGCTACCGTCGCATGCATGAAGAGGGCAAAGCCTTTCCTGACCTAATCGTCATAGACGGAGGTGCGGGGCAAGTTACTTCCGCGCTCAAAGCATTCCTCAGTCAAGGTCTAGAGCCGCCCGAGCTAATCGGTCTAGCCAAGCGCAACGAGACGGTCATCTACAGTGACGGCCGTGAACCGCTCAACCTAGCTCATCACGATCCCGCACTGCGCCTGCTTCAGCATATCCGCGACGAAGCTCACCATTTTGCCAACAGTTTCAACGCCGAATTACGCAGCAAGCGCCTGAAAGAGTCCATCCTAGACGATTTCAAAGGCCTCGGAACGAAGCGTAAACAACAGTTGCTACAACACTTCGGTTCGCTCGAGAAACTGCGTAATGCGAAAGTCGATCAACTCACGCAGGTCGAAGGAATTGGCAGTGTGACCGCCGAACGGCTAGTGGGTTTTTTAAATCCATAAATAAGAGTGGCGCCTGTGCTTACTTAGGCCTGAGTCGCCCCATCTTACTCTTGGGTGCGATCAAACTTCCGCGCTATCCTTGCACAAATGCCTTCGCAAAATACGTCAAAATCATATCTGCGCCTGCCCGCCTAATCGCGAGTAGCGATTCGTCGCGGCAGCTCTCTAAATCGAGCCAGCCCTTCTCAGCCGCGGCCATAATCTGTGCATACTCACCCGACACTTGATAAGCAGCGAGTGGCAACTCGGTCTCTTCGCGCACTTCGCGAATAATATCGAGATAGAGCCCAGCCGGTTTAACCATGAGCACGTCGGCACCTTCTTCCTCATCCAGAGCGATCTCAACCAAGGCCTCGCGGCGATTGGCAGGATTCAATTGATAGGTGCGCTTATTTAAATTACGAGAGCCTGCATTACTGGCGCTGCCGACCGCATCACGAAAAGGACCGTATAAGGCCGAAGCAAATTTTGCGGAGTAAGCCATAATGGCCGTCTTTTCAAAATCGTTATCATCCAGCGCGGCACGAATCGCGCCAACACGACCATCCATCATATCCGAAGGGGCCACCATATCGACGCCCGCCTCGGCAGCCAATAACGCCATCTCGGTCAGCACCTCAACCGTAGCATCATTGGCAAGATCTTGCGCTGCTGCATCCCAGAGTCCGTCGTGCCCATGCTCCGTGTAAGGATCAAGCGCCAGATCAGTGATCACCGTAAACTCAGGCACCGCAGCCTTGATCGCACGGATCGCACGTAGCACGAGAGTGTTTGGATTCAAAGCCTCTCGACCATCGTCCGACTTGAGGCTCTCATCGAGTTTAGGAAAAAGTGCGACACCCGAAATACCGAGCGCGTGCAGTTCACGACATTCTGCGACCGTATCTTTGATCGAAAGCCTAGATATGCCTGGCATCGAGTCAATTGCCTCTGGAGGGTCCTCCCCCTCTATAACAAAGACTGGCTGGATCAAATGCTGCGGTAGAACCTCCGTCTCAGAAGCAAGCGCTCGCAAAGAAGCCGTCCGCCGCATACGACGCGGTCGTCGATTTAGATCGAGTTTGAATTCATTAGTCATGGTTAAAGGTAGATTTCTATTGGCAGTTACACCTGAAAGGGCACATCTTTCAACACGTAAATCTCCACAAGCAATCTACAAATGTCCGTCGAACTCTACGATACTCTAAGTCGATCCATTCAGCTACTCGCTCCAACGAGTTCAGATACTTTGCGTTTCTATTGCTGTGGTCCTACTGTCTATGGCCCCGCGCACATAGGGAATTTCCGTACTTTTCTCATTCAAGACACACTTCGCCGTGTATTAGAAGTCGATGGTATGGCGGTCAAACACGTGCGTAACATTACCGACCTCGACGATAAGACAATCCGGCGCTCACTCGAAGAAGGTAAAAGCCTGATCGAGTTCACCGCACACTGGACAGAAAAATTTCATGCCGATTGCGAAGCGCTCAATATGCTCGCGCCGAGCATAGAACCGAGCGCTGTGGCGCACATACCCCAGCAGATCGCGCTGGTCGAGAAGCTCATCGAAAAAGGCAACGCTTATGCGACGGATGATGGCTCTGTTTATTTCCGGGTCGGATCTTTCGAAGACTACGGTCGCCTCTCGCGCCTCAAACAGCGCGAACTCAAAACTCAGACTGAAAACTCCGCCGGCGAGGTCAATGACGCGGACGAGTATGATCGGGAGTCAGTGAGCGATTTTGCACTCTGGAAATCACGCAAGGATGGCGACGGCGACAACTATTGGAGCAGCCCTTGGGGCGAAGGGCGCCCGGGATGGCACCTAGAGTGCTCTGCCATGGTTGATAGCGCCTTCGACGGCGAAACGATCGACTTGCACGGCGGCGGTATCGACCTCTGCTTCCCTCACCACGAGAACGAGATCGCTCAGTCCGAATGTGCACACGGGCACGACTTCTGTAAGCACTGGTTCCACAGCGCTCACCTTATGGTGGAAGGAGCCAAGATGTCGAAGAGCCTCGGGAACCTCTACACACTGAACGACCTTCGAGAGAAAGGCTTCAGCCCAATGGTCGTTCGCTACACACTCATCGCAGGCAGCTATCGACAACAGCTCAACTTTACATTCGACGGGCTACACGCTTCACAAAGTGCGCTGACTCGTTTTGAGCGTTTCGCGGAAACTCTACTCGCTAAAACCGGGGAGACGAGCGATCAGTTTAATGCCACTTACGTGGTTGCCAGCGCGCCAGAAGACTTCGGGCGCCTGACCAAAGCATGGGACGCGCTACGCACCAACCTCAACACGGCTGCCTGCCTCGGCGCGATCTTCGGTGTGATTGGTTCGAACCCCGCCGCCTCGCTCGAAGCAGACGCAGCTCGGGCGATGCTCCGAACATTTGGTAGTCTACTCTACGCCCTCGGGCTTAAACTCTTTACTATCGAAGCCAAGCACGTTGATGCACCAGAGGAAATAATCGCTTTAGCCCAAGCCCGTTGGGACGCAAAGCAATCCAAAGACTGGGTCAAAGCCGACGAATTTCGCGACGAACTTCTAGCGAAAGGCTGGACAGTTAATGACAGTAAAGATGGCTTTGCTATAGAGCCAACAGAGTAGATTTACATAAAATTAGTGGCGAGGACTTAACCGAGCATCCATTATTTACCCGTGATGACACCAACTATCAAAACGATCGGAAAACGAATATCACAATGGGGCGAAGGTCCTATCTGGTGGGGTAATTCACTCTTCTATGTCGACATCGCAGGAAATAAACTTCTCCGCCTTAACCCCGACACGAACGAAGAGACCGTATGGGAAATCGGCGAGCGCATTGGCACCGTTGTCCCAAGCGAGAATGACGACGAAGTTATCTACGCTGGCGATACCGGTTACGTGCGCTTCAATTTAAAGACAGGCAGTAAGACGGCGCTCGCCGACCCCGAAGCTTCGATGCGCGGTAAAAACCGTTTCAACGACGGCAAGTGCGACCCCGCAGGCCGCTTCTGGGCAGGCACAATCAGTATGGTTAAAGATGCAGGTAGCGCAAATCTCTACTGCCTCGATACTGATGGCTCGCTCTCGCTCAAAGTCTCTGGGGTGACCAACTCTAATGGCATCTGCTGGAACGCTGACGCCACAAAGATGTTCTACATCGACACCCCCACACAAAATGTTCGCGCTTACGACTACGACTTAGCAAGCGGTGCTATTTCTAATGCGCGAGTCGTGGTCGAAACAGCGGCACACGGCTACAACAGTTCACCTGATGGTATGACGATCGATGCGGACGGCATGCTCTGGGTCGCTTTCTGCCACGGTGCTTGCGTGGCGCGCTTCGATCCTCAAGAAGACAAAGAGCTACAGCGCGTCGACCTGCCCTGCATCGAGACGACTGCATGCACCTTTGGCGGTGAAAACTTAGACCGCCTCTTCGTCACCACCGGCATCAAAGCCGACCTCGACGAGCCTGATGCAGGCAAATTATTCGTCATCGACGGCCTCGGGGTAAAGGGAGTTCCAGCTTTTGCTTTTAAAGGTTAAACATCGAGCTGTCTCCGTAAATAAACGCGCCATGGAGAAAACGGAGCTTACCTCACAGCTTTCGTCTTTCGAACAAGCCTTGGCAACACACCATATTTAGGCGCAAAGAGCATCACAGTCGAAAAGATCAGCCCAGCCATTACAGCCATCATTCCGGAGGTAGAGGTATCAGCAAAGCCGAACCAGGCTGGCACGATCAAGGCGCTCAAGTGCCCCAGCACAGCCGAACCCATTGCGATCAGCACACTCAGCACAACCATCAACCAGAGCCGATCCGTGAGCAGATGCGCTGTCGCCGCAGGCACAATGAGCATCGCAATCACGATTATACTGCCCACGGCTTCAAAGCAAGCCACCGTAGTCACAGCCACGAGTGTCATTAAAAGATAATGCATTAGGTTTGAATTAATACCCATCGCCGTTGCTAGCTCTGCATCGAAAGACGAGATGCGAAGCTCTTTAAAAAAGGCCACGACAAAGACTGCATTAAATAAGATGACTCCTGCCAAAACCAAGGCAGACCTAGGTACTTCTAGAAAGTAGCCATAGAGCGTAGGTCGCCAAACAACATCGAGTGGGGTCAACTCAATCGCACCATAAAGCACGCAACTCGGGTCGAGGTCGACATGGTCGGCTCCTTGCACGATGAGCAAAAGCCCCAGCGCAAAGAGCGTCGTAAAGACGATTCCCATAGAGGCGCCCTCATCGACCTTACCAAAACGGCTGATCCACTGAGTAAAAACAGCCGTCAAAACACCGACGATAGCCGCACCTATAAACATCGACAGGCTGGCACGTGCACCCGTCACCAGAAAGGCAATCGCCAAGCCCGGGAGCACCGCATGGCTAATGGCATCGCCCATCATACTCATCTTACGAAGCACGAGGAAGTTGCCTAGCAAGGCACAAGCACCCGCCGCCAAAGCACCGATGACTACGATCCATGTATCTATGCTATACCACTCCATTTGTAATTTTTAATTCAAGATCAGTCTCCTGGATGGATCGGGTGCGGACTCTGTGGCACGAGGCTACCGGCACTACGGTAGGCTTGTAATTTATTCTCCAAGCGCGTGACCATTTTCTCACCAAGCACGTGCTCAACCATGTCGGCATCCCGGTCGACGCGACTCGTAGCAACATCCGCATACTCGATCAGATACATTTCCCATAGTCGATGATTACGCGTGACTTGCGCCGCCTCGGCTAGTCCGGTTTTAGTTAATAAAATAGAATCCACTTTGTTGGGAGCTTCGACAAGCCCCTCATTATAAGCGCGACGTATATAGTCCCGTAGCTGCGTATCACTCCAAGTACGACGACCACGAATCTGGCGAAAAGGAACTGTTCGAATATTCAATTCTTCGGTCACGCGACCTCCCTCCAAGATTTCGTAGAGCGCGCGAAGCAAATGCTGTCGTCCCATACGCTTTTTTAATTGCGACTGCCGCAAGAAACGAAACATCACACCACGCTCCGTTCCGATGAGCATACTCACCACAAAAAAAAGTGCCGCGACAAGCACGATCACCGCACCTGCGGGGAGACGAGGGATGAAAGCACTCAAACTCGCACCAAGCCAACCACTGGCACCGCCAATCAGCGCAGAAAGCACTAGCATGCGGTCGAGCTGATTCGTCCAGAAACGCGCCGCCGCTGCAGGCGTAATCAGAAAGGCGATAATTAAAATCAAGCCGACCGCTTGCAAGCCAGTTACCGTCACGGCAGTGATGAGCGCGAGTAGTAGAATGTCGAGAAACTTAACTGGCCAGCCGAGCGCTGCCGCGAAAGTTTCGTCGAAACACAGCAGGCGAAACTCTTTAAAAAGCAACAATGAACAAGTAATCACACAAATTGTGACGAACACGAGGATTTGGAAATCGCTCATCACCATCGATGCTGTCTTGCCATAGATAAATGATTCCAAACCAGCCGCGCTCCCCTCGGGCATCGTCTGGATCACACCAAGAATAGCAATGCCTGCCCCGAAGAACACACTGAGTACGATACCCATCGCTGCGTCGTCTTTGATTCGTGTTTGCTCACGGATAAAGAGCACCGCCGCGCATCCGATTACCCCCGTGATGGCCGCACCCCCCAGTAATATGGGCAACGACTTTCCATCCCCACCCAGTGCAACCGCGAGGATGAAGGATAAACCAACGCCTGGCAGTGTCGCGTGCGAGAGTGTGTCCCCCATTAAGGAGCGCTTACGTAAAAGCAGAAAGCCACCCATGAGTCCGCAGGCACAACCCAGTAGCATCGTACAAATCACAACTAGGCGCGTGTTGTAATCGCGGAGAAAGAGAACGTTCCAAATGTCTGCTAACTCAGGCATAGTGATCTTGCATAAAACAGATACAACGATGCGCGTTCATCGCGACTGCACGACCTCGTTGGCTGCTTGGGTGAATAGCGTCAGCTTACCGCCGTAGGTGCGGCGGAGATTCTCTTGGGTAAAGACCTCGTCGGTTGGTCCCGCCGCGACAACGCGCATATTGAGCAAAACGGTCCAATCAAAATACTGTGTTACGGTGGCAAGGTCATGGTGTACGACGAGGACAGTCTTACCCCGCTTCTGCAATTCTTTGAGTAGTTCGACGATGGCACGCTCTGTCGCGGCATCCACTGCGGCGAAAGGTTCATCCATGAAATAGATATCCGCATCCTGCACAAGCGCGCGAGCGAGAAAGGTTCGCTGCTGCTGCCCTCCCGAGAGTTGGCTGATCTGGCGATGCGCGTAGTCCGCGAGCCCCACACGTTCAAGCGCCTCCATAGCAAGCGCCTTTGAGCGCTTGCTCACGCGACGGAACCAACCAAGTTTTCCATAGGTACCCATCGCCACTACGTCGAGCGCACTCACCGGGAAGTCCCAATCCACACTCTCACGCTGCGGCACGTAGCCAACCCGCTTGCGCGCTTTTTTATAGGACTGACCGTAAATACTAACCTCGCCAGAGCTGCGGGGAATCAGGTCGAGACAGGCTTTGATTAAAGTGCTCTTTCCCGCGCCATTGGGACCCACTATACTAACCAGTTTCCCTTCAGGAATCGAGAGATCGATATCCCAGATCACTGGTTTGCGGTGGTAGGCCACCGTAAGATCCCGGATCTTAAGCGGCAACGACTTTGAGGAGATCCCAGTCTGTTCAATTTGCATAAATGAATCGGATGTTTGGCTCATCATCGATCGATTACTCGCCAGTCACTACTTCGCGAAAGCCCGCAGCTTGGCCGCCGAGAGCATTGGTGATGGTGGTGACGTTGCTATCAATCATACCGATGTAGGTGCCTTCGTAGGTGCCGGCTTGCCCCATCGCATCGGAGAAAAGAGATCCGCCAATAATGACGTCATGCCCACGGGCACGGGCCCCCTCGACCAAGGCACGGACGTTTTTATCCGCCACCGAGCTTTCGACAAAGACGGCAGGGATCTGGCGCTCAACGATGAAGTCGACTAAATCTTCAAGATCGCGGACGCCCGCTTCAGACTCGGTGCTCATACCTTGGATACCCCTTACCTCAATACCGTATGCGCGACCGAGGTATTGAAAGGCATCATGCGCCGTGATGAGAACACGCTGCGACTCCGGAATTGTTGACATTACCTCTTTAGCGTATGCGTCGAGTGCTTCGAGTTGCTCGGCGTATACGGCAGCCTTACTACGATAGGCCTGGGTATTTTCAGGATCGTAGACGGCTAAAGTTTCCGCGACCACAGGTATCGCGCGGAGCCAGCCTGAGACATCCATCCACACATGCGGGTCGGTGTATGCCGAGCCGTCATCTTTTTCCAAAAGGTAGTCGGTCTCCTCAAGAATGGCTTCGGTCACGGCCTTGACCAGCTTACCCTTTGAAGCGATGCCTACGAGTACATCGGTCATTTTTCCTTCAAGCAGGAGACCGTTATAAAAAACCACATCGGCCTGACTCAACTTGATCACATCGCCACGAGTCGGTTTGTAAAGATGCGGGTCAATGCCCTCGCCTATGATACCTTCCACCTCGGCGTAGTCACCAGCCAGGTTGCCGACAATGTCGGTGATCATGCCAACCGTGCAGACAATTTTGTAAGGCTCAGCAGATCCATCTGTATCGTAGCTAACATCCGGCTCTCCTGAGCAGCCCAAGAGGAAGTGGCTTATCAAAAATACAGATATTGAGCAAAGTGTTGATCTATAGAAATTCATACTTTGAATACTCAAAGTTATTATGACTTCAAAGTCAAGATTGCAGGGGTATCACATGCTAAGCCACTAGCTTAGTGGAATACATACAAAAGGCCGACTCCCTGTAGGGAATCGACCTTCATAAAGTAATCACTTACTCTAACTGCCTAATTAAGCAGCCTGAGCTTCTTTAGCCTTCTCGATGAGCACAAGGAAAGCAGCTTCGTCGTGAATCGCTAACTCGGAGAGTTGTTTACGATCCATGTCGATGTTTGCTTTCTTCAGCCCGTTGATAAAACGGCTATAGTTGATGCCATTGTTACGGCAAATCGCGTTGATACGGACGATCCAGAGTTGACGAAACTCGGTCTTCTTTTTGCGACGATCACGGTAAGCGTAGACTTCGGCGCGATCGACGGCGTCTTTAGCGTAGCGAAAAAGACGTGATTTATTTCCAAAATAGCCTTTGGCTTTTTTCAGAACTTTTTTACGACGAGCAAGCGTCGCGGGACCATTGGTGGCTCTAGGCATGTTGTGTTATCTCTCGTTTAGGTCGCTGTTGGGTCGCCCATTTTCATGTTACCCGACTAGCGTGAGTTAATATTATTAAAACAGTCTTCTTGATTGTTTAAGCGAAAGGCAGACCACGGATGAGGTTCGCACGTTGGCCAGGAGCGACCAATTTGCTGCTACCTGCACGGCGGCGTTGCTTGACACTTTTATTGCGAAGGAGGTGACGGTGTCCTGGTGTACGACGCAGGAGTTTACCGGTGCCTGTCTTCTTGAAGCGTTTTGCGATGGATTTGCGTGTTTTCTGCATGAGAAATTCGGGAAAGTGGAGGAAAGCACAGGTTTCTGGGCACCTTGTAAAGTACTAATTTGAACTTCTCGTTGCCGATATCCAATATTGAACTCGCTCTGTACCCAGTTCAACTTGGTCGCCATCAAAGCGAACCCCCCAGTCAATTCACCCGGAAACCAGAACCGCATCGTCGGCACAACGCCCGGGCGCATACGCAAGCTGGGCGGATACCAAAAGCATCACCACTTGCCAGACGGACATACCGACGCCGCGCAAAGCTTCGTTCGCAAGGTAGGGCAATCTAAGGTGAAAGAGACTGCCGACAGTCTCTTTACCAGCATTCAAAGCCTCTTTGGCTACAAACGGCGAGATTTTCAATATACTTGCGAGGACGGCTTTGCGTGGATCAAAACACCCGATTTCGACCTCCAAATACGAGTCGATCAATGCCCCCAAGACCCGAAAAACTATTTATTGACTACCGAGATCGTGGCACTTCACACGGAGAAGATCGCGACTGATCCCCGCTTCCACAATTGCTTCACTCACCACTGCGACCATCTGATCGTCGAATTCGCCAGTCCGATACAGATCGAAGATAAGATCGACACACTGGAGGACATTCCCGAACTGGCCAAAGCGATGACCTATGAGCCAGATGGTAGCGCCTTCGAGCTCAAGCTGCCAAAACTAGATCTGAACATCTACGTCGACGAGTCCGCTATCACTTTCAGCCTGCTAACCTTGCGCGACCTTGGTAAACTACTCGACCACAGTCAAAAAGCATTCGATATTCTCGCCTGCGCGAATTTGGGGCTGCGATTAAGGTAGAGGCTTCACGCTTAAAGACGATCGAAGTAAAGTAACTAACAGCTGCGGGCGTCAAAATTGAAGCTCTACGCTCAAATATTTATCCAGATTTCTCGTTGCCCTTTCCTCAAGACGGCTCAGATTTCCGACTTCGGAGCCTTATTATAAAACTCATGAGCCAAAGCCTATCCTGGAACCGAAAAGATTTGATCGATGTGGAGCCTCTCTCCCGTGAAGAGGTTGAGACGATTTTTACCGCCGCGACTGCCTTCAAGAAGGCGATGGAAGCGGATAACATGAAGCAGCCCTACCTCAACGGCCGCACAGTGGTGAATCTTTTTCTAGAGCCAAGCACTCGAACGCGGCTCGCCTTCGAGGTGGCTGCCAGCCGACTCAGCGCAGATACAATCACTGTAACAGGAGGTGCGAGTAGCCTGACCAAGGGAGAGACTCTTCGTGATACTGCGCGTAACATGGAAGCGCTCAAGGCAGACATCATCATTATGCGCCACTCTGCTTCGGGTGCGCCCAATTATTTGTCCAAAGTCGTCGACATCCCAGTGATCAATGCAGGTGACGGCGCTCACTCTCACCCCACGCAAGCGCTTCTTGATGCCTTCACTCTATTGGAAAAATTCGGCTCACTCGACGGCAAGAGGATCACCATTCTCGGTGATATTCTTTTTAGCCGAGTCGCTCGATCTAATATCATCTGCCTGCAAAAGCTGGGGGCCAAAGTTACCATTGCTGGTCCTAGCACGCTAGTGCCAAAAGCATTCGAAGCAATGGGAGTCACCGTAAGCCACAAGCTACAGCCAGCGCTAGAAGGTGCCGACGCGGTCATGCTGCTCCGAATCCAGCACGAGCGACAGACCGCCACTCACTTCCCCTCAATTGGTGAATACACCAGTTCCTTCGGTCTAAACAAGGAGCGAGCCTCATGGCTTAAACCTGGGGCGATCATCATGCATCCGGGCCCTATCAACCGAGGTGTTGAGATCGACTCCGAACTGGCCGACTCCGACCAGTCCGTGATTCTGCAACAGGTGACCAACGGTATCGTCGTCCGGATGGCAATTCTCCACCTCTGCTCTTGCGCCTATCACAAGCAAGCCATCGAGCTGCCCGTATAAAATATTAAGACACTGGAATAGAGAAACACTATAATGAGTCACATACTTTGGATTAAAAACGGTAGGGTCATTGATCCCGCTAATCAACGTGATGCAGTCGGTGACATTTTTGCTGTCGATGGGAAAATCGTCGATAGTATTAGTAAAGCACAAGAGGCCGACGCCACCCTAGTCGATGCGACAGGCCTCGTCGTCGCCCCAGGTTTAGTCGATATCCACGTCCACTTTCGCGACCCAGGTCAGACGCACAAAGAGGATATCCGTAGCGGCACCGAAGCGGCAGCAGCAGGTGGTTTCACCTCTGTCGTGTGCATGCCGAACACAAGCCCCGTCTGTGATAACGCAGGCACCATCCAACGCATAATGGATAAGGTCGAGCGCGAAGCCGTCGTCCACGTGTATCCCACAGGCTGCCTCACCGTTGGAATGAAGGGCGAGCAACTCGCGCCGACTGGCCAACTCAAAAAAGCGGGCGTCATCGCCATGACAGATGATGGCGCTTGCGTACAGAGCAACGAGATCATGCGTCGCGCGGTCGAGTATGCGAAGATGTTTGACCTCCCCATCATGGATCACTGCCAAGACGCGAGCCTAACTGAAGGCGCAGTAATGAACGAAGGCGAATGGTCACTTAGGCTTGGCCTGCAAGGGTGGCCAAAAGCCGCTGAAGACATCGTCGTGGCTCGCAATGTCATCCTCGCAGAACTCACAGGCGCGCACATTCACATGCAGCACATCAGCTCGGCTACTTCGGTTGATATACTGCGTCGCGCCATTGATCGTGGAGCCTCTGTTAGCGGTGAAGCCAGCCCACACCATATCGAATTCACGGATGCAGATGTACGCGACTACGATACCGTTTTTAAAATGAACCCACCTCTCCGCACCGATGCCGACCGCGAGTCGCTCATTGAAGGGCTTATCGATGGAACCCTCGCCTGCATTGCAACCGATCACGCACCTCACTCGCCCACCGAGAAAGATCAAGAGTTCGACGCCGCCCCCTTCGGTATCATCGGCCTAGAGAACTCACTAGCTAGTTCATTGACTACGCTCTACCACCATAAGCGCCTCAGCTTGAGTGAAGTCGTTGCCCTACTCACGCACAAGGGAGCTGAGATCTGTAAACTCGACGCGGGCACACTCAGTACGGGCGCACCTGCCGATATTTGCCTCTTCAATCCGGACGAGGAATGGAAAGTCGATGCCAATAAATTCTTCAGTAAATCGCGCAACTGCCCATGGCATGGTAAAATCTTGAAAGGCGTCGTTAAATCGACCTACGTCGACGGGCGACAAGTCTTCGATGGCCAATCCATTACCGCATAACGAATGCAGGCAGACCCACAAGTAGATGCCCCACTAATCGTGGCATCGCTATCTGTCTTGCTTATTCTCGGAAGCAGCGTCGCGCTATGGATTCGCCACATCCAAAAGCCAGAAAGCACCATAGAACACGATCCAGGGACACCCGCTTGGCCGATCGGCTGGGTCAACTTCGGAATCTTCATCTGCGCGATGCTTATTTTTGTCTATGTGGTGCAAGTCGCAGCAAGTCTTCTTTTTTTTGATGTGCCTGCGAAAGGCGAAGGGCCACCGGAATTGACACCATGGCTCGCAGTGCTTGCCGTGCTTTGCCTCCAATTGCCTATGATGGCTGTTTTCTATGGAGCCCGTCGTTTCTACCCCAGCCTCTTTGCAGGCCGACTGAATAACACCAAGCTCTCGATCTTTACATCTTTCAAAAAAGCACTCCCACTCTTCCTCATGCTACTTCCGGGCGTGTGGATCGCCGCGCTCCTTTGGGCCTGGGTCCTAGCCGCATTCGAAGGCTTAGGTCTGATTGAAAATCTTGAGCAACAAGACCTCGTCACCCTATTCCAAGGCGGCGGTGATCCTGTCGCCATCGGCTTGCTCGTCATTGCAGCCGTCGTACTCGCACCTATCGTCGAAGAACTCATCTTCCGCGGCTGCCTTTACCGTTTCCTCAAAAGCCAAACCACTTTGCTCCCAGCGCAGATCGCTAGTGGCATCCTTTTCTCAATGATACACTGGAACCTGTTGTCTTTTCTTCCGCTGGTGCTAGTTGGCATCTTCCTAGCACGTATCTATGAAAAAACTGGAAGCATACTCGTCGCGATTTGGTTTCACGCTTTCTTTAATGCCTTCAGTCTGGGTATGCTATTCGTAACTAACTTATCGGACGTCATTCCTAAATAGACATTTATTCCTTCTCTTACCGTAAGGATAGCCACTTCAATTACTTCTTAGGTCAAATTGTTTCGATCCACCCTCTACTCGCTACTGATGTTCCATCAGTATTTTACTTTGCCACATTTTAAGATGACTCCTCACGACAATATCCGCATCGCTCAAACACGCCCTCTCCTCGCACCCTCGACTCTAATCGAGGAAGTCCCGCTCACAAAATTGGCCACAAAGGTGATTGAACAAGGTCGCCAGGAGAGTAGTGCCATCCTTCGGGGCGACGACGACCGCCTCTGTGTGGTTTGTGGCCCTTGTTCGATTCACGACACTAAAGCGGCACTCGAATACGCCGAACGCCTGCTGCCTTTGCGCGAAAGATACAAAGACGACCTTCAGATCATCATGCGGACCTACTTTGAAAAGCCGCGCACTGTGGTCGGCTGGAAGGGTTTGATCAACGACCCAGAAATCGACGGTAGCTTCGAGATCAACCAGGGTCTACGCATTGCGCGTAAACTGCTGATCGATGTGTGCGAAATCGGCCTCCCCACGGGTACCGAATTTCTCGACACCATCATACCACAATTTATCGCCGATGCCATAGCTTGGTCTGCTATTGGTGCACGTACCACTGAGAGCCAGATCCATAGAGAACTTGCTTCTGGTCTCTCTATGCCTGTCGGTTTTAAAAACGGTACTAGCGGCAACGTGCAGATTGCAATCGATGCCGCACGCTCTGCGGGTCAAGCGCACTGGTTCCCGTCTGTTACCAAGGAGGGCGCGACTGCCATTTTCCAAACCACTGGCAACCCCGACGCCCATGTCATTTTACGCGGCGGCAATCGCACGGGCCCTAATTATGAAGCCCAAAGCATCGAGCCGATTCTCGATCAGCTAGCGGGCGTCAATTTACCGCCTCATGTGGTCGTCGATTGCAGCCACGGTAACAGCAACAAAGACTACACTCGTCAGAGCGAAGTCGCCCGCGTGTTGGCCGAGCAAATTGCTAAGGGTCAAAAAGGCATCGCCGGTGTCATGCTAGAAAGCCATCTCGTCGCTGGTCGACAAAACTACGAGTCCGACGGTAGTAGCACTTTCGGACAGAGTATCACCGACGCCTGTATCGACTTTCCCGCTACTGAGGCTATCTTAGAGACGCTAGCAACTGCCGTCCAAAAGCGGAGGACTTAAGGCGGGACTACTGCCTATTTAGACGTCTAGCCTTTAGTTGTCCGCACCCAGCAGCCACATCGATTCCGCGCCTTTGGCGCACGGTGCTAGGTAACCCAGACGCTTGGATAATACCTTGAAACTCGCGAACGTTCGTCTCCTCGGGAGCTTCACCTCCGTAACCTTCGGTTGCATTGAGTGGGATTAAATTAACATGCGCATCGATGCCTTTGAGGAGTTCTGCCAGTCGAAACGCATGATCCTTACTGTCATTAACCCCACCAATTAATGTCCAGGCAAAGAACACCCTCGCCCGTTTAATTGCAGTATATTCACGACAGGCACCGATGAGGTCAGCTAGTGGCCACTTCTTATTCACTGGGATTAGTTTACCGCGTTCTTCATCACTCGCACCGTGTAGACTGACCGCGAGCGAGTAGCGTTTGGGATGACGCGCCAGTTTCAAAATACCTGGAATATGACCCACCGTGCTGATGGCGACCCGAGCAGGTCCGATGTTCAGGCCACGGTTGTCTGTTATAATACCGAGTGCCTCCATCACGGGTTCAAAATTATGTAATGGTTCGCCCATTCCCATCATCACGATGTTACGCAAACGTTCGCCGTGGCTCTCGCGGAGTCCACGCTCAACGTGATGGGCCTGCGCCACAATCTCGCCCGTGGTGAGATGCCGAGAAAAACCCATCTGCCCCGTTGCGCAAAAGACACAGCCCATCGCGCATCCGACCTGGGTGCTTAGGCAGGCAGTAAATCTGCCTGGGAACCCCATCCGCACTGCCTCGACCTCGGCGCCATCGGCGAGACGAAGCATGTATTTTTCGGTGAAGCCATCGCCGCTCAGACTGCAATGCGTCTGTTTCGTAGGACAGAGAACGGGTGCTTCCGCGGTCGAGAGCCAGCGAGCGACGGGCGGCAAAATACCCTCGGCCACGTTTAAATTTTTACTAACCAGTCGACGTTGCACAGCGCTGAAGAGGGGCTTTGCGTGGACTGGGTTCACCCCTGCACCAGAGAGCATTTGCTCCAGTGCTCCATAGCTGTAGCCTTCTAGCGAATCACCCATAGTCAAAAATTCGAGCCTTAGGTTTCAGAAACGTCAAGCCGAAGCATGGAAAGGCTTTGTTCCACCGTAGTCATGGAAATGTGTTCTATAATAGGATGAATCCGCTTATTTTTCATAGCCTTACTCGCCATGTAGATGGCCTAGGAATTAAAGAAAGCAAGCTGCACTTTTGTCAGCTAAAGAAGCGAAAAACAAGCAATCGAAGCCCTTTTGTTACCCTCGATACAGTGAAATTAACTCTTTAACTCGGTGTTTACGCCGTTAGGTTAGGAATATCTGCGTTTTGCAGTCATACACATATAACAAAATCAACCATCATGAAAATTACAAAACTCGCTCTTACCGGCCTTCTTTTCGCTGCCGCACTCTTCACAACGGGCTGCGAAAAGAGCCCAGCAGATGACGCCGCCGAAGCAACTGAAGAAGTTACCGAAGCAGCCGAATAAGCTTCTAGCTTCAATTATCTATACGCGAAACGCGCTCCTTTTTGGGAGTGCGTTTTTTCATGCTGATCTCGCTAAGAGCTAAATTACTATAAGCGACTCGACATCAGTTAAAAAGCCAGCCTTTGATTTGATTACAGACCTTCCAAAATACGCTGTGTCTCGTCACGCTTTTCGGTCGTCTCTGCTAACTGCTTGCGGGCGCCAGCGACAACTTTTTCGGGCGCACTTTCGACGAACTTTTGATTCTTTAATTTATTCTCCCCAACGGCGACGAGCTTGTTCAATTTTTCAAGCTCTTTAGCCAGGCGTGCTTTCTCCGCTACAACATCGATGCTACTAGTCAAATCTAGGTAGAGGGTTCCGAGCGGTGTCACGATAGCGGGTAAGCCATCAGCGGACTTCTCGCCTAGGGCCTCAAGACTACCCAATCCTGCGAGTGTTTGAATCATGCTAGAGTTTTCAGCAATAACAGAGGCTGCGATACCTTCGGCGCCGTGAAAAATGGCGACGTCACGCTTGCTAGCTAGGTTGTATTGGGCTTTGAGCGCCCGTGCTTGCGAGATTAGCTCCTGCAGATTAGTCACACGACCGATAGAATCGCTGTCTACAGGAACACGCTCCTCGAGGGTCATGGCCTTTGTAAGCGGGGTGTTTTGTATATAAGCGACCACTTCGCCATAGCCCAGGCCCTCCCACAGTTCCTCAGTAATGTGCGGAATGATAGGGTTAGCTAATTGCAATACCTGGCGAATAACAAGGTCTTGAATGGCGAGGCAGTTATCACGTAGCTCTTCGCTACCCTTCAGTTTTCCCTTAGAGGCTTCCACATACCAGTCACAGAAGTCTCCCCAGAAAAAGGCGTAAATCTGGTGTGTAAGCGGCGAAATCTCGAAGTTGGCAAAGCACTTTTCGAGGTCGGCAGTGACATGATGGAGGCGACCCAATATCCAGTGATCGTAATCGTCGAACAGATCCGGATGGATACGGCTTATAATGGCCTCGAAGCTCGAGTTGTCGGCCATGGGACCACTCATCTGGCGAAAACGCACGGCGTTCCAGAGTTTGTTACAAAAGTTGCGTCCGATCTGAATACGCTCTTCAGAAAACAGAATATCAGAACCCGAAGGTGCAATATTGCAGACTCCGAAACGAAGGCCATCGGCGCCATATTTCTCGATCAAATCAAGTGGATCTGGCGAATTGCCGAGGGATTTCGACATTTTACGCCCCTTCTCGTCACGGATGAGACCGTGAATAAAAATATTTTTAAAAGGGATACGCTTTGCGATCTGTTCATCGGTCAGATCTTTGGCATCGTCCCCATAGAGTTCGATGCCCGCCATGATCATACGAGCGACCCAGAAAAAGATAATATCGAAACCTGTAACCAGAGTGGAAGTCGGATACCAAAAATCGAGCTCCTTCTGCTGGGCTTCTGTCGGATTCGGCCAACCGAGATTAGCCATTGGCCAGAGGTAGGAGGACGCCCAGGTATCGAGTACATCTTCTTCTTGCTCCCAGTTTTCGGGATCCGCTGGACCTTCGACCGAAACGTGAACGTGGTCGGGATTTTCAAAGTCGAGCTCCATACGCTCCATTCCTTTTTTGTACCAGACAGGGATGCGGTGCCCCCACCAGAGTTGGCGACTAATGCACCAATCTTGGATACCATTAAGCCAGTGGAGGTAAGTCTTTTTCCAACGATCAGGATGAAATTTAATAGTGCCATTTTCAACCGCACGCTTGGCTTCCTCGACCTTTGGGTATTTGAGGAACCACTGCTCTGAGAGGCGCGGTTCAACCGGCACATCGCCGCGCTCGGAAAATCCAACGGTATTCTCATAGGGCTCTCGCTCGAGCAGCAGGCCCATTTCATCTAGCTTTTGCGCGGCTACTTTGCGGGCTTTGAAACGATCCATTCCATCAAATTCTTTTCCCGCGAGATCATTAAGCTTACCCTCAGCATCGATCACTTCGATCACTTCAAGATTGTGGCGCTGCCCGATTTCGAAGTCGTTCTTGTCATGCGCAGGTGTGACTTTGAGGCAGCCGGTGCCGAAGTCCCGGTCGACATATTCGTCACCAATAATGGGGATTTCTGCCCTCGGGAAAGGGCGCCACACTGTCTTACCGATTAGGTGCTTATAGCGTTCATCTTCTGGGTGGACGGCTACAGCGGAGTCGCCCATCAGCGTCTCAGGACGGGTAGTTGAAATTTCCAGGTGCGTGCGCGCACCGTCTACTTCGACGAGCTCATAACGCATTTTGAAAAAGAAGCCGTTCTGTGGCTTCATATTAACTTCTTCGTCGGAGATCGCTGTATGGGTGGCAGGGCACCAATTAACCATGCGCTTACCACGATAAATGTAACCGCGTTTGTAGAATTTAACAAAGGCATCTAAGACTGCCTTGGAGTAATCCTCATCCAATGTGAAGCTGGTGCGATCCCAGTCGCAAGATGCGCCGAGCTTTTGAAGTTGATTGAGTATGACCCCACCCGACTCTTCACGGAAATCCCACACTTTATCGAGAAAAGCTTCACGCCCGAGGTCATATTTCGTCTGACCAGTCGCCTCGCGTAGTTGCTTCTCCACCTTCGTTTGCGTAGCGATACCCGCATGGTCGGTGCCAGGTTGCCAGAGCACCGCCTTACCCTCTAAGCGAGCACGGCGAACGAAGATGTCTTGTAGCGTGTTGTCCAGAACGTGCCCCATGTGCAGCATGCCCGTCACATTGGGCGGTGGAATCATGATTGCGTAGGGCACCTTAGCGGAGTCCACCTCAGCTTTGAAGCATCCAGCTTCAAGCCAGTTGGCATACCAGCGTTGTTCGACTTCTTTCGGTTCGTAGGCTTTAGCGATCTCAGACATGAAGTAAAATAGGAAAGTAGCCAACGGTGCGGTCCACCGCGCGGCTTTCAAGCTTGAAAACAAAAAGCCCGCAGGCACGGCGCGCTGCGGGCTTTAAAAAAACCTTTTCGACAGGATCAGCCAGTGAGTTGCTTAATGATCTCAACGATGGGCAGGAAGAGCGCGATAACAATGAAACCGACGACGACCGCGAGGAACACGATCATGACGGGCTCAATGATCGAAGTGATCCCTGCCACGGCGTTGTCTACGTCTTCGTCATAGTTATCCGCCACTCGATTGAGCATCTCAGCAAGTTCACCCGTCTCTTCACCCACGTCGACCATACTGGTGACCATATTGGGAAAGACAGTCTCGCGCGACATAGGTGCGGCGAGAGACTCACCATCACGCACGCTGTCGTGAATACGAGTGAGTGCGTTTTCGTAGAATTTGTTACCTGTAATATCCTTAGTAATTGTGATCGACTGCAAAATAGGAACACCACTGGAGAGGAGCGTGCCGAAGGTGCGAGTGATGCGAGCGATGTTCACCTTACGAACTAGATCGCCGACCTTGGGGGTGTTGATCGATAGCCAGTTGAACATCTTTGAACCAACAGGCGTATTCATGAAGAACTTAAAGGCAAAGAAAGCGATGACCAGAATAATGATGGTCCACAATATATTTCCACTCATGAAATTACTGACGCCGACCACAAGCTGCGTAGGACCGGGTAGTGCGGCACCTTCGAGCATGTCCTCAAAGATAGTCTCAAACTTGGGAACCACTACAACCATAAGGAGCGCCACGATCGATACAGCGACGCCGACGACCACGATCGGATAGACCATGGCTGCTTTAACCTTTTTCTTGGTCTTCAATGCCTTTTCCATGAAGCCCGCGAGACGCGCGAGCACAACGTCAAGCACGCCGCCAGCTTCACCAGCACGCACCATGTTGACGAACAGACGGTCAAAAATCTTAGGATGTTGCGCAAGTCCGTCGGAAAAGGAATTACCAGACTTAACTTGATCAGCGATCTGCTCGAGGATCGCTTTAAAGCGAAGGTTTTTCTCTTGGCGGATCATCACTTCGAGCGCCCGGAGTAGAGGCAAGCCTGCATCCAGAAGTGTCGCTAGCTGACGCGTAAAGGTAGTGAGTTCCTCTCCTTTGATGACTTTACCGAAGCCACCACCCGACTTCTTAGATTTTTTGCCGCCTTTTTTAGGAGCTGCTTTCGCAGTGGCACCGCCGCCTGCGTCGGTGATCTTTGTGGGCATCAAGCCGGAAGCGCTGAGTTTTGAACTCGCTTCGTCCTGACTGGCCGCTTCGACCGTGCCGGTCTTTTGCTTACCGTTGGCGTCAATCGCCGTATATTTGAATTTTGCCATGGGGAATATGGATGTTTATGTGTATTTAAGAACCTCTTCAATTGTAGAATTGCCGTCAAAAATGGCGCGTAACCCGTCATCACGCAAGCTTCGCATCCCCTGCTCAAGGGCTTTTTGTTTAATGGTGAGCGTCGGTGCGCGGTTGTTAATCAATTCGCGGATGGCGTCGGACACAACGATCATTTCAAAAAGACCTACACGGCCGCGATAGCCAGTGTTGCTACATTCGGCACAACCATCGCCGTAAAAGAAATCTTTATCGGCGATTTCGAGCGGATCGACGTCGAGCATCTCGATGAGCTCGTGGCCAGGTTCGTAAGCGGTGCGGCAACTGGGGCAGATGCGACGAACGAGGCGCTGCGCGAGAATAGCTTCTAGTGAGGCGGAAATAAGGAAGGGCTCCAAGCCCATATCAATAAGGCGGGTGACAGCACCTGGCGCATCATTGGTGTGAAGCGTACTCAAAACAACGTGTCCTGTTAGGGAGGCTTGCACGGCGATCTGCGCGGTCTCCAAGTCACGAATCTCACCGACCATGATCTTGTCAGGGTCTTGACGGAGGAAGGCGCGGAGTGCGCGAGAGAAGTCGAGGCCTACTTTGTGATTCACCGCAACCTGCATAATGCCGTCAATCTCATACTCTACGGGATCTTCGGCTGTAAGAATCTTAGTTTCGACGCTGTTAACCTCGCGAAGCGCACTGTAAAGTGTGGTGGTCTTACCCGATCCAGTAGGGCCAGTTACAATAAATATACCATTGGGACGATCCACAAGGTCCCGAATCGTTTGTAAAATATCGTCGGGCAAACTGAGCGCTTCGAGGTCGAGGTTGACCACTGACTTATCGAGGACACGGAGCACCACGGACTCGCCAAACTGAGTTGGTAATGTAGATACACGAAGATCCACAGGGCGACCTGCGATGGTCATCTTAATACGACCATCCTGAGGAATCCGTGTTTCGGAGATGTTCATATTGGACAGCACTTTAACGCGCGAGGTCACGGGAACGGCCAGATTCCTTGGTGGGGGCGCCATCTCGTAAAGAGCACCGTCAATCCGGTAGCGGATCCGGAACTGGTCTTCAAAGGGTTCGAAGTGGACGTCAGATGCTTTATCCTTAATTGCCTGCTGAAGCACGAGGTTCACGAAGCGGATGATGGGCGTTTGGTTCGCCATGTCCGTAAGATCGCCCTCAGAGAGATCATCCTGGGACTCAGTAAAGCTTTCGCCGAGATCGCCGAGTATATCGTCAATCGATGAATCTTCCTCGCCGTAGGTCGCAATGAGGAGTGAGTCAATATGCTCAGGATTACAGACGACGATAGTGATGTCTTTATTTAACGTAAAGGTGAGATCATCGATGATCGCGGGATTAAAAGGATCCTGCGCGAGCAAGGAGACGGAGGTATCGCTGACCTCGTAGGGAACCACGGCATACATGCGAGCCACGCTGGATTGCACGGCGCTGGCAATATCCTCTTTCACCTTATTCGGTGGGGTAGCCAAATACTCATAACCGAGATACTCCGCCACAGCGGCGAGAACCTGCTCCCGATCGACTACTTCAGAGTCAATCACGGCGTCGGCTAGCGACTTGCCAGTGTGGAGGTGCGACTCGTTGAGCTCTTCAAGCTGAGCTGGTTCAAGCAGGCTGGCACCTTTAATTATTTCGTAAACTGTATCGTTATGATCTTCGAACATCGAGGTAGGATCTGTGAATCTTAAGGGTTGAGGAAAGGATTAAGTCGTAAGAGTTGCTCCATTTTCGAGTAACTTAGCACGCATCGTATCGGAGGTCTGGGATTTACTGAGTGCTTCGTCGGCACTTATTAAGTTGCGTTTAAAAAGACCAAGCAGGTGGGCATCGAGGCCGATCATACCACGACTGGCACCGGTCTGTATGTCAGAATTTATGCGGAAGGTCTTGTTCTCGCGGATGAGCTGCGCGATCGACGTGGTCGTGACCATGATCTCGAATGAGGCGATGCGTCCGCCGCCAGTTTTCTTACAAAGCACTTGAGAAATAACTGCGATGATTGAGGAGGCGAGCTGCGTGCGTATTTGATCCTTCATATCTGCAGGGAAGGCGTCGATAATGCGGTCAACGGTGCGTGCCGCGCCAGTGGTATGCAAAGTGGCAAAGACTAAGTGACCAGTCTCGGCTGCACCAACGGCGGCCTCAATCGTTTCGAGATCGCGCATTTCCCCGACGAGGATGACATCAGGGTCTTGGCGTAGCGCACCGCGAATTGCGGAAGAAAAGGAGGCGACGTCATTCCCCACTTCGCGCTGAGTAACGATACACTTTTTATGATCGTGAAAATACTCAATTGGATCTTCAATCGTGATGATGTGGCCGTCGTGGTTTTCGTTGATCCAGTTGATCATTGATGCCAGCGTGGTAGATTTACCCGAACCAGTCGGTCCCGTTACGAGGATGAGCCCACGTGGGCGGTTAATCAGTTCTAAGATTGTATCGGGCAGGCCAATATCGCTAAGGGAGAAAATATCATTTGGGATCTGGCGAAGCACGAGACCGAAGTGGCCCTTGGAGCGCAGAACACTGACGCGAAAACGAGCCTTGCTTTGGTAAGCAAAGCCGAAGTCGGCCCCGCCGGTAGCCTTGACTTGCTCCTGATTGGTCTCCGAGGTGATGGACTTCATCAAACCCTCAGCGTCTTGGGGGTCGAGCTTCGGCCCCTCGACAGGAAGCATTGATCCGCTGATACGAAGCGTCGGCGGCTGATTGACTTCAATATGAAGATCTGATGCGCCTTGGTCGATCATCAGTTCCAAGAGGTCATTCATTTCATAGCTCATCGTAATTAGACTTGGTTAAATAGAATCGGACACAGTGGCATGGAGAACTTCTTGCGGTGTCGTAATACCACCGATAATCTTGCGAATGCCATCTTCGCGCATGTTGCGCATACCCATTTCGCGAGCTTTATCGCGTAGAGCAACGAGGCTAGCCTCTTCGTAAATCATCGACTGGAGTTCTTCATTGACTTGGAACATCTCGAAGACACCGACTCGGCCACGGAAGCCTGTGCCGTTGCACTTCAGGCAACCCTCGCCCTTCATAAAGGAAGCATCTGTGATCTGGTCAGAGCGAATACCGAGCGAGTTCAAAAGCTTTTCATCATGCTCGAAGGGAACGCGGCAATTAGGGCAGTTACGGCGCACGAGACGCTGGGCAAGCACGGCACGTACGGCGGCGGCTACGAGGAAGGGCTTGATGCCGATATCAATGAGGCGACTGACTGCGCTGGGCGCGTCATTAGTGTGCAGAGTACTGAAAACCATATGCCCAGTTAGCGCAGCATTGATCGCTATTTCGGCGGTTTCTTTATCACGGATCTCCCCAACCATGATAATGTTGGGCGCTTGGCGTAGCATCGAGCGCAAGGCGGCGGAGAAAGTCATGCCGACATCACGGCGCACTTGCACCTGATTCACGCCAGGCATCTCATACTCAACGGGGTCTTCAACTGTGATGATCTTTCGGTCGGGGTGATTGATACAGTTGAGCGCCGAATACAAAGTGGTCGACTTACCCGAACCGGTAGGCCCTGTGACGAGGAAGACACCATCGGGCAGTGCGATGATTTTCTCGAATACGGCTTGGTCGTCGCTAAAGAAACCAAGCTGGGGCAGACCGAGACTCAGGCTCTCCTTATCGAGAATACGCATAACGATACTCTCACCAAAAGCAGTCGGCAGGGTCGAAACACGAAGGTCAATAATCTTGGCACCTACGTTAATGTTAATACGTCCATCCTGCGGCACGCGCTTTTCTGCGATGCTGACATTGGACATCAGCTTAATACGAGAAACGATGGAAGGCTGTAGGCGCTTGGGTGGGTTTTCCACTTCATGAAGCACGCCGTCGATACGGTAGCGGACACGAAAGCGTTTCTCCAGAGGTTCCATGTGAATATCCGATGCACGGCGTTTGAGCGCTTCGGAAATCACCATGTGGACATACTTAATGATCGGCGCTTCTTCTTCGCTAGCATCTTCGCCAGAGGGCAGATCAATTTGACTGGGGGCGGCATCGGGGTCTTCAATTCCAGAAAAGATGTCGTCCACAGCGCCTGCTTTGGCCCCTTCGTAGTATTGATGGATGGCTTTATCGATTTCTTCGAGCGGCGCGACCCGACAAGTGATTGAGCGCTTAATAACATGACTAATGCTATCGATCGCGTCCATATCGAGCGGGTCAAATACGGCGAGTTCGGCTTCGCTGTCATCCACTTCTAGAGGAATGACCTTGTAACGATTTGCGATCTCGAAAGGCACCACCTCTAGCGCCTCAGCCGAGACACGAACATCGGCCAGATTGACTGTCTCCATGTTAAACTCATCGGCGAGCACCTCAGCGATCTGCTGCTGAGTGACACTTTGATCGGCGACGAGCGCCTCAAGCGTAGCAGTGTCTTCGCTGCCGTCATGCTCGGACTCGTTTACCTTGGCACGCGCAGTCTCAATAGCACTCTCTTCGAGTAGCCCTTTGTCAGTTAATAGTTGGAGAACGAATTCGTCGGCGGAGGTCACAGATAGATGATGATCAGGGTGGGTAGAAAATGGTGATGATAGACAATTAACGAGCTACGCTCATCAAGAACTCCGCATTAGTATTGGTCTTCTTGATTCGCTGAATAAGCATTTCCATGGCATCTGTAGAAGGTAGGCCCTTCATTGCCCTACGCAATGAATAAATTTTGAGCATTTCGTCGGGATGATAGAGTAGTTCTTCCTTCCGCGTGCCGCTCTTATCCATACTCAGCGCAGGGAAGATGCGTTTGTCGGAAAGGCCACGGTCGAGGTGTAGCTCCATATTTCCAGTGCCTTTAAACTCCTCGAAAATGACCTCATCCATCTTACTGCCCGTCTCTACTAGCGCAGTCGCTATAATGGTCAAGCTACCGCCGTCTTCAATGTTACGGGCGGAGCCGAAGAAGCGCTTTGGTTTTTGCAGGGCATTGGCTTCGACACCTCCAGAGAGGATCTTACCACTACTGGGCATAGTCGTATTGTAGGCACGCGCCAAGCGGGTGATCGAGTCGAGTAAGATAACAACATCTTTACCGACTTCGACCATGCGGCGCGCCTTCTCGATTACCATTTCAGCGGCATGAACATGGCTCTCCGCTGTTTCGTCGAAGGTCGAACTGATGACCTCGCCACTGACTTGGCGGCGAAAATCGGTGACTTCTTCGGGACGCTCGTCAATCAGAAGGATAATTAGGTGAGAGTCTGGATAATTTTTCTGAATAGAATTTGCCATGCCTTGCATGAGCACGGTCTTACCCGTACGCGGCGGTGCGACGATAAGTCCTCGCTGACCGAAGCCCACAGGTGTGAGGCAATCAACGACACGCATGGAAAGGTTATCCCACTTTGCTTCCGAATCGGCCTCCATCAAGATGCGCGAGGTCGGATAGTAAGGCACACGCTCGGTGAAGGGGACGATCTCGCTGAGGGTCTCTGGATCCTGATCCATCACTGATTCAACCCTGACGACGATTGGGCAAGATTCACCCTCACGATGTGGGTGCAGCTGCGCCCGGACAATATGCCCACGCTGTAGGCCGTAGTGCTTAATGAAAGCCTGCGGCACATAAGCGCTGAGTGCTTTCACTCGATAACTGTCACGCTCGTAAACAATCAGGCCGCCCTCATCGTCGTCTAAAATCTCTAAGATGCCTGTGGTCACAATAGCCGCTTTCTTGTCGGCGGCATACTTGGTAATGGCATCGATCAACTGATCGCGATTCGGCGCGTTCGGCGTATCAATCCCTTGCGCCTCGACCTCTTCGCGCAACTCAGGCAGTAGCATGTTATAAATCCGAACATAATCGAGCGGTTCGCCACCGCCCGACATCAGATCTTCGGCCAGAGCGAGGATATCTTCACGCTTTTCGAGCACCTCCCAATCGAGCAGTTCGCCAAATTCGATCGGCGTCTCCTCTTCACGGTCGCGCTTACCCTTATTTTTATCCCAGCGGTTGTTTTTGCCGCGCTTACGTTTGTTGTTGTTTTTGTTATTCTTGTTAAACTTACCATTGCCCTTTTGACGATCGTTCGGGTGCTGGTTCTTTGGCCCGTTGTTGTGGTTTGGCTTATGCCCCTTGCCATCGTTTTCGTGGCCTGCTTTGGATTCGCGGGGCTGCTTTGGGCGATTGGGTTCTGGCTGATCTCCCAAATTTTTTTCTTCGACTTGGTCGACTTTGATGTCGGCGCTAAAAGTCACCTCATCGTCGCCACTCGAAGAAGTAGATGGCTCAACATCAGATTCTGTTTTCGCTGGTGCGATCTCGCCGGGCGTGAACATGGCTGACCCTGTGTCACCCAAGTCATTTGTGGCAGCACTCTTTGGAGTCGCGCGTTTTTTAGTCGCCTTCTTCGCGGCTTTTTTAGTCGCCCGCTTTTTAGGCGCGGCTTCGGCAGGGGTGGAATGGTCCTCTTGAGGGAGGGCGTCGTTTTCTTCGTCAGTGCTCATGGCTATCTATTAGTGAGACTATCAATGCCTCTTAGTAAGTTGCTTGGGTTTCCGAGCCTACGCAGTCCGCATTAGTGCGCGGTGATCTGCTCAATCAGTCTCGTGGTTTGTTGTTTCAAAAATTGAAGGCTACCCGCATTAGAAATAAGGTAATCGGCGCGCTCGATTTTTTCTTCGAGGGGCATCTGCTGCTTACGGCGCTGCTCGATCTGCGCTTCTGTGTAAGCTCTGGCAACCATACGGTCGGCGACTACATCAGGAGGGCTAGATACACAGACGGTTAAATCGAAGCGGGTTTCAAGCCTTTTTTCAAAGAGTAAAGGAATCTCCACTAACCAGTTTGCATCTGGAGCCTGGTCGATCGAATCTAGCCAACTCTTACGGACGAGCGGGTGCAGAAGCTCCTCCAGCCATTTTAAATCGCTCTCGTGGCTGAAAACGCGCTTGGCTATAGCACCGCGATCGACTGCCCCATCGGCAAAAACCACCTCGCCCCAGCGCGAGCGCAGCTGCGCTTGCACCCCGGCATCCGTAGCCAATAGCTCGCGAACCACTGCGTCTGAATCAACCGTGCGCCAGCCCGCTTCCCGGAAAAATCCAAGCACAGTCGACTTACCGCAACCAATTCCTCCGCTTAGGCCGACCTTCATAAACAAAATAACTTAAATAGTGACATTAGTGAATAAGTGTTCACCATTGCTCTAATAATTACAATTGAAGCAATGTTAGGAATCACACAATCCGCAGCCCTCGTGGGCGTCGATGCGCATCCCGTTCAAGTAGAAGTGAATACTGGCGAGGCGGGCGAGCTTAAATTTATCCTTGTAGGCCTACCCGATACTGCGGTTAAGGAATCGCAAGACCGTGTCTTCTCCGCCATGTCTAATAGTGGCTTCCGCACGCCAGCGACCCGCACTACCATCAATTTGGCGCCCGGCGGCCTCCGTAAAGAGGGCCCCGCTTACGACCTACCCATCGCACTCGCCATCCTTGCATCAATGAAAAAGTGCGAAGATACCGAGTTAGATCACTTCCTGATCGCCGGCGAGCTCAGCCTCTCGGGCAAGACCCGCCCTGTCAAAGGCACCCTCGCCATGGCTATGCTGGCAAAGAAACTCGGCAAGCGTGGTCTCATTGTGCCGACCGAATCCGCCGACGAAGCGGCACTGGTTGAAGGCATCGCCATCTACCCTGTCGGCAGTCTCGATGAGGCGGTGCGCTTCCTTAACCACGAGCACATTATTAAGCCATTGCCGGCGAAACAGAGTAGTTTTTTTCAAACCCCACCCGAGAATCAGCGCATCGACTTCGCCGAGGTCAAAGGTCAGCACGCCGTCCGCCGCGCGATCGAGATCGCGGTCAGTGGCGGCCACAATCTACTGATGATTGGCTCACCGGGCTCAGGAAAGAGTATGATCGCTAAGCGTATTCCTACGATTATGCCTCAGCCGCAAATCGACGAGTTTCTCGAAATTCTTAGCATCCAATCCGCTGCAGGCAGCACGCTTTCTGGCAATAACCGCTACTTCCAGCGCCCCTTCCGTTCACCGCACCACACAATCAGTGACATCGGCCTCCTCGGTGGTGGTTCAATTCCAGGACCAGGCGAAATCTCGCTCGCACACAACGGGGTGCTCTTTCTCGATGAGTTGCCTGAGTTTAAACGCTCCGCGCTCGAAGTTCTCCGCCAACCACTCGAAGACGGCCAAGTCAGCATTTCGCGAAGTGCCGGAAAAATCACCCTGCCCTGCTCCGTCATGCTAGTCGCAGCGATGAATCCATGTCCCTGCGGCTACACAGGTGATAACTCCCGCGAATGCCGCTGCACTGTGCCGCAGATTCAACGCTACCGCTCAAAAATTAGCGGCCCCCTACTCGACCGCATCGATCTACACATCGAGGCACCCTCCCTGCGAATTGAAGAGCTACGTCATTCCGAGCCTGGCGAAAGCTCGGAAGACATGCGCGCTCGCTGCGAATCGGCCCGCGCCTTACAAAACGTGCGCTTTGAAGAGACCGAACTCGCATCCAATCGCTGCAACGCCCGCATGTCGCACTCGCAGATCCGTAAGCATTGCGAGATTAACAAGGAACAAGGTGATCTACTCCAACAAGCGATGGAGCAACTCTCACTCTCTGCCCGTGCTTATGACCGTATCTTAAAAGTTGCCCGCACCATCGCCGATCTCGCTGGCACTGAACAAATCGAGACCCCCCACCTCCTAGAAGCTATCCAATACCGCAGTCTAGATCGAAATTTGTTTTATTAGAAAGAAAGGCGCTTCGTCGAACCCAGTGGTTCTC
>QXZH01000131.1:36234-41873 GCA_009886465.1 Opitutaceae bacterium
GCGCTTCGTCGAACCCAGTGGTTCTCGTCTCCTATCTCTTGCCGCCTCTTCGGCGACTTCGTCTTGAAGTGGCGGAGAGAGAGGGATTCGAACCCCCGGAACCTTTCGGCTCAATAGTTTTCAAGACTACCGCATTCGGCCACTCTGCCATCTCTCCAAACTTTATAACTTGTGTCTAGAGCTTAGCTTTTTCACTGCAAGACGTTTTTAAAAAAAGTGATGAGCTCGTAGTCCGCATGGCAATACACTCGTCCATCATGCATGCATACAAGGAAGCATTCTCAAAAAAGAATGCTCCTTTAAAAACCATCCACACTGGCCGGAGCCTTTTCTTGTAGGTCACTCGTCTTCATTTCTGCGAGCTCAGTATCAATCTCTGCTTCGAAAAATAAAATGGAATCTCTGCCCAACTTCCGGGCACGCACAAGGCCATCATCACGAATCATCTCAAATCCAAAGGCACTCACCACCTCGGCTTTATCCTCTTTGTCGAGACGCTTCCAGAACGATCCGCCCGCGTGGATTGCCATCAGTCGGTTAAACTCTTGCTCCGTCATACCTTGACTGCGCTTATAAACCTCGATGGCCGACTTCCCATTTACGTAAACCACGTGTAGATCCCACCCTGCCGACATTCGCCTATCACTGAGTTCTGAGGAGGTAGGTCGACGACCGTCGGAGGTTTTGAAGTAGATGCGCACATCTGTAGTACTGGGCAGGTATTCAAGATACTGAGTGTAAGGCATCCCCTTGCGGCGGCTTTCTTCGATCGTATCATCACGATACACAATTCCGCCCGAACTGAACAATCGGCGCTCAATCGACTCTCGGCGCTCACCGATACGTGCATCCAAAGTAGATGGCAGAAGCGAAGTGATCACTAATCCCGCGAACACTGTTGCGATTGTTCCTAGCTGAATGGGGTATTTCATCATTGAGATTAGACAGTTAAATGCCCTCACTATACAATTCAAAAAAATTCGCACCCATGCATAACGATTTCTACACGGCTTTTGACCTAGAGCGCTTTCCTGAGACCAGCACACAGGAGGGCGACTACCGTACTGCTTTTCAGATCGAGCGTGATCGCATTATTTTCTCCTACCCTTTTCGCCGCTTACAATCCAAGACGCAGGTCTTTCAATCGGGCGAATACGACTTCTACCGCACCCGCCTGACCCACTCCATAGAGGTCGCCAAGGTAGGCCGGTCGATTTGCGAATTTTTGCTAAATAGCTCAGATCTACTCAAGGAATCTTTCCATATCGATGCCGACCTAACAGAGGCTATCTGCCTCGCGCACGACCTCGGGCACCCTCCCTTCGGCCATATTGGCGAGCGCAAGTTGAACGACCTTATGGCCAAGCACGGAGGTTTTGAAGGGAATGGACAAACGCTTCGAATTTTAACCGAGCTCATCTATGAACGCCCTGGTCGGACCAAAGGCATTGCGCCGACCCGCGCCTTCCTTGACGGCGTCATGAAGTATAAAGCGACTCAAGGCGACTGGCTGAAACAAACTGGCAAGGCACCTAAGAACCACTTTATCTACGACGAGCAAGCGCAATGGCGCGATCAAGTTTTTGGTGGAGCCACCCTCCCCGCAGACCTTCACGAAGCCGAGGCACTCAATAAATTCAAAAGTATTGAATGCCAGATTATGGATTGGGCTGACGACACTGCTTACTCCTTGCACGACATCGTCGACGGCATCCACGCCCGCTATATCAGCGTGGGCAGCCTGACCGAATGGGCAGCCACCAGGACCTTGAACGCGGAGCAAAGCAAACTCGTCGACACCCTCTGCCAAAAGATTAGGACCAACAGCTACGAACCCTACTTCGGCAGCCGTGTCGGCACCTTCGTCCACGCCTGCACCCTTCATCCACGTAGCAGATTTATGAGCGACCGCACCCAGCGCCATTGCTTCGACCTAGAGATCGATCCAGCCGTCAAAGCTGAGAGTGCCCTCTATAAAAACATAGCCCTCGATCTCATTTTTAAGTCCACCCAGCTCCAACAAATCGAATTCAAAGGCGGCTACATTTTGGAACGACTGTATCAGGCACTTTGTGAAAACTGCGTCGAGCCAGACAGCAAAGGACTCAATCTACTCCCAGCTTCAGTCCAAGAACTCCTCGCTCACGAAGCCGATGCCACCGGCCGCCATCGCCGTCTCTGCGACTACACCGCTGGACTCACCGATGGCCTTGCCGTCCGCACTTACAAGCGCCTATTCGATGCCGACTTCGGCTCAATCGCAGAATTGCAGTAGTTCGTGCTTCGCACGGAGTGCGCAGGATAAGAGTTTAGCTTGTAGGCATGCATATGGGGTTCGCGCTTCACCGCAAACAGTCGCCTATCACGCATCTCGTATCCTCAGTAAATTAGTTTGCCCAGGACAGCTCCGACTCTTTCAATTTCACTTTTACTTTTACTCGGCCATAGGCCACTACTCAGCGCACCGCGCCGCACGCTATGGAATACAAGACCCAGACTCTTCAAGAACTCAAAGAAAAGAGCCCGCTCGCACCCACTAAAAAGGCACTCGTCGGTATCGACGGCTTTGTCGATGTCATCGTCCACCCTGTCGACCAACGCACGGGTCCTGGCGATCAGTTCAATGCCATCCCCACCATCACCGACTTTGCTAACCGAATCGGCTCCGCCGCAGGCAAGAGCGCCAACATTGAGATGGCGCCCATCGTCGAAAAACTGGGCGGTAACGGTCCCATCATGGCGAACGCTCAATCGGCTCACGGTATCGAGGTCCGTTATATCGGGGCAATCGGCCGTGATGCCATCCACCCCGTCTTTCACGACTTCGCCAAGAAGACCAATGCCATCTCTATTGCAGATCCTGGCATCACCCACGCTGCCGAATTTAACGACGGCAAGATCATGTTTGGCACGATGGCTAGCCTCGACGAGATCACCTACGATCACCTCTGCAAACTACCCGGCGAAGACAAACTGATCGAAGCATTCAACGAGTCCGACCTCATCGCCATGGTTAACTGGACGATGATTCCCTACCTCACCGACGTCTTTAATAGTTTCCTCGAAAAAGTCCTACCCGCATGTTCTAAAGATAAAGTCCGCACCTTCTTTTTTGACCTCGCCGATCCAGAGAAACGCTCCGAGGCCGACCTCTTAGAAGTCCTCGGTGTCTTTTCAAAATTTGAGCAATTCGGTAAGGTCATCCTCGGCCTCAACCTGCGCGAAGCCGAGCAAGTCGACGCCCTTCTAGGCTTTGCTCCTTTGACCAACACACCAGAAAATCTGCAGACAATGGCTGCTCGCATCCGCGAGAAGCTATCACTCAACACCGTCGTGATCCATCCAGTTGCGGACGCCGCATGTGCCACCCCTGAAGGGACCGCATACGCCGCGGGGCCTTTTTGTGAGAAACCAAAGATCACCACCGGCGCGGGCGACCACTTTAACTCCGGCTTTGTTACCGGGCGCATCCTAGGCCTCACCCCTGAAGCCGCTCTCACCGTAGCAGTCGCCACATCCGGCTTCTACGTGCGCACCGCGGTAAGTCCCACACTTAAAGACCTCGAAGAGTTCATCGCTACTTGGTAAATGACCGGCCTATTCATCACATTCGAAGGCGGTGAAGGCTGCGGCAAGTCCACCCAAATCGCTGCGCTCAAAGCTCGGCTTGAGGCTATGGGCAAGACGGTTGTGCAAACCCGCGAGCCCGGAGGAACCCCCCTTGGAGAATCCGTTCGTAACCTCCTCCAGTATGACGATGCAGGTCAAGGCATGTCACCCGAAGCTGAGCTACTCCTCTTCGCCGCTAGCCGGGCACAACACGTCCGCGAACTGGTCGCACCAGCCATTGCTGAAGGTCAAATCGTGCTCTGCGACCGCTTCCTAGATTCTACCACAGTTTACCAGGGCGTCGCTCGCGCCATCGATTCCAAGAAAGTCGATACGATCAATCAATTCGCCATCGGCGATACCAAACCCGATTTGACCATCCTCATCGACCTCCCCCCCGAGATTGGGCTCGCTCGCGTCCACGCACGCAGTAACGGAAAGCTCGACCGCATGGAAAAAGAAGCCATCGAGTTTTTCCAAGCCGTCCGCCAAGGCTACCTTGATTTAGCCAAGTCAGAACCGAAGCGCTTCCTCGTTCTAGACGGCAGCCAAAGCGTTGAGGAGCTGGAAACTCAAATTTGGCAAAAAGTAGAAGCGACATTTACATGAGCCATACCTACAACTTCGACACCTGCCCCGAACGCACTGGTTTCGGTAGCCTAAAATGGGACAAATATAAAGGTCGCGACATTCTACCGCTCTGGGTCGCCGACATGGACTTCGTCACTGCGCCAGAAATCCTCGAGGCGCTTCAGCATCGCCTCGACCACGGCGTCTTTGGCTACACCATACCTCACGAAGCTCCCATCGAAGCTGTGATCAACTACCTCGATCGCCAGCATAGCTACAGCGCAAAGGCTGCTTGGCTCAACTTCCTTCCCGGTCTTGTCCCCGCAATCAACCTCTGCTGCCACGCATTCACCGAACCCGGCAATTCTGTGATGACCGCCACCCCCGTCTACCCGCCTTTTATCTCCGCGCCCGACTACGCGGAGCGAGAACTGATCAAGGTGCCACTCTGCTTAGATAGCCAAGACCGCTGGACCCTCGACATCGCCGCGATGGAAGCCGCGATCCAAACCCACACCAAAATCTTTGTCCTCTGCAGTCCACACAACCCCGTCGGGCGAGTCTTCAGTAAAGAAGAACTCACCGCCCTCGCCGACTTCTGCGAACGCCATGATCTCATACTCATCTCCGACGAGATCCACTGTGACCTCGTCTTTGATGCTGAGGCCAAGCACACCCTGACCGCTACCCTTAGCGAACAAATCGCCAACCGTACCGTCACCCTCATGGCGCCGAGTAAGACTTATAACTTGCCTGGACTCGCCTGCGCTTTTTCCGTCATAGAAAACACCAAGCTGCGCGCTCAATTCCAAAAAACGATCCGCGGCATCATCACCGAAGTCAACTGCTTCGGTTACGCCGGCATCACTGCCGCCTACGATCATGGCGAGCCATGGCGGCAGGCTCTCCTTACGTATTTGAGAAACAACTACCATCTCATCTATGACTTTATCCGTAGAGAGATCCCCGAGATCACTTTCCGCCCGATGGAATCGACCTATCTAGCATGGCTCGACGTCAGTAAGCTCGGCATTAAAGACCCCGTTAGACATTTTGAAAAGCACGGGGTAGGCCTAACCGATGGCACTCCCTTCGATGGGCATCAACACCTCAGGCTTAACTTCGGCTGCCCCCATAGCCGCCTCGAAGAAGGCCTCGAGAAGATAAGAGCCGCAGTACTTTCGTAGATGCGAGATTCCCATGGAACATGCGCGCTTAGATAAATGGCTTTGGGCCGTTCGCGTGTATAAGACACGTAGTGATGCCGCCGAAGCGTGTAGAGGCTCCGCAGTGAGACTCAATGAAACGATCGCTAAGCCCTCAGCCAAAGTCCGTATTGGTAACACCGTCGTTGCTCGAACCAGAGCACTCACACGCACCCTACATGTCACAGGTCTGACCGAAAAACGAGTCGGCGCGGCCCTCGTGCCAGACTTCCTTGAAGATAAGACCCCAGAATC
>QXZH01000132.1 GCA_009886465.1 Opitutaceae bacterium
GCGCTGAGTGTTCCAAAGGATCCACCGGACATTAGCGCGGTCTTTGCGGCTACAGGATTGGAAGCGTAACCGGCTATTCCGCAAGCAATTAAAAAGATGCCATAAGCAACATACCAACGGCCGATTTTTTTTCTATTGTTACTCATACTGAGTGAAATGTTGAGGAACGCTTGATTCGTCAACTCTCTGCAGTGGAAATCCAGCTATTTCTGCCCGCTTTTCTTGCTAAGCGCCCTGAGGGACGTTTTAATTTTTTAATGATAACTCCAAATGCCTGTAAAATTTATTTCTACTTGCCCGCCCTAGCTGTTTTACTGCTCCTCTCGAAATCACCAACCAATGTATTTGGCAATGCTCCTGAAAAAATAGATACTGATATGAAAGTGCTCTTTGAATTTACAGGCGCGGATCCATCTCCCGAATGGCCTGCCACTAATGATACTGTGATGGGGGGTGTCTCTGTGGGCAAAGCCGAACTGACTAAGGAGGGCATGGATTTTAGCGGCCACTTATCACTCGAAAACAACGGAGGCTTTGCTTCGGTTCACATGGTAGTGGACCTCGACCTGTCTGATTATTCAGGTATCCAACTTAAGGTGCTCGGCGATGGCCGTGTTTATCAACTACGCTTCGAGAGTGATGCGATCCACCGCCAACGTTGGCCAGTCAGCTTTCGTGGCGACTTTGAAACGGTCGATGGCGAGTGGACAGAGGTTTTCATCTCTTTTAGTGAACTTTCGCAGACATGGCGCGGAAGCCGACTTGCGGGGCACAGCTTTAGCAAAGATGATATTCGACGTATAGCCTTCATGCTGGCGGACGGTCAAGCGGGCGAGTTTACGCTGAAAGTTGCTTGGATTCACGCAGCGTATTGAATTCAAAATAGGTTTTAGAGTATCCTTCTGGGCGTCTGTGTAATAGCTTTCGGCTCATTGGAAGGTATCTCGAAAATGTAATCTCACTACTGCAAGTGGGCGTTCTTTCGGTTTGTGCTGTTGATTGATAGACTTAATATTGGCAAGAGATGACACTTGAAGACTTAGGATGGAACGACCGCTTTGCCGCCGAATTCGCCAAACATGCGGCGAAGGGCTGGGCGCCTGCCCGATTGATCCGCGATAACAAAATAGCCTACGGTGCTATACTTGCCGATGGGGAAGAGGTCGAGGTTTCGCTGGGCGGCAGTGTCTATCATGCAGCCGAAACTGATGCGGCCTTACCCTCCGTGGGTGACTGGGTCGCGATCGAAATGGGTGCGGATGAGAATGAGTATGACGCTGTCATCCGCGCGCGTCTGGAACGACATACTTGTCTTTCGCGCAAAGCACCAGGTAAGAGTACTGAGGAGCAAGTCATCGCGGTCAATATTGATGTAGTCTGCGTCGTTACGGATGCGGGGCAGGACTTCAACGAGCGCCGTATGGAGCGCTACTTTGAAATCATGCAGCGCAGTGGTGCGCGCTCGGTTGCCTTGATTAATAAGTCCGATTTGTATTCCCCTGAGACCAACCAAAAAGCTGCGGATACACTACGCAGACTCAGTCCCGAGACGGATATTTTTGTTACTTCCGCTGTTGAAAGAACTGGTGTGGATGTGATTCGCCACTATCTGAAGCCAGGCGTCACGGTTGCGCTGATCGGTTCAAGTGGAGTGGGAAAGTCTTCTCTGATTAATCAACTCATTGGTCAAGAATGGCTCTGGACGGGCGATGTCAATGCCGTCACGGGTAAAGGCACGCACACCACAACGGCTCGCGAGCTTCTTTGCCTTCGTCGCGGCGGTATGTTGATCGATAATCCTGGGATACGAGAAGTCCACATGTGGACGGACGCGAATAGCCTTAAAGCGAGTTTTACCGATTTCGATGCCATCGCCGAGCAGTGCAAATTTCACGACTGCAAGCATGGTTCTGATAAAGGCTGTGCTGTCCAAGTTGCCATCGCGGATGGCACATTGAGCAAAGAGCGATTCATTAACTATCTCAAACTCGATTTTGAACTTGAGCGTCTCAGTCAACGTAAGAAAAAGCATCAGGTGACCCTAGGGCGCCGCAACCGCCGCGATTTAAAATCCAAGGGCGATCGCTACGGAGAATAAGTGTATTTGTTTGCGACTGGCATAAGGCGACCTCAGTAGCTATTTTGGTTGTGCCTTCTGTGCTTCGTGTATGGCCACGATTGAGAAAGTTAGCCCCGTCGCTTCGACGGTCTCGTAGCCGGCCTGTGTGAGCTGTTCCGTCAGAGCTTCTTTGCTTGGAAAGTCTTCAATCGTGCCTGCGAGGTAATCATAGGCACTCTTATCCCCTGTCGCAAGGGCGGCTACCCAAGGCAGAATTAATTTTAGATAGAAATAGTAGATCGGGCAGAACCATTTGTCGGGCTGCGAGAATTCTAACACAAAAAGGCGGCCTCCTGGGCGAAGCACGCGAAGGATTTCTCTGAGACCATGCTGGCGATTTTCGAAGTTACGCACCCCGAACGAAATCGTGAATGCGTCGACAGAGTTGTCTTCCAATGGTAAGTCCATGCAGTCGCCAAACTCGAATGCGATATCAGAATAGCTCTTCTTGGCTGAACGCTTGGCGCGGGCTTCGACGAGCATCGGCTCGCAAAAATCCAATCCAGTCACGGGCACCTCAGTGCCTATACGATCGCGCAGCTTGAAGGCAACGTCGCCGCTGCCTGTCGCTAGGTCAACCACTTCTCTCGGTCTACAGGCCTTGACCATTTGGGTGAGCACACGCCTCCAATAAAAATCTACACCTCCGCTCAGAAGGTGATTGGCTAGGTCGTAGCGCCCAGCGATCCCGGCGAACATTTTGTTGACTGCTTTTCCTTCTGGCATTATAGCCGCGCTCTACGCGGAGTGAAACTAAAGTTAGTTGAGTCGTGTGCTATATGATGAGAGATAAGCTTCTGCTTGTTCACGATTTAGCAAGGGAGAATAGCAGAAACCCAATAAAATTGAATACAATCGGTCTCCTGTGAAAGGCCGAAGCCTTTGGCGCATTCGCGTGAGCCCGTCTCCAATTTGGTTAAGAAGACTCTTTCGCGCATTCGATACTCCGAACCACCCACTTAGAAAGCTCCTTATCTGGATTTTCGATCGCTAGTTTACCCAACTTGAAGACTGTTTGACCGGTATTGCGGTTGATGATAGTGAGCCCATGTTTAAAATCTTTAAACTTTTCCTCACAAATAGACTGGATAGTCTGGTCGAACTCGCTGGCTTCAGTAATCAAGGTTTCAACGGCCAGTGGTTTAAACTCAAGCGTGAAGCCGCAGGCTTTTTCGAAGGCGGCTCCGTAGCGCTTCACGTCGTTCTCCCAAACTGTGCTTTGGAGATGGGCGTTTTTCTCTTTGAGTGCCTCGAGGCAGCTCAATGGATCTGCGATCATTTCATTCGTTACTTCAAAGTGTTTGATTGCGGTTGAGGGTAGCTCAAACTTGTAGTCGCGGAAGAGTCGTTCCATTACCGTCATAATGCCGCGCGCTCCAGTGCGTTCTTTGCTAGCCGTCTCGGCGATGCTCATGATGGCTTCAGGCGTGATCTTAAAATTGATCCCGTAGCCGCGAAAGTCGTCACGATATTGGTGTAGAACGCTACCCTCGGAGTGGATCAATATATGCGCTAAGTCTTTAGCCAAGAGCGCCGAGCAAGCGCAGCGCACGGGCACACGCCCAATGAATTCGGGCTCGAATCCGTATTTGATAAAGTCGCTCGTCTCAGTGTGTTGCAGATAGCTAGAGATGTCTTCTTCCGCATCACTCACATTCGCGCCAAATCCCATTTCGTGATGGGAGAGTCGTTTCTTGATCGACTCGGCTAGCTTGTCGAAAGCACCACTCACAATGAAAAGGATATTTTTAGTGTTGATCGATTTGCGCTTCGGCTTACCGCCGCGTTGGATCTCCATGACAGCCTGCATTTGCGCCATCATGTCGCTAGGACTGAAGAGGTTGACCTCGGTCTCTTCCATCAGCTTGAGTAAGTTAATTTGCACGCCGCGCCCAGAGACATCACGGCCTCCAGCGCTGCCTTCACTGGCGATCTTATCGATCTCATCTACGAATATGATGCCCTTTTCCGCCAGCTCAATGTTGCCATCAGCTGCCTTGACGAGATCTCGAACCAGATCTTCCACATCAGATCCTACGTAGCCAGTCTCCGAGAATTTCGTTGCATCCGCCTTAACGAAGGGCACGCCGATCAAGCGTGCTACGTTTTTCATTAAGTAGGTTTTCCCCACACCAGTCGGCCCTAGCAGAAGAATGTTCTGTTTGCTATATTCGGTCGCTTCCTCGCTTTTGCCCATGAGAGTCGTGCGGACATGATTGTAATGGTCACAAATCGCGACGGATAGAACCTTCTTCGCCTCATCTTGCCTGATGACGAATCTATTTAGATGGTCGCGGATTTCTTTTGGTTTGAGCTGGAAATTACGGATATTTTCCAGCGTCTCCACACTCTTGCCCCCATCAGAAGGGGCCTCAAGCTCGTTCACGGTTTCTTCTGGTTCGTCCGGAAAGGGGTCGCCCTCAGGGAATCCGTGTGCGGAAATATTCACATTAGAGTCCTTGAACAATTCTTTCAATTGCTTTTGGATCTCATCAAATGGATTAGGCGGTTCTTTATCACTCATTTTTTCTAGTTTGACAGTGTTTTCTCGATCCGAAGTATCGTCCATACATTAACTCTCTATTTTCATTTCAGCAAGCTCACTCAGCAAACCAAACAAACCCTAGGATGTCCAATAACCTTACCAAGCGAGATATCGTTTTAGATATATACGACAAAACTGATTTTCCGCAAAAAGAAGTGCGCGAAACTGTGCAGCTCACTCTTGACGCTATCGCCAAAGCTTTGAGCGACGGACGTAATGTTGAGCTGCGAAATTTCGGTGTCTTCGAGGTACAAATTCGCAAGTCGCGTATCGGTCGCAATCCGAATAAGCCTGAAACGGATGTTGTTATTCCAAAGCGTGCCGTGATTAAATTCAAGGCTGGAAAAGAATTGAAAGCGCAACTTAAAGACATGGATGTCGATGCCCACGAAGGGAGCGAGTAAGTTAAATTCGGATTAATCTCCGACCCTTTATTTTGTTAAGGGATACTCTTTATGCAGTTTGAAACCCTACCTGGTTTTCGGGAATTTTACCCGGAGGCATGTGCCCGCCGAAATCACATCTTTGGTTGCTGGCGCTCCGTCGCGCGCGCGTTTAATTTTTTGGAATACGATGCGCCTGTCCTAGAGCCATTAGAGCTTTATATCGAGAAGTCGGGCGAAGAGATTGTAGGGCAACTTTTCAACTTTGAAGATCGCGGTGGTCGCGCGGTGGCTCTACGCCCTGAGATGACGCCCTCGCTTGCTCGGTTGATTGGTGCAAAGGCCAATAGTCTAAAGCGCCCTGTGAAATGGTTTAATATTGGCGAACATTATCGCTATGAACGCCCGCAGAAGGGTCGCCTTCGTGCCTTTTATCAGCTGAACGTCGATATTCTTGGTGAACCAGGCCCCGCCGCCGACGCTGAGTTGATCACGCTACTCTGCCAGTCGCTTCAAAGCTTCGGCCTCAATAATAGCGATTTCAAAATCCGCCTTAGTGACCGTGATCTTTGGTTGCTCATGTTAGCCGCCGAGGGACTCGACGAAGCAGGTAGCGCTAGTGTGCTTGGCATCATTGACAAGTTGGAGCGCACCGATCGCACAAAAACGATCGAAAGGCTGTCACCCATACTCGGCGATGAAGCCGAAGATTTTCTCGGCAGGATTGAAGAAGCCATCGCTATCCACGATTTTGATACATTACGTAGCTACATCGAGAACTTGCCACTCGAAGGCGACCTCGCTGCTGAAGCCAAAGCCCGCATTGAGGAATGGTCGCAACTTTTGCGTAACCTCAAGGCTTCTGGCGTGGGTGATTTTATCCAGATTGACCTCGGGATCGTCCGCGGGCTAGCTTATTATACTGGTTTTGTTTTTGAGGCTTTTGAAGCCAGCGGCAAAGGCCGCGCACTCGCTGGGGGAGGGCGCTACGATGCACTCGTCAAAAAACTTGGAGGTCCCGATATGCCTGCAGTCGGTTTCGCGATGGGCGATGTCACTTTAGTCGATCTGCTGGAGAGCAAATCGCTAATGCCGAAATATATTCAAAGCCCTGAGTTTATCGCGATCACCGGTGGTGAAGCTGAACGCGATGTCGCATTGGCAGACGCTGCGCAACTACGCGCGGTCGGTTATCAAATCGAGTATCCATTCAAAAACCAAGGTTTCGCAAAGCAGTTTAAATTAGCCGACCAATCCGGTGCCCGCTTTGCCCTGATCTACGGTAGCGAAGAACTTGAGCGCGGCGTAGTCAAGGTTCGCGACCTCTCAAAAGGCAGCGAAGTTGAAATCCCTCGCGATCAGTTACTCCTACAAGTATCTACTCTTCTTGAAGGTGGAATTGAGTAGAAAAAACGGGTGTAAAGTAAAAAAAATAAAGTTTTTCTTCGTTCGTAGTCAGTGATGACCTGTTAATTTCGCGCTTTAAACCGCAGTTTTAATTCTGCTAACTTCCAAGCTGAGCCTCGTCTATGCTTTTGATCATTTAAATGAAGTCAAAGCGGGGTAGTTTACAAAACGGATTATTTAAATGTTTTCTTTGGCATAAGCCAAGGAGTTCCTATTGGAGTGCGTTTGGTAATTCAAATAAATGAGAGAGTATGCCCGCATTAAGGGTTGCGTTATTAAGCTGGATTTTGCTTATGAATTTACCTTCTATAGAGATATTTAATTGAAAGGGTGTCGGTATGCCATCGACATCGCGATAATCGTTAAAAATGGTTTCGGTTACTTTACCATTAGGCATGATCAGTCTTTCGGCGAGTGGATAGAGAGTCTGCGGGTCGATGAAAATCGCGTAAGTATTCCCGTAGTCATCGATAACTCGGACTTTTAGGCTGTCGTTACCAGACCATTGCTCGACCTCGATCCCTACTATTTCACCTTCGCCTTGGCTCGCGCTGATGATCCAATCGAAGAAGCGCGCTTGTGACACCCATTTCAGGGCCTCTTCTCCCTCGATGCGTGCAAACTGATCTTCTTGTTGTGGCGCACGGATGCACTGCCAAACAGTGTTGGCACTCACTACGAAGATGACCTCTTGCGAGTCTTGTTTGATTGTAAAGCGCATCTTATCCGGGCGTTTTTTGATTAGGGTAAAAGATAGGCTATCGCTACCGCTTTCGATCGTTCCCACCGCGCGGATCGTCTGCGTGCTGCGGAGTAGGTCTGACTTGCAGTTGACTGAGAGGTAGGCCGCCATAAACGTTTCCGTGTCACTCAATTCTTGAATGGAACCATAAGGGAATTGAACCTCGGCTTTGGCAGTACCCACTGAGTCGATTGATTTTACGATCGAATAGGCTGCCGCGCAGACAATTCCAATAACTCCAAGCATGAAAAGTCGCTTCGCCAGCTTTTGGAGTTTGGTCGGTCGCTTATTAATTGCTATGGTTTGAGTGTTGGTATAGGAGGATTTCATTACTCGTATAAAGTGCATAAAATTGCATTACATGGGTTTAGCAATGGTTAATTAACTGGGTCGACTTTATCTTGCCAGTATTAGCTAAATTACGTAATCATTTTTTTCGTAATACATTAGTGGATAGACTCTTACGACTAAAACGCCGATTTAATTTTTTCTGAGCTTACTACTGTCTCGAATAAATAAATAGCAATATCTGCATAAAATTGTATCAATAGGGCTTCGGCAGTATTTAATTAACTGGGCCAACTTCATCCAGTCAGTATCGTTTAAGGGGCGTAGCCATGGTTTTTCGTTCTGACTTGGTGCCTAGACCACTTGAATATATCGCTGCTTTGTTCTTTGTGAGTTTGTTGCTATTTT
>QXZH01000133.1 GCA_009886465.1 Opitutaceae bacterium
GAAACCAATTCATGCCCGACCTCGCCGTCGACATATTAACGGTCGGTGAAAATACTGGTAACCTTGCCCACAGTATGAACGAAATTACGAAGGGATTTCGCAATGAATTAACGGCACGCTTAGCTAAATTGACTACACTTGTTTCAACCGGCGCCCTGATCTGTGCCTTCATCCTCGTCGCTCTGATCGCTATGGGTATTGTTACCAGCGTATTCCAGGTCAGCCGAAGTCTCTCCTAGTGATTGAGTCTGTTTGATCGGCAGTCGAAAAGACATGCGCGTGCCCTCCCCCACTTTACTCTCAGCCAAGACTGTGCCGCCGTGTAACTGCACGATATGTTTGACAATACTTAGGCCAAGCCCAGTGCCACCTGTCTCCCGCGACCGTCCTTTATCCACCCGATAAAAACGCTCGAATAGGTGCGGCAGATCCTTCTCTGGAATACCAGGGCCGTCATCAACAACGGAGCAACGCACTAGTCCTAAATCGACCTCGAGCTCGGCCTCCAGTCTGATTGACCTAAACTCTGGCGCATAGCGAAAAACGTTTTCAATAAGGTTGTCCAAAACTTGATTGATTCGATAACGATCAAAAGGAAATGAACCAACGGCGGCGGCGACAATTACTTCAATTTTTTGCTCATTAGTATGAATCCGATTGCGATAGCTTTCGGCGACTTCATACAAAAGAGATTTAAAAGGCTGCTCCACGGATTCGATCTTGTCAGGCCGTGACTCCAATCTTGAAATAGTTAGTAAATCTTCGACCAGCAGGTTGAGTCGCTCCGCGTTTTTTAAGATTTTTCTCATGAAGCGGTGCCGCATCTTGCCGTCAATCGTCGCCTTGTCGTCGATCAGTGTTTCAGCGAAACCCTTAATAATGGTCAGTGGCGTACGAAGCTCATGCGAGACATTGGCCACAAATTCACGCCGCATGACTTCTAAGCCTTTTAGTTTAGTAATGTCATACATGACAAGAAGCGTCGAGTGACCGCCTTCCAAATTTATACTCTGAACCTTCGTGCAGGAAGCTTCAACCCATCGCTTTTTCGCTCCTTGCTCAATCTTTACCTGTGTTGATTCGTCGCCGCCCTGCTTTGCTACCGAGTCTGAAAGTTCCTGCAAAATAGACGCGCTAAATACACTCTCCAAGCGCAGGCCTTGGATCGGAAGACCATCGCGAAAAAGCTTTTCCGAAGATCGATTGGCGTATTCCACCACATGGTCCTCGTTAAATACAATCACTGCTTCTTGGACTGCGCCGAGCATTATGTCAATCTGCCCTGTATAGTCGTTCTTTTGTATGATGGTCTGATTATTTGAATCGATGAGCTCGTTTATCGAATCCACAAGACCAATTACTCCGATTTTTCGTAATGTCGCTGCGGAGTCGGCTGGCAACAAACGCCTTTTCGAACTCACCGAATCTTGGAGCTCACGCAAGAAGTGACGCAATCGCAAGACATGGCGAAAAAGCAAAAATGAAACAACCAGTAATAAAATTGTTAATAAGTAGAGCATGCTAGGCAGAAGAGCGTATTCGCCCCACTAAAACACAAATTATATGGCAAGCTAAGCGTCAGCTGACTAAGCTCAAGGAACTAAAGCTATGGTCCCCTAGCTTATTCGCACTTAATATCGACCGCTCGGTAGCCTACGCCCCGCACTGTCTCGATCATATGGGCGTAAAGGCCGAGTTTTTCACGTAAACGACGCACATGGGTATCGACTGTGCGCGTCTCAATATCCGTATCGTAATGCCACACATTAACCAGCAAATGATCTCGCGATTGCACACGCCCCTTTCGCTCCATGAGAAGTTTCAATAGGCGGAATTCGGTCGCCGTCAGCACAACATTTTCGCCATCAACCTCTAACTGGTGCAGATCTTCGTCAATCGCCACACCCGCAATCTCGATTCGTGACTGCCCAATGGGTTTTGAAAGTGATTCTGCACGCTTGAGTAGATTGCTTATTCTAATCAGTAACTCACTGTTGTTAAATGGCTTAGATAAATAGTCTTCCGCGCCTGTCTCCAAGCCTTTAATTCGATCCTCGGGTTCAGCGCGCGCACTCAAAAATATGATCGGGATATGCTTCATCGTAGGATCAGCGCGGGCGATGCGGCATAACTGTAAACCATTGAGTTCGGGCATCATTATATCCAAGACCATCAAATCTGGTTCAAATTCGCGCACTTTGGCAATAAAGGACAATGGATCGTTTAATGCCGCTACTCGATACCCTTCTTGCTCTAGCTGAAACTCCAGAAGTTCGGTAACATCAGGCTCGTCGTCTAGAACTAAAATGCGATGCACTTTTTGCGCGCTCATTCTTGGCAATGTGGTCGTCTCAACCACTATTTTGATTTTCGTAGATTCTTAAGGTGTCAGGTTTGAATAATACAGATGAAAACCTGACACAAGTCATAGCAGGTCAATCATTAAAGCCAGCTCTAAACCGTTCTACAGGCGATTTAACCTCAATGCGACGCAATCGTGACACAGCTGAAACAATCGACAGGAAACCTCCCCGCCCAAGTAGATGCGTTAGCGCGCCCTTTTGCCGTAGCGGGCTTCCAGGTGAACCATTAGAATGCTGATGTCCGCGGGGTTCACACCACTGATACGACTCGCCTGCCCTAAGGAGCTCGGAGCAATCTCGATCAGCTTCTGGGCGCTCTCGCTGCGCAGCCCCTTGACTTCGGAAAAATCGAAGCCCTCAGGTAACTTGATCTTGTCAATGTGCTTTAGTTTCTCGATCTGCTTCAGTTCACGATCCAAGTAGCCCTTAAAGACCACACGATAATGCACCTCTTCGCGAACCTCCCTAGTTTCAGCCTTCATTGCCTCGGGGAAGTCCTCCTGAGAATGAGATCGCCGCAGGTGTAGAGCATAGCTTTCCCCTGCCCTGCGCTCGACCTCGAGACGATCCGCCCATTCAAGCACCTTAGAGGACTTCTCTTTAATTCTTATAAGCCTTTGTTTATCAACGAGTTGTAGTCTTTCTATTGTGTCAACTAAGCGTAATTCTGCACTCGGATGGTTGAACAAGAGCCGGTGTTCTGCGCGGCTGGAAAACATACGATATGGCTCCTTCGTGCCCTTTGTCACTAAGTCATCAATGAGCACTCCCAGATAAGCCTCGTGGCGCTTCAAAACCAAGGCTTCCTGCCCGCGAATCTTTTGTACGGCATTGACGCCGGCAATCAACCCCTGCCCTGCCGCTTCTTCGTAGCCTGAGGTCCCGTTGATCTGACCCGCAAAGAAAAGGTTTTCTACCTTCTTGGATTCCAATGAAGGAAAAAGCTGTGTCGGCGGCGCGAAATCGTACTCCACGGCATAAGCTGGCCTCATCATGTGGACACCCTCTAAACCCTCGATACTTCGCAACATGTCCAACTGCACACCAAAAGGCAAACTCGTGGAGAGACCATTGATATACCATTCGTTAGTATTTCGCCCTTCGGGTTCTAGGAAAAGCATGTGGCGCTCCTTGTCAGCAAAGCGGACGAATTTATCTTCGATGCTGGGACAATAACGCGGTCCCGTGCCCTCGATCTGCCCAGAATACATCGGCGAGAGGTGCAGGTTATCCGTCACCACCTGTCGCGTGTCTGCGCCCGTATAAGTCATCCAGCAAGAAACCTGATCCTGACCAGGCAACCACCCCAGCTTTCGTTGGTGTGGGTGTTCCACGTGGAACAATTCGTGTTCCGAGTTCCGCAAATTCTTCTCCGATTGTTCCACGTGGAACACATCATCAATTCCACGCGTATCGTAAAAGGCAAAGAGCGTCGGGTCTATGTCGCCCTTCTGCTCTTCTAACTGACTAAAATCAATGCTGCTGCCAAGAATACGCGCTGGCGTGCCCGTTTTCAGGCGCTCTAGCTCAATTCCTGCCTCTAAAAATGATCCAGAGAGCCCTTCCGCTGAGAAATCGCCCATTCGCCCGCCTTTATTGGTATTCTTGCCTACATGCATCAATCCACGAAGAAATGTGCCCGTCGTAACAACCACGGTCTTCGCGTAAAATTCAACCTCAAGGTTAGTGCGAACGCCGACTACCTTGCCGCCTTCGTAGATAAGCCCTTGAACCATAGCTTGGAACAGGTCTAGGTTCTTCTGCAACTCAAGCACATGCTTCATGCGATATTGGTAAGCTTTCTTGTCACATTGCGCTCTGGGCGCCTGAACAGCTGGCCCCTTAGAGGCATTTAGTAAACGAAATTGGATCGCCGTGGTATCTGTGTTGATTGCCATCTCCCCGCCAAGCGCGTCGATCTCTCGCACCATGTGGCCTTTGGCTTGGCCGCCTATCGCAGGGTTACAGCTCATTTGAGCGATCGTATCGAGGTTGCCAGTCAGCATCAGAGTATTTGCGCCAAGCCGCGCAGAGGCTAGGGCGGCTTCACAGCCCGCATGACCGGCGCCACAGACAATCACGTCGTAGGGACCATCTTTCCCAAACTTTAATCCTGAACTCATTTACCGATACAAAATTGTTTAAAAAGCTTATCAAGCATGCGCTCATTATCAACACGTCCGACGACTTGCCCAATGTGTTCTACTGCGTCACGCATGTCGGCAACAATTAGCTCAGAGTGATCGCCTGATTTCAACTTTGATGATGCAAGTTCCAGTGCATCAACAGCTTCTCCAAGTGAAGCGGCATGGCGTGCGTTAACCACCACGCCATCGCTCTGCCCATGCGTCAGACTATCATCGATGGATTTCTGCCAGGATTCGCGCAACTCGGCGAGGCCCGTCCGCTTGAGAAGGGAAGTGCGCACATGCTTTAAATCTGGTAAATAATCAGCAAAAGATTGGGCACTTGGTAAATCAGTTTTGTTCTCGACCACAATCGTATTCGCCGGATTCATTCGCCGCAGCAAGGAATCCGGCAGGGTGGGGGAGGGCATGTTGGCATCGAGCATGAGCAAAAAGAAATCCGCCGTCTCAGATTGCTCGATCGTGTGGTCTATCCCGATCTTTTCAATCGCGTCGCCAGCCTCATGTACACCCGCTGTATCCAAAATCTCGATACGCCATGGTCCCACCATCATAAAGGCAGAAATATAATCACGCGTTGTGCCCGGAATATCACTAACTATCGACCTTTCGGCACCTGTTAGTGCATTGATTAAGCTACTTTTACCTACGTTAGGTTCGCCTATAATTAAGGTCTTTATTCCCTCATGAAGTAGGGCGGAGTAGCGCTGCGTTTCGATCAAATCGCCAATCTCTTCAATCAGTTTTCGAAGTTCGGAAGCAGGGCCAGCTTGGTCTTCACCCGGCAAATCTTCTTCAGGAAAATCTATGTAAGCTTCAAGCTGTGCCATTACGCCGAGTAGGCGCTCAGTCAGTTCGCTCATCTTGCGACCAACCGACCCGTGCAACTGGCGTTGCGCCACTTCAAGGCTGCGATCTGAACGTGCACGAATCAAATCAGAGATAGCCTCTGCCTGGCTTAAGTCCATGCGACCATTCAAGAACGCTGTGCGCGTAAACTCACCAGGCTCCGCGGGACGGCATCCCCGCGCAATTAAATCCGTCAGTATTTTTTGCACAATCATGGGATTGCCGTGAGGCGCTATTTCTAGCATTGATTCGCCTGTAAATGATTGACCATCAGCATAATAAGTAAAAACACACTCGTCAATTTGTGTTCCATTAATATCAATAAACTTAGCAAAATGCGCATAGCGCTTTTTGAGCGGCTGACTGCGTTGTGTGATGGCAAGAGCCAGCTCCGCACAAGCAGGCCCGGTCAAACGAATCAGCGCAATGGCAGATTCGCCTGAAGGCGATGAGAGTGCTACAATTGTGTCAGCGGCAGGCATGGAACAGGCTAAATTCACCGAATCCGCGATTGCGTCAAGTGAGTACGTAGCGCGCCAGCTTCCTTGCGCCAAAATTTGCCTAGAGGCGAGGCTAACTCAAATAAGCTCAGGCGCTACAATTGGCCGATGACTGATGAACGAAATCGATCCATTTTTGCTTCAACAAACGCCTTCACGGTAGGTGCATCATCTTCAATCAGCGGCGTCAGGTCCATTGCGAACCACAACTGATCAAGCGTATCAACCGAATGAGAGTCGTAGAAGGTCGCATTCGCACGGCGGCGGCCAATGACGGCCTCTCCGTAATCTTTACCCCCAGCAATCTGCGAGGCGAAGCATGCATGCAGTTTCTCAGCCAATTCGGGGAAGGAACTCACATCAAGGGCGATCTTATCCTCCGGCTCGAGCCAGTCGAGATCACGCCAAACTTCGCAGCCGTAGACCTTCTTTGGGCGAGAGTAGGGGGGAATCCTGAGTAGCGATTCAATCACTGCGTGAAATACCGCTACGTGGCTGGCGTGCTTGTCGGCGGGATTGTGCGTGTAGAGCACTTCGGGCTGCGTGCAGATTAGATGTTGCTCCAATTGATCGACCAGTTTGCCACGGCTAACGGGATCCTTAATTGCCGCGCTAGTAAAGCCGAGCTGCCCCACATAGCTGTACTCGCCAATTTTCGCCGCACGGCGTTGCTCGTCGGCACGGATCGTTTGCATCTCGGCGTCCGTCTTACCGGCAAAGGCTCCAGAACGAGCGCTACCGCCACCATCTGTGCAGGTAATGCCACTAAACCACGCGCCATCTTGCCCATAGCAGGTGGCAATGCCATGAAAGGCCATAAATTCCAAGTCATCTTGGTGCGCACCAATGCCGAGGTGGGAGGTGCGCGCCTGCGCTTCGGGAGCACTAATATTGTCAGGAATAAAGAGATCGATATCCGCATGCATAAGTTAAGTTAGTGCGAGCACGTCCATCGCCGCAAGAACCTTTGCCACTGCTAACATACCAAGAGCCACTCCTTGACTTTAAGCAACGCGAACCAAAGCATCCGCCGATGGCTAAATTTACGATTGGACAACGCTGGATCAGCGAAACGGAGCCAGAGCTCGGACTCGGGATAGTAGAAGAAGTCTCCCGGCACCAGGTTCGACTCGCCTTTCCGGCATCTGCGGAAGCGCGGCTCTATGCAACAACCAATGCACCCATCAAGCGGGTCGAATTTCGCGCGGGTGACACCATTCACTCTCAAGGCGGTGAAACCATCGTGATCGAGGAGGTGAAAGTGGAGGAAGGGATCATCACTTACCTTGCTGGGGCAATCCAGATCACAGAAATGGATCTCGCGGATACGATCAGCTTCAGCAAACCCGAAGATCGCCTCATCCGGGGACAAATTGATCAGTCGTCTGCTTTCAACTTGCGCTACGAAGCGATCGCCCGGATTGCAGATGCCAAACAGTCGGACGTAGCTGGATTTGTGGGCGGGCGTATCGACCTGATTCCGCATCAACTTTACATCGCCTCTGAGGTAGCTAACCGCTACATGCCACGTGTCTTACTCGCAGACGAAGTCGGTCTGGGCAAAACGATCGAAGCTTGCTTGATCCTGCACCGACTCCACCTCACGGGCCGAGCAGAACGAATCCTCATCGTATTGCCCGAGTCGCTCGTCCATCAATGGTTAATCGAGTTACTGCGCCGATTTAACCTGTGGTTCACACTGGTCGATGCGGCGCATTGTGAATCCGTCACCTCTGTGGACGTGGCAACCAATCCCTTCAATGCAGAACAGCTCGTTATTTGCAGTATTAAGACGCTACTAGAGCATCCGCGTTGGGCAGATTGTGCGCTGTCGGCGAAATGGGACATGCTCGTCGTCGACGAAGCACACCACCTCGAATGGACGCCCGAAGTCGTCAGCCCGGAGTATCAATTGGTCGAGGGTTTGACGAAAAGGAGCCACGGCTTGTTACTGTTAACCGCCACGCCCGAGCAACTCGGTGCGGAAGGACACTTTGCCCGTCTCCGCTTGCTCGATCCTGAGCGTTATCCTGATCTGGATAAATTTCGTCAAGAACAGTCGGGATACTCTAAGGTCGCTGCGGTGGCCAACAAGATGTTTGCCCGTAAAAAGCTAAGCTCTGAAGATCTCAAATATCTTCGTGAAGTCTTCGAAGAATACACCGACAACGAGTTTAATACACACCTCGAAGACCAGCAATCCATGCTAGAAGAGCTAGTCGATCGACACGGCACGGGGCGTGTAATTTTCCGCAACTCGCGTGACTCGCTAACTGGCTTCCCAAAAAGGGAAGGGCTGCCATCCGCACTCTTGCCGCGCGCGAAGCTACCAAAGGAAGCGCTGGAAAAACGCCTACTCCATGAGTTTGAACTCGATACGTCTAAAGGCAACGAAGAGGCCGAGCCCTACGACTTTCGCCACGGCCCACGCATCTTGTGGTTGGCCGAACTAATTAAAGGCCTCGGTGAAAATGAGAAAGTCCTCCTCATCTGCTGCACTCGCGAAAAGGTGCAAGCAATCCACGACGCACTGCTCGAAGAGATCAACGTCAAAGCTGGCCTTTTCCACGAAGAACTGACACTGCTCCAGCGAGACCGCAACGCGGCATGGTTCGCTGAACCCGACGGCGCGAAAATTCTCCTCTGCTCAGAGATCGGCAGTGAAGGGCGTAACTTTCAGTTTGCCCACCACCTTGTGCTCTTCGACTTGCCACTCAACCCCGAGTTACTCGAGCAACGCATTGGCCGTCTTGATCGAATCGGGCAGACCGAAACCATCCAAATCCACATTCCATTCCTAAAGAACAGTTGGACAGAACTGCTCATGCGCTGGCACCATGAGGGCTTGGACGGCGTCGAGCATTCACTCAAAGGCGGCTATGCCTACCTGAACGAGTTTGGAAAATGTCTCCGCTCGCTAGGGCCACGCTACCACATCGCTGATAAAAAGACGCTGGCCGAGGCCGACCTACTGATCGAGGGAAGCAAAGTATTTCGCGAAGACCTAGAAAAGCAACTTGGCCAAGGGCAGGATCGGCTCATCGCGCTTAACTCCTTCCGTAAAGAAGCATCCGCCAAGCTCGTCGGGCACATCCGTACTCTCGATGCCGATCGCACGCTCGACCAATTTATGAATCGTATCTTTGATCACTTCGGCGTGACCGTCGATGATATCGATACACGCACCTTCCGTCTTGCGCCGGGACAGTTGTTTACCGATTCCTTCCCTTGCTTGCCGGAAGAGGGGACCACTGTGACTTGCGACCGCACTCGTGCACTCGGTCGCGAAGATATCGGTTTCCTAACATGGGATCACCCCATGGTTCGCGGCGCGATCGATCTCACGCTCAGCTCAGAAAAAGGTAACAGCTCTATCGTCGTCTGGAAAGATCCTAGCGTCCAAGCGCCCGCTATTTTGATCGAGGCCATCTATGTGCTCGAGAGCGTCGCGCCACCACGCCTACACGTGGATCGCTTTCTCCCCCCTACACCCGTGCGGGTGCTCGTCGATCTCAGCGGCAAGGATTGCAGTCAGCAATTCACACACGACACTATTAACAAATTCTGCGGCGACGAAGAGGCCTTCCGCCTCAAGCAAGACCCTGCGCTACTCCAAGCCCTCGTTCCAGAAATGCTACGTGCAGCAAAAAAGCACGCTGACACTCAAAAGTCAGTTCGACTCACAGCCGCCATGAATCAAGCCCACGAACGGCTCGACGGAGAAGCCAGTCGCTTAAAGGAGCTGCAAAAGGTGAATCCCAACATCCGGCAAGAAGAAATCATAATTGCAGAAACAGTCATCACGGATGTGACACGCCATATAGCGAAGGCCCACTTGCGCCTAGATGCCGTACGGCTCATCCTAGGTGAGCCTAGTTGATCAAATCGCAAACGAAATCAAGCTGCCTAAGACTCCTGCGACGCCACCAAAAATAATGTGCCCCACCAGGTGCAGGAGCCCCTCTTCAAGAGTCGCTTTACGGTACACTTCCACCGGGTGACGCTCGCTGGCGAAAAACATAAGTATGTAGCTCATGATCAAACCGTGGAAGAAACCGAAGCCGATCCCCAGAAAAATAGCATAGGGGAATACAAGAGCCCCCATCGCATGCATAATCGCAAAATAGATGCTCCCAAAAACGACACCTGACAAACTGTGAATAGCGCGCCCGAGTGCTCCCGAACCTTCTGCTTTTCCCGTGAAATAGCTGCCTAAGGCACGCGCCATGTCCACTCGCTTACTAAAAGCCTGACTGACCGCCCCCATGAAGAAAGTCATCGCGAAGGCCCCGATTAAACCGCAGATCGCACCAAGAAGTAGAGCAGTGAGCATGTTCATAAGTTAAGCTAAAAAATACCGACAGCCTAGCTAATGTCAAATCGTGGCGTGCTCGCTCACAAGCGGACAGACCACAATTTAACTAAAACAGCTCCTTCTGTGGCTTCACTTCCACTGGTGGATTTTTATCCAACTCATCTTCCTCGTGTAAATGCCTAGGCGCGCGTCTGACGTTTTTGCTAAGACTCGCCTCACACTCTGCCACAATACCGTCACATATCGAGCGCACGTGCATGCGCAGCCATTTGGAGGTGGTGCTCTTTGCTGTATAGTTAGCCGGGCCATAGGCGTGGATACGGCCCGCGTGAAGTAGGGCATCGTTTTGCGCAAATTCAGCTTCACTCTCGGGATTAAAAACTGCATAAGCCTTGCCGCCATTGCTTTTAACAACTGAAAATACTGGCACATCGCTCGGCCCATCCGCCGTATAGATCATGCGGTCGATCGGTATGCGGCGATCCACTCGGTCCATCGAAGCGTTCACATCAATCGTCGGATTCTTGTTGGTGCCCTTGTTGATCTCAAAAATGTAACGCGTTTTAATCGTATTATCGACGATCGTGCCAATCTGGCTGATCTCAAACTCCATTTGCAGGGGCAACTCGTCTTGGTTGGAATAGCCTGGCGGCAGTGGTGCCTCAATAAATTCGCAGCCGAAGATCCCGTCAACGTGAGGTGCAATCATGCTGCCCTTGATCATCTCGGCTAATCCCGTACTAATGATATAATGCTCTAGTTTGATGTTATGCTTTTTATACTCTGGGCGCGACTCCGTCACGGCCCGCAAGCGGGTAAAAAGATCAGGCAAGCCGTCGTAAAAACGCAGTTCTTTACCCAGTTCGCGCAAGCGCTGGTTGGTCAAGCCCTTGAGGCAACCGTTTTTTACAAAGCTGATCAAGTGGTTCAAATAGATCGTATCGTAAGAGACGCGCGTGCCACGTTTGGCATAAATATCGGGCAGGGCGTTGACCTCTTTCCAGAATTGCTCCTCGTCGATCCCAAAAGCTTCAAAGATAGGCGCCTGCATGTAGCCAGGTATGAGTGTCTTATCGAAATCCCAAATACAGGCGACGATGTTTTGGCGATGAAGGTTCTTTTTCGTCATTGCAGGTAGAACTCGACTGTTATGAGCTATGGCTTTCACTGCAATGCATAATTCAACCGCAGTTTCTTAACGATGCACACAATTCCCGACATAGCCCCTTTCCGCGATAAACTGAGCGAGTTGAACGAGCAGATGGCCGACCCTGACTTCTACTCCGACCAGCGCCGCGCTGCCGATGTCTCTCGCGAGCAAATGCGCCTTAGCACGCTCGTCGAAAAATTCGAAGCTTACCATGGCACTGTCGAGCAACTCGAAGAGAACCAAGCCATGGCCGCTGACGAGTCCGTCGAAGCCGAGCTACGCGAGATGGCCGAGGAGGAAATCGAGCCCCTCGCCGAAGAGCGCGACCGCCTCGCCAACGACGTGCTTCGCTTTATGATCCCCCCTGATGCCACCGACAGCCGTAACTCCGTTATGGAAATCCGCGGTGGCGCCGGTGGCGATGAGGCTAATATCTTTGCTGGCGACCTCTTCCGTATGTATAGCCGCTACGCAGAAACACGCGGTTGGCGGGTCGAGATTATGAGCTCAAGCCCCGCCGATGTCGGTGGATTTAAAGAAATCATTTTCAACATGACGGGCGAAGAGGCTTACAAGTTTCTTAAATTCGAAAGCGGTGTACACCGCGTCCAACGCGTACCCGCGACCGAGACCCAAGGTCGTATTCATACCTCCACCGCCACCGTAGCTGTCCTTCCTGAGGCCGAAGAAGTCGACGTGCAGATCAACCCGCAAGATCTAGATATTTCAACCATGCGAGCCAGTGGGGCAGGGGGACAGCACGTGAATACAACTGACTCCGCTGTTATGATGGTGCATAAACCAACTGGAGTCACTGTATACTGCGCCGACGAGCGCTCGCAGATCAAAAACCGCGCCAAAGCCCTCACGGTGATGCGCTCACGCCTACTCCAAGCTAAGGTCGATGAGGAACACGCCAAATACGCCGCCGAGCGCAAAGGTCAGATCGGCACAGGTGACCGCTCCGAGCGTATCCGCACTTATAACTACCCCCAGGGCCGCCTGACCGACCACCGCATCGGCCTCAGCCTCTCTCTCCCAACTGTCGTTGAAGGCGACTTGGACGACCTCATTGACGCCCTTCAAAATTACGACTATGAGGCCCGCATCCAGAATCTCCTGGAAAAACAGACCCTCTGAGGCAGTATCAAATGCTCACCATTCGAGAAATCAAAGAGCGCACGGAGATTTTCTTCAAAGAGAAGGGCGTCCCGAACGCCAAGCTTGATACAGATATCTTAATCGCACACTCACTTGGGATTAAGCGTCTCGACATTTACCTTGATCTCGACCGACCGCTAACTGAAGCGCAACTCACAGACCTACGCCTTCTAGTCAAACGACGGGCATCGCGCGAGCCATTGCAGTATATTATAGGCAGCACGGAATTTTACGGCCTCACACTCAAAGTAGATCCGCGCGCCCTCATCCCGCGGCATGAAACTGAAGAACTAATTGAATTGATCGTAAAACGACTGGAGACCCCACCAAAACGTATCCTAGATTTGGGTACGGGTAGCGGCGCCATTGCTTTAGCCCTCGCATCAAAATACTCGAACGCGGAAGTCACCGCAACTGATCAAAGCGAGGAAGCCATCACGCTCGCCAATGAAAATGCGCTTGCGCTGAATTTATCCAGTAGAGTCACCTTTATCAACGGGAATTGGTTCGAGCCGCTAGATAAAGGCGCACGATTTGATCTTATTGTGTCCAACCCTCCTTATTTGACCGAAGCCGAAATGCTAACTGCCGAACCAGAGGTGATTGGTCACGAACCGCGCAGTGCACTCGCCTCAGGGCAAGAGGGTCTCGATGACTTACGTCTACTGTTCAAAAGTGTATCTAACCATTTAGCAGAAGGTGGTGTATTGGCATTAGAGGCCGGAATTGGGCAAGCAGGCGCAATCAAAGCAATGGCATTAAAAGTCCCACTTCATGGGCAAAGCTTCGAAGACCTCAGCGAACGTCCGCGATTCTTCTTAGCTTCGTAAAATAACACGGCACGGCACATAGTGCTGGTCCCAAAGCCATACCCTTTGTAATACAGGTCAAAATGGCGTGGGCATGTTCATTCACTAATCAAAAAAGCAATCATGCGCCTACTTCCATCTGTAAAATTTAAACCTTATCCTGCAGTCTGCTACCTTCATCCGACGTCGCGCCTTGGATGCGCGCCATAGCTTCTCCGATCAGATAGATAGAGCCTGTCAATAGGATAGTGTCGCCTGGCTCGCCCACTGCGCAGCAACCAGCTTTTGGAAAGAGGGCGGAAAGGTTAGTTTCAATAGCGTCGCGATCTAGGCAGCTTTTTAAAAATGAGGTCGGCGTCGCGCGATCTTGCTTAGGTGCGACCAGATAGATTTCGCGGGCGTATTGAGAAACGACTTCCATAAGGCTTCGAGCGCGGTCTTCACCGAGAGTGCCTGCGATGATAATGGGCTGTTTAGAAAGACTGGATAGGTTTTGTTTCAGCACGGTAGCCCCCTCAGGATTGTGAGTCGCATCAAGGATAATTTTGCGGCCGTCGAGTTCGAGCGTCTGCCATCGGCCTGCCCATTCGACTTGCTCGAGTGCATTCTTAGATCGAACAGGAAAACGGTCGGCGAGAATCTCGATCGCATAAGTCGCGAGTGCTGCGTTCCAACGCTGAAAGCCACCCGCTAGGTTAGTCTGAGGAAGCCCAGCCTCATCAGGGAAACGGTCGGCAACCGCATAGAGCTTACAGCCTCGCTCTTTAGCCACGCGGCGAACGACCACATCGGCCTCAAGGGGAAGTTTGCCCATTAGCACGGGCTTTCCCTCTTTGATGATACCCGCCTTTTCGCCCGCGATTGCCGCAAGTGTATCTCCAAGCAGATCGCAATGATCAAGGCTGATGGTGGTGATAATACTTAGCTCAGGGTCGACAACATTGGTCGCGTCAAGTCGACCACCAAGCCCTGTCTCGATGCACGCGATATCTACCGGCAGTTCTGCGAATCTAAGAAAAGCCATTGACGTGATAAACTCGAAGAAGGCGGGGTGGAGGTCGGGGTCTCTCCTGCCTAGCTCGCCCGCGATAGGGCTAAGCAGCTCGGTGTATCGAACAATTTCGGCCTCGGAAAGTATCTCACGGTCGACTTGGGCGCGCTCACCCAGATGGACAAGGTGCGGCGAACTAAAAAGCCCGACCTTATATCCATTATCTCTATAAACTGCTTCTAACATGGCACAGACCGAGCCTTTACCGTTAGTTCCAGCTACATGAATAACGGGGAACACGCGCTCTGGGTGCCCTAGCGCTTCGAGAAGTAAGCGCATACGCTCAATGCCATATTTAGAGCCTCTATTTTTTAGCGCATAGAGATAATCAAGAACGTCCGAGTAATCAGGCATGAGGGTTTGACTACGAGAAATATGAAGCGCGCCTAATCCAATGCTACGTGTTTAATATTTTTCGCACTTTGCTTAAGCCTACTCCTTGGCGCTGTAGAGTGCCTTCATCAAGTTGATCACGCGATCTCGCATTTCAAGACGGGGCACAATAATATCAACTAGGCCGCGTTCCAGCAGAAACTCTGAAGTTTGGAACCCTGCAGGTAAGTCTTGTTGGGTAGTTTCTTTAATCACACGGGGCCCTGCAAAACCAATAAGAGCTTCGGGTTCGGCAATTATTACATCCCCCAGCGAAGCGTAACTTGCCATGACGCCAGCCATGGTCGGATTCGTCAAAATTGAAAAGTAGGGGAGGCCGGCCTTACTCAATCTTGCCAGAGCGGCACTCGTCTTGGCTAGTTGCATTAAGCTAAGAATGCCTTCCTGCATGCGCGCACCACCCGATGCGGATACGATGATGACGGGGCAGCTCTTCTCTATGCCGCGCTCTATGGCACGGGTAATCTTCTCGCCGGCTGCAGAGCCAAGGCTGGCGGCCATGAAGCGAAAATCCATCACCGTTAGGCTCACAGGCATGCCGCCCATTTCGCCCATTCCGGAGATGACAGTGTCCGTCTCCTTGGTTTTATCCTGGTTCTGCTTTAGTTTTTCAGGATATGAGGAGGTGGCGTTGAACTCCAAAGGGTCAAGCGAATGCACACCCATGTCCATCTCTTCAAAGGTGCCCTCATCCAACATAGAAGCGATACGGTCCCGCGCTTTAAGTGGGAAATGATACCCGCTATTCGGGACAACCATGAGGTTTTCCTTAAGGACGCGGTTATAGATGATCTCGCCAGTTTTGGGACATTTCGTCCAAAGATCCTTTGGGATGTCTTTTTTCTTAACGGTGACGGTCGAGTACTGTGGTTTTCCGAAGAGTGCCATGATTTGACAAATTTGAATTAAGAAATGGTTGAAAGAAAAAGCCGCGGTCAGAGCTAGCCATGACCAAGGGTGGCCACTTTGATTTGCGTCGCGCCTGCTTCGAGGAGGACAGCAGCACAAGAGTTAAGCGTCGATCCCGTCGTAAATACGTCGTCTATTAGAATGTAGGTTTGATTGGGGATTACAACGGCATCAGAAGCCAAAGCAAAGGCATTTTTTACATTTTGGTGACGGGCAACTCGGCTTAATTGGGTCTGAGTTTGCGTATACAGAGTGCGAACGAGCAACTTTTGCAGGTCTCTCGCTGCAGTGGCCTCATTTATACTCTTTGCGATCATTAAACTTTGGTTAAAGCCACGCTCGCGCTCTTTAGTCGGATGAAGGGGCACGGGAACTAAGATTGCTTCATCAAAATAGTTTTTATAATAGGGGGCCTTAGCAATCATCGCCTTTACATCCTCCAAGGCATAGAAACCAGATTGATATTTCAAAACATGGATAATTGATCGTGCGGGGCCTTTTGCTAGAAAGAGAGTTTTTCCCTGCTTAAAGAGAGGATCCAATTCTGCGCAATGCGGACAGACGCGCGGGCCCACTAGCATTCCAAAAAAGGGATATCCACAAGTCGAACAACTTGGTGGTTTCGAGAGAAAGAGCTCACGGCTACATGCACTGCAAAGAAACTGGTAGTCCGAATGTTCCACCGCGTCACCACAATGCAAACAGCTCCTTGGATAAAAGATCTCAACCAGTGGTTGCGCGAGCTGCTTGAAAAATGAAGTTAATGGCATAGTGATTAGCGTGATTCTTCCATCACTATCAAGACACCGGTTTTGCTTATAGGGACTAAACAAGTTTGATGCATAATTGGTTCCATAAACAATCCATCTCTTATTGCGGGTTAATTAAACCCACATGTACATGGGCACAGATTGAAACCTAGTAAAAAATACTATGCTTCTTGTTCGGCGCGCGCTTTAATTCGCTTATCAGCTTCGAGAATGATCGCTTCACAACCCTTAAATTTGTGCTCGTCTAAGCAAAGGCGGCGCTGCTTGCCACCTACCTTATAAATACCATAGGCAATGCTCTTGTCCTTCCACTTTTTGCGATCGATTGCTATGATGGAATCGAGTTCGACCCGTTGACCTGAAGCGCCAATCACAATATCACCTTCTGCGCGGACTTGCCGTGTGTGATTCCAGGCGGTCCATACTCCATGCAGCAGCGCTACAATCATCATTGCCCAACCAATCACGCGCTGCTCTTTGATATCGCCGCCAGTGCGCTCTTTAGGAATGTTGCGCCCATAATCCATTTCGCGCGCATGACGCTCCCAAGCTAAACGTACAGATGTGCTCTCTTCATCCACCGCGCCACCAGCTTCAATTAACGTATCTTTAATCTTTAGATATTCTACATGGCGCTGAGCCTCGTCCGGCCATAAAATGTAACCGTCGTAGAGAAACCACGCCGCGATACCGAAGATCATAAAAAACATAAACAACATACGCCGACGCCATTCTGTTGAGATACGAGCCACTACTTCCATAAGGTCACAATCAAAGGCATTCCAAGTTAAGACAATTCTAAATCTCAATTATCCATATAGCAGGTCGCTACCACGCTTACGAAATCTCGTCTTTTAAAGGCGGTAGAGCCCTCTAGGCCCAAATTAGAGTGACTTTACATCTAAAAAAGCCCTCGTTCATTTTTATGCATTTATGCAAATTTAATTGTAATTATATAGTTTTGTTTCGAGCTGAGAATAGTTACTTTTCGATCCAAACTTAAACATCTCGCCGCTTGGCTAATATTCCAGATACGCTGCCCATCTGTCCTTGCACCTTAGGTAGTGGTTCATTTTCTCTTCGCACAACTCTCATTACACATTATGTCTGAAGCAACTTCCGAAATCGGCCTCATTGGCCTTGCAGTCATGGGTCAAAATCTGGCTCTAAATATAGCCGACCACGGCTTCAAAATTTCCGTCTATAATCGAACAAGCTCCAAGATGGAGGAGTTCGTTTCATCCAATCCAAGCACGCCAGGTGGCCTCGAGGGTTGCGGGACCTTAGAAAATTTCGTCACATCCTTAAAACGTCCGCGAAAGATCATCATTCTTGTGCAAGCTGGCTGGGCCACCGACAAGGTAATTGAAAGCCTCTTGCCTCTCCTTGAGGAGGGTGACATCATTATTGACGGCGGCAACGCGAAGTGGGACGACACAATTCGCCGCGAAAAGGAACTCACGTCTAAAGGTCTTCATTTCATTGGTTCTGGTGTTTCAGGGGGCGAAGAGGGAGCACGTTTCGGCCCCTCACTAATGCCAGGTGGTACACCTGAGGCTTGGGCACACCTCGAGCCGATCTGGAAAGCCATCGCAGCCAAAGTTGATCCCAGCACGGGTAAACCCATTGAGGGCGCTGGGCCCGGAAAACCCGTTGTTGGCGGCTTCAGTTGCACCGCATACATTGGTCCAGACGGCGCCGGTCACTACGTCAAGATGGTCCACAACGGTATTGAATACGGTGACATGCAAATGATTTGCGAAGCCTACGATCTTTTGCAAAATGTCCTCGGTCTGGCTCCTGCGGAAATGGGCGACATATTTACTAAGTGGAGCGAGGGCGAACTCGACTCTTTCCTTATTGAAATTACCGCCGATATTCTCAAGCAAACCGACCCTGTTACCGGCAAACCGTTCGTCGACATCGTGCTTGATACCGCAGGCCAAAAGGGCACTGGCAAATGGACATCAGTCAACGCCCTCGACATGGGCACTCCTGCCCCAACAGTCGCCGAAGCCGTCTTCGCACGTTGCCTCTCTGCGGTAAAGGACGAGCGCGTTGCTGCTGAAAAGATTCTTAAAGGTCCAGAAGCAGCGGCCTTCACTGGCGACAAAGCCGTGATGGTCGAAGCGATCCGCGAAGCACTCTACGCTTCTAAAATCTGCTCCTACGCACAGGGCTTCCAACTCATGGCCTACGCGCAGGAAGAGTACGACTGGAAACTCAACTTCGGTGAGATCGCTCAGATCTTCCGTGGCGGCTGCATCATACGTGCCGCCTTCCTCCAAAAGATAACCGAAGCCTATGAGCGCGATCCGAATCTCGCCAACTTGCTACTCGATCCTTACTTCTCTGAGGCAATCCACACTGCACAGTCCAATTGGCGTAGAGTTATTGCACTCGCAGCCGAACATGGCGTTGCGATTCCAACATTTAGTTCCGCATTGTCTTACTACGACGGTTACCGAAGTTCACGGCTCCCGCAGAATCTTTTACAAGCCCAGCGCGACTACTTCGGTGCTCACACCTACGAACGTACTGACGAAGAACGTGGCAATTTCTACCACATTGACTGGCTAAAATCTGATCGCCCCCAGTTAAAGATGTAGTTCGAAGCCATTAACACCTTTTTAAACTTACAAAGATTTAAATTTTGAACTCTCTTTCACGGGCAGACGTATTTTTGCTTCGTTACTACACGTAAGACTTGCCTAAATAGGCCATAAACCACATTTCTTTCCAAAGGCGGTAACGACCCTCTTGAGATATTCTGCCTTCTTCTTCTCGACGGGGACGAGGAACAAAGAAACCGATTTCGGTATTTAGTCGCTCTAAAATGCGCTGGTGATCGTTGAGTTCTTCCAGGGCGTCGTCATGAACCCCAACTGACTCTACCTTAAGCCTCAAAACTCTTTTATGATGAAGCAACAAGAGTCTTTTAATTGAACCGATCAGTGGTTTGCGGCACATCTCCCAACTCTCGGGATAGTAGCCTCCGTAAGGCAGAATGTGATTATCAGTAACAACTCGACTACCGTCTTTTCCATGCGTGCTAATTGTGTAGCAAGCGGTGGCGCCACCTTTGCGCTTGGGCAAAAAAAGAATTTGAATGCGAGTCAACTGATCACTGCTTTCATAAATGGAGGCACGTAGATAAGTGTCCGCAAAGAGTTGAGATTTAAGGGCCTTAAGCCGAATATAGTTTTCGCCGCGTAGCCATTCCTTAATGTCAATAAAGCGTTTTCCTGCCGGCCATTCATCGCCGTCTTTGTTTTCGTAAAACTCAGGAAATAGAGGAAGGTCGCTAAAACTAAGGGCCTTGATTGCGATCCAATTGTAACCGGTCTCTATAATAAACCAAAATGCGATCCCTGTAGCAAAATGTACCCAATCGGGTCGCAGAGAAAGGCCGAAGGTTTTAATGATATAAGCAAAGAGCGCACCAAAAAGGAGCCAGCGCAACCAGCGCCCCAGTATTAAACAAATGGGAATACTAAAGCGTCCACCCAAGATCGGGAGTGAAATCGTGATAATGGCTAGGGTGAAGAGTAACCAGTGGTGAACTTCTGTAATTCCGTTGGACATATTTACGTAATACATAACACGCGGGTGTGCGCATAAAAAGCTTACTACAAGCTTTAGGAACCCTTCAGAGAATAATGACGCGCACTTGTTGGCACGAGGTAAAAAGATGACTCGATCTCTTAGTTGAGCCGTAGTGGCATAATTACACAGATGAAGTTGTCTAATGTTTTAAATAGACCAGGGCTGAGTTCATCTTTGAATTCAAAGAAGACTTCGTCTTTATTCAGCGCTTTGAGTGGCTCCATAAGGAACTGAGGGTTGAAGGCTACTTGCACTTCAGGACCGTCATAAGCGATGGCCATTGATTCGTGGGATTCCCCATATTCGGAAGATTGGCCTGAAATTTCTAGGAGGTTCTTGCTGATCTTGATTTTAACAGAATT
>QXZH01000134.1 GCA_009886465.1 Opitutaceae bacterium
AAACATAAGTCTTTAATTGCGAAGAGTGACGGTGCAGTGCAACTCCCTATGGAGCGAACCGCTAATGGTACTCGACTGTATGTCCGACAAGTTCAAGGCAAGAAATGGTTCGTTTTTCCAACTGTTTTGGCAGAATACACGCTACTTGTCGGCGGCGTGCCACACACGATTCGTGTACCAGCAGATTTTGACATGCAAAGTGCACTGTTTGAGAGCTTTCCGGATGTGGATCCCCAGTTAGTCAGAGTCGCTGGCGGAACGGGATATGCACTCGATTTTGACCAAAAAGTGTCTACCGGCGATGCTGTCCTACGCTTCGACATTACGCTGGGCGATGCCTTATTTGTGGACCGTATTAGTTACCATTTTAAGCGACCAGAAGCGGGCGATCCATTTGTATTCCGGACAGGCGAAATACCCGGAATCGAAGGGGGAGCAGGAAACATCGTCGATAAGTATTATATCAAACGCATCGGCGGAGTCGGTGGAGAAACGCTTGAAATCAAAAACGGTGCTTTACTGGTCGATGGAGAAGCAAGATCCGAAGTTGAGGCTTTTGAGCGAAATGAGCGGCAAGAAGGTGATTATAACGGCTACGTCTATCCAACACAGCATGATCCGAGTAATCCGCCGCAATTATTAACCGCACCAGGTGTTACTGCGGAATTGCCACCCAAGACATTCGTTGCCTTGGGCGATAATTCTGCGAATAGTCTCGATAGTCGCTACTGGGGATTCGTTCCCGAAAAGTCTGTCATCGGTAAAGCTATTTTCATCTATTATCCATTCACAAAGCGCTGGGGATTGGCAGAGTGATAGTTGGTCGATCTGGAATCTTCCCCCTAAGGCAGCCAACCCATATTAAACGCACAATATATATTATGTCTAATTTAAATTGGATAATGTAAAGTGCTACCCTTCGGTAGTCCCTGAAGCTAATGATATGTCTGAACCACCACTCTATAATTGGTTAAAAGAACGCGCTGCAGGCGTCATGCTCCACCTAAGCTCACTTCCATCCGACACAGGTATCGGAAACCTAGGAGCTGGCGCTTATCGCTTCATAGATTTTCTCAATGCTTCCAGCATGTCTGTGTGGCAGATTTGCCCATTGGGGCCAACTGGATTTGGCGACTCTCCCTATCAGTGTTTTTCAGCTTTCGCCGGGAATCCTTATTTCATCGATTTAGAGCCACTCCGAAACGAAGGCTTAATCACTGAGGACGAATATAAGCAGTTCGAGGATTTGCCTCGCGAGCATGTTGATTATGGAACCCTCTACCTTGCGTTCTGGCCAATTCTTCGCAAGGCCTACGAACGCTTCAAAAGCTCAAAAAAGAAGCAATTCCTCGATTATGGCAGGCTTGCTAAGTTTCGAAAAGATCAAGGGCATTGGCTAGAGGACTACGCCCTATTTGTCGGTCTCAAGGAGAATTTCGGCAGTAAATGCTGGTTGGACTGGCCTTCAGGGTATCGAGATGCGCTCGTAGCAAAATCTAAAAACTTATCCAGCGATGTGAAAAACACCGCCGATGCGCATGTCTTTTTCCAATACCTCTTCTACGCACAACTGGCCAAACTCCGGGCCTACGCGAGCAGCCGAGGTGTTAAAATCATGGGCGACGCACCTATCTTTGTCGCGCTCGACAGCTCCGACGTTTGGGCAAACTCAGAACTCTTTCAGCTCAAGAAAAATGGCCAGCCCAAGGCGGTGGCCGGCGTGCCGCCCGACTACTTTGCTGCAGAGGGTCAACTATGGGGCAACCCACTCTATGATTGGACTGCGCATGAACGGACGGGTTTTGCATGGTGGATTCAGCGTATTAAATCTAATTTGGAGTTTTATGACATCGTCCGCCTAGATCACTTCCGCGGCTTTGAGTCATACTGGTCCGTGCCGGCGACAGAAACGACTGCTCGTAATGGCAGGTGGACCCCCTGCCCCGGACTCGAGCTATTTAAAGCACTTCGTAAAGCCTGCCCCGAAGCCAAACTCGTGGCCGAAGATTTGGGCGAGATCACCGATGAGGTCAACGAACTACGCGCGATCACTGGTCTTCCGAGTATGGCTGTGCTACAATTTGCCTTTGATAGCGATGCCGATAATACCTACTTACCACATAACTACGAACGTAACTGCGTAGCCTACTCTGGCACGCACGACAACGATACCTCGCTAGGTTGGTATCAAGCTTTGGATGACGCGACGCAGGATCATATTCGCCGCTACCTTGGTATTAGTGGCGATACGATCGCGTGGGATTTGATTCGCGCTGCGATTGAGTCCAGTGCACTACTCGCCGTGTTTCCCTTGCAGGACCTCATGAGTCTAGGCAAAGAGGCTCGCCTCAACACACCTGGTGCGCCAGTCGGAAACTGGCAATGGCGCTACCAACCACATCAGCTCGACCAACTTCAAAGCGATAGCTCAACCTACCTACGTGAGCATTTAGCTCTCTACGGAAGATAATGGAAAAATACGATCCCAAGCGTCCCCATGCGTAATCTTTTAGAGTTTAAAATTCCTACTTTTCACGTAGCGCTCCTCGACCCTACGGCAACTCGGATACTTCTTTTTAATACGTTTTAACTGGGCGCTTAAGCACTTCAAATCAAATGGCGTATCGCTAAATGCAATAATACGATTTTCGTATCCATCGATTCGATACATTACTTTTTCTGTGAAACGTTTTTTGAGCTTAGGCGATTTGAAGATCGGTAAATGTTTTATTTTCTCAGGTTCGATTATGTTAAAAATTAACATGCCGCGAGGCTTTAGTAATCCTGCCAGCGCTTCACACCACTCAGCATCCATTGGCACGCAACGCACAGGAATGCCACCTTCTTCAGCGTAAAGGTCGTCGATGATTACATCATAGCTAGCTTTCTCGATACTCTCATGCACCCACTCCACCGCATCGCCAGCAATTAGGTTGCAATCGTTCGAGCATTCAAAAAAGCCATCCGCTATTGAAAGATGGATCGGGTCCAACTCAATGCCAACGATCCGTTTCGGCATAACAAGCTCAGAAATTTGCCGCCCTACCGCTCCAGCGCCGAAGCCAAGGATAAGAATATCCTTCAAACTTTTAAACGGACGATGCAAGGTTGGTAGCGTGATCAAGTCCCAGATAGATCCAGCAAGTGGTCGCTTCGGGTTCCATTGCGAATGGTTGACTCCATTACGATACAAACGAACCGAAGCACCCGCTGTGCGGACCTCGTAGTGATTTCCGTCAATCGTTTGTTGCCATAAAATTGCCATCGATAAAATACCTACTTTTCGTAAATTGAGCCTCTCAGTATTACATTAGATCAGCCTAGTGACCATCAGCCAGGTCCCAACTCTTAACTCGCACTTTCCACGCAAAAGCTTTCCACAAATTCATCGTGTAAATTTTCGTTCGACCATAGGATGCGCCTCCTCTGGCACCCATGCCTGCCAACTATTATCGTTCGACTCGATCTTTTTTAGAATCTTGCGCCCCGTGTTCGCTAGCAGGCTTGGGTCGCCCACGCCGATCGGCAAAATACGATCGTTCTGCATGAGGTGACGGTAAAAATACTGCCAATTCTTCGGTGCCTTAAAATTCTCAGCTGTAACCAGTTCCATGCTGCTTGTATTATGCCACGGATACACGAAAAGTTGGACTCGATTCTTGAAGAGACGACCAAAGGATTCAAGCACACCACCCGTCAAGTTAGCCGCCCATTTTACTTTAAAGAGCTCATTGAGAAGACCGATACTCAAAATAATCGCAATCGGCTCTGCAGTGTAGCGGCTAAGATAACTCGCAATCCGGTGAAACTCAGCGCTACGACTAATTAAGACTGTTTTGCCGAGGGCTTGTAGCGCATCGGCACGATCAATAAAATCCTCATGATCGACATCTCCGCCATCACGTAGCAAGTTGTTCATACTTATTTCACAAATCTCCAAAGCGTGCGACTTTTCCTCATCGCTCATCACATTAGAGAAGACTTCGCGTGCCTGCCTAATCATGTCTAGGTGTAGTTTAAGTACGGGACTGAAACTACCACGAAGCAATAAAATCGGACGTTTGTAGAGCGTGTCGGCTGCTTGCACGATTTCGCCCTTTTCATTAAACATAGCCGCGTCGGTTAGCCCACTTTGAACGAGTTGTAAGGCACAAAGTCGATTGTCCACATAACGAAAGCCCTCCCCCGAGAAGCGAAGCATGTCGACCTCAACGCTCTCTTTTGAAACTCCATCAGCTAATGAGTCGACGAACTCGTGCAAGCTGTCCCTGTGGTTAAAAGCCGCATAAATCAAATTTACACCCACCTTGCCTAGGGTATCCATTTGGTCTGAGTTAGTCTCATCAAGTAGGCGAACGTGAATGACGATTTCACAAGGTTCCGTTTCAGGTTTAAGCTGAAAACGCACTCCTAACCAACCGTAGCATTC
>QXZH01000135.1 GCA_009886465.1 Opitutaceae bacterium
CTCGGCTATGAAGAGGGTCACAACCCAGAATGGTTCACACTCCACGCAGGTGCCGACGAAAGCGGTAAGGGCGATCTTTTTGGTCCCTTGGTCACAGCATGTGTCGTGGCGGATGGTGACATGGTGCGGCAGTGGCTCGAACTCGGGGTGGCCGATAGTAAGAAGCTGACCGACGGTAGCATCCTAAAGCTCGACCAGGAAATTCGCAAAACAAAGGGCGTCGTCATCCAGACTGCTTTTGCGCGAATGCCTAAATACAATGAACTCTATAACAAGTTTGATCGTAATTTGAATAAGCTACTTGCTTGGTATCACGGCAAGTCACTCAACCAAGCGCTCGATCAGCGCGCCGCTCCATGGGGCTTACTCGATCAATTCACCAAGCAAAAGCTGGTCGATGCTTACGTTAAAGACCGCAAAGATTTCAAGCTCGTTAGCCGAACGAAGGCCGAGTCAGATCCTGTTGTGGCGGCAGCTTCGATTATTGCGCGTGCCGTCTACGTGCGAGAGATGAAGCGGCTCTCCGACGAGTTTGGCGAAACCTTGCTCAAAGGTGCCAGTGGTCGAGTGCTTGCGCAGGCCAAGAAGATTTTTGAGGAAAAGGGTGCCGACGGTTTGAAGGGCTTTGCCAAGATGCACTTCAAGACTGCTTACGAAGCGCAGGGGCTGGAGCCGCCTGCCAAGCCGAGCTGGTATAAGTATTGAATTCCATGAAGATTTTATCGCTTCTCGGCTTGTAAAAACTCGACCTCGGTCTATCTCTACACTTTTGCTATTATCACCAATAGACATAACTTTTATACACTCAAATATACTATGGAAAATCCGCACGATACAAATTCTGGAGAGACTAAAACCTCCGACACGCATGAAGCTCAGAGCTCCACTGACAGTGAGAGTAAGTGCCCCTTCTTGAATGGATCGATGCAACGAGCGACCGCTGCAGGCGGCGGTACGTCCAACCGCGATTGGTGGCCGAACCAGCTTCCGCTCAACATTCTTCGCCAGCACACCTCGCGTTCCAATCCAATGGATGATGGCTTTGACTATGTTGAAGCCTTCAAGAGTCTCGACTTGGAGACGGTCAAAAAAGACCTGACCGAGTTAATGACTGACTCGCAGGACTGGTGGCCCGCTGACTTCGGGCACTATGGTCCCTTCTTTATTCGTATGGCCTGGCACAGTGCAGGGACTTATCGCATTGCCGACGGTCGCGGCGGTGCTGGCACCGGCGCACAGCGTTTTGCGCCGCTTAATAGCTGGCCGGATAATGGTAACCTCGACAAGGCGCGCCTGCTCCTCTGGCCGGTGAAGAAGAAATACGGCAACAAACTTTCATGGGCTGACCTCATGATTCTTGCCGGTAATGTCGCTCTTGAGTCGATGGAGTTCAAAACCTTTGGCTTCTCTGGTGGACGCGAGGACATATGGGAAACAGAAGAAGATATTTACTGGGGCAAGGAAACCGAATGGCTCGACGACAAGCGCTACTCGGGCGATCGCGAGCTAGAGTATCCACTCGCTGCGGTGCAAATGGGTCTGATCTACGTCAATCCTGAAGGCCCCAACGGAAACCCAGATCCCATCGCGGCTGCGCACGACATTCGGGAGACTTTTGCCCGCATGGCGATGAACGACGAAGAGACGGTTGCCCTCATCGCGGGTGGACACACTTTTGGTAAAACTCACGGCGCAGCCGACCCCGACCAATACGTCGGGCCGGAACCCGCTGGCGCTGGTATCGAAGAGCAAGGCCAAGGTTGGAAAAACAGCTATGGCACTGGCCATGGTGACGACACGATCACCAGTGGTCTCGAAGTCACTTGGACAAGCACGCCGACGAAGTGGAGTAACGGCTATTTCAACAATCTTTTCGGCTACGAATGGGAACTTACAAAGAGTCCCGCAGGCGCACACCAGTGGAAGCCAAAGGACAATGGCGGTGCCGGCACGGTGCCGATGGCGCAGAATAAGGATAAGAAGATTCAGCCTACGATGCTGACGACTGATCTATCGCTCCGCGAAGACCCCGCCTACGCGAAGATTTCCAAGCGTTTCCACGAAAACCCCGAAGAGTTTGCCGATGCTTTTGCTCGGGCATGGTTTAAGCTGACACACCGCGACATGGGGCCAATTGCTCGCTACGTGGGAAGTGATGTGCCCAGTGAAGAACTGATCTGGCAAGATCCGATCCCTGCGGTTGATCACGACTTAGTGGACGCTTCTGATATCGCCGCTCTGAAGTCAAAAATCTTAGATTCGGGGCTCTCAGTTCCTGAATTGGTTTCGGTGGCTTGGGCATCCGCCTCCACTTTTCGTGGCTCCGACATGCGCGGTGGTGCCAACGGCTCTCGCATCCGTTTGGCGCCCCAGAAATATTGGGAGAGCAACAACCCGACACAGCTGGCTAAAGTGCTCGACGTGCTCGAAGGTATCCAGAAATCCTTCAACTCAGGTTCTGGAACCAAGCAAGTTTCTCTCGCTGACCTGATCGTGCTCGCAGGCTCTGCCGCCATAGAAAAAGCGGCTAAAGATGCTGGCAGCGATATCGAGGTGCCCTTCACAGCAGGCCGTGCCGACGCCACACTTGAGCAGACGGACGTCGAATCTTTTGCGGCGCTGGAACCAGAAGCCGATGGCTTCCGTAACTACGCGAAGACACAATACACAGTCTCAGCGGAAGAGATGCTGGTCGATAAAGCACACTTGCTCACGCTGACTGCTCCAGAAATGACCGTCCTAGTCGGTGGTCTTCGCGCGCTTAATACGAACTTCGATGGTTCAGAATACGGTGTGTTTACGGATCGTCCCGGACTGTTGAGTAATGATTTCTTTAGTAACTTGATCGATATGGGCACCACATGGAAGGCCACCTCTCATGCCGAGAATCTCTTCGAAGGCAGTGACCGCAAGACGGGTGAACTGAAATGGACAGGTACCCGTGTCGACTTGATCTTTGGTTCCAACTCCGAGCTACGTGCCATCTCCGAAGTTTATGCCTGCGAAGGAGCAGAAGTGAAGTTCACTAAAGACTTCGTCGCAGCTTGGACGAAGGTGATGGAGCTCGATCGCTTCGACCTGGCCTAAGCCGCGTCGATCTTCAAACTATTTCAAACCTTCACCTCTTGCGGGGTGAGGGGCGTATTAGAATCACTCGACCATCCACCGGCAGAGTAGGGCGTGAACTCATTGCAAGCATACGACCGTGATTGGCTTTCGGACTACTCCAGACTCATTGGAATCGATGAAGCAGGGCGTGGTTGCCTAGCTGGTCCCGTCGTGGCTGGCGCCTGTATTTTCAGCCAAAAGCTTTTCGAGTCACCCGACGCGCTTGTGCAGAGCGCGCTCATCAACGACTCCAAGCAATTGTCCGCCGAATCACGTGAGTCTCAGCTCACAGTGCTGGAATCGCTACGGGCTGAGGGATTGATCGACTTCGCCGTGGCATCCGGATCAGTCGCCGAGATCGCTGAGCACAACATCCTTGGGGCGACTCGTCTGGCCATGCAGCGCTCCATCGAGCAGTTGGTGAAGGAGAAAGATGAATGGTCGCTACCTCACATGGCTGCCACTGACCCGCTCTTTCAGGCAGTTTCTGAGGTGAAGGTTATTGTTGATGGTCGCCCTTTGAAACCCTTCCCATATGCCCACGAGGGTGTGATTAAAGGCGATGGGAAATCGCTCTCCATTGCGATGGCTAGTATCGCCGCGAAGGTCACTCGCGATCGTGAGATGTTGCGACTTGCTGAGAAGTATCCCGTGTATGGTTTTGCCCAGCACAAGGGATACGGCACCGCCGCTCATCGTGCCGCACTGATTAAGCACGGTGCCAGTCCAATTCATCGCGAGTTGTTTCTGCGTAAAGTGCTCGGCTAAAGATTAGCACAAACTTATGGATTTTCTGTCACTCAGAAGACCCCGTAAACTTAGGAATTTTGAGCTAGCCGAGTTCTCGCAACTTGGACACTCTGTGTGTTGTGAATTTACCAAATTTACTGACGCTCTCTCGCATCCCGATTCTCTTTGGAGTGGTGGGTTTTCTCTACCTGCCTTTCTCGGGAGCGAGTAGCTTGGCCTTCGTCTTGTTTATTATCGGAGCGCTCACTGATTGGGCAGATGGCTATTATGCCCGTAAACAAGGGCTAGTTTCTAATTTTGGTAAGCTGATGGATGCATTGACGGACAAGGTCTTTATGGTCGGGCTGTTCATCTCATTATTGGTTATTGGTATCTTGCCTGAGTGGACGCTGCCGCTGCTCCTACTAATTCTGAGTCGTGAGTTTCTGATTACTGGGCTTCGACTAGTTGCGGCCAGTGACGGCGTTATTCTGGCGGCGGAGAAGTCGGGTAAGCACAAGACTGTCTCTCAAATGGTCGCGGCAATTCTACTGCTTTCGGCGGTCGCGGTGCGTGCGGACTTTTCTGAGCGATTACCTCTAATTGTCGGTGATGTGCTCCATTGGGGTGGTTTGAGCTTTTTCGTCATTGCCACCTTGCTGACTGTTTCTTCGGGTGCCCAATACATGGTCAAATACTGGTCGATTTTTACCGGAAGGAATGAGGGTAAGCAGTGAGCTCGATTGATCGCTACGTTTTTTGGACGCGCGCATTGTCCACACCGCTGGTGGTGAATCTTGCCACAATCGGTCCAGTCGGGCGGATTAAGAAGGCCCCAGGTACTTGGGGAAGCGTGGTCGGTTTGGCCTTCTATGCCGTCTTTTTTCATCACGCTACGCCGATTGGTTTTATCTTTTTAGCTGCGCTGAGTGCCTACCTATCGGTGGCCATCTGCGATGCGGCGGAAAAACGTCTGCAAATGCGCGATCCTGGAATGATCGTGCTCGATGAGGTGGTGGCGGTGCCGCTTGTGTTTATCGGAATGGGTGGACAATCAGGCTTGATCGCAGAGCATGGTGGTTGGCCTGTCTTGTTGGCTGGCTTTGCGCTCTTTCGCGTATTCGATATTATAAAGCCCTTCGGCATCGCGCGCCTGCAGAACCTGCCGGGTGGATTGGGCTGTGCGATTGATGATTTAGCCGCTGGATTGGCAGCCTGTGTCAGCTTGCACCTGATATTACATTTTTTGTTTTAGTGGAGTCTCAGTAAGTATACTAGGCTAATTGATTTTGGCTTGTCTTTGGCTAAGTTCTTCGACATCTCAAATCACATTTATTAATAGCCCTATGGAAGAAACACTTATTATCCTCAAACCTGACTGCATGCGTAACCGTGTCGCAGGAGAAGTTATCTCTCGCTTTGAAAAGGCTGGTTTTGAAATCGTCGCTTCGAAAATTACGCAGCTCGATGGTGAGATCCTTCGTGAGCACTATGCTCATGTAGCCGACCAACCTTTCTTTCCCCAGATCGAAGCTTTCATGAGCAGTCGCACGGTTATGCCCATGATTTTAAGCGGCGAAGACGTCATCGCCAAGGTGCGTGATCTCCTCGGACCTACCAATTCGCAAGAAGCACCCAAGGGAACGATCCGTGGCGATCTCGGTACCGACATGATGCGCAACGTGGTGCATGCTTCCGACGGTCCTGAAACAGCTACCGCGGAAAAGAAGCGCTTTTTCCCAGATCTTTAAACCATGAAGGTTAAGACAGGGATCGGTCTGGATAGTCATCAATTCGTTGAAGGCGAATCGGATCGAGTCCTCGTGCTGGGAGGTCTTGTCTTCGACGATGCGCCTGCACTTTCAGGTAACAGCGATGCCGATGTCATTCTCCACGCTGTGACTGATGCGATCAGCGGCGTGACTGGCCACATAGTGATTGGCGCGGTCGCCGATGCCATGTGCAAAGAGGGTATCGCCGACAGCAAAGAGTATTTAAAAGTCGCTCTAGCTGGCCTTGCGGATTGGAAGATTAGTCACCTATCAGTCGCCATAGAGTGTCTAAGACCAAAAATCGACCCTAAGGTGCCCGCACTGCGTGCATCGCTGGCGCGCCTTCTTGAGATCGAGGATTCGGATGTCTGTATCACTGCGACCACGGGCGAAGGCCTCAATGATTGTGGACGTGGACTGGGTATACATGCTTCAGCGGTGTTGACGGCGGTGCTCGATTAGCCCGAGTTATCATTTAAAGACGAGGTTTATCCCCTCGATCCGATTTCTTGTCTCTCCTCGGATCTTGAGAAGGAGATTCTTTCCAAAATAATTTTTTAATTTAGTAAATGTCCGAAAACGAAAAAGCTTGCTGCGCACCCAAGCGTAAAGGCTCGGGACTGACTCCGAATCTCGATTTATGCACGCAAGCTGCCAAGCTCCCTTGCGGCTCGAAAGAGGGGATGATCCGGATCGAAGCTGGCAAATATAGCATCGGTTTTGAAGGCCCTGAAGCTTGTGAGTCTGACGGCGAAGGTCCTGTCCGAGATATCACGCTCGATTGCTACTACTTAGACCAGACAGCCGTAAGTAATGCACAGTTCGCAGAATTTATAGAAGCCACAGGCTACGTTACAGAGTCAGAGATTTTCGGCTGGGCTCACGTATTTATTGGGCAACTTTCTAATTCAAAACAACGCAAGTTACGCGAGTCTAACACTGTAAGAGGACTCCAGTGGTGGTATGCGATTGAGGGTGCATATTGGCGTAAACCCGAAGGCCCTGGCAGTACAATCAAAAAGCGCATGGATCACCCCGTGGTCAGTGTATCGTGGAACGATGCCACTGCTTACGCGGCCTGGGCGGGTAAACGCTTGCCTACCGAGGCCGAGTGGGAGGTCGCTGCGCGCGGCAATAATAACTCGCAAAACATGTATCCTTGGGGCAGGGAACTGGAACCAGGCGGCAAACACCGCTGTAATGTATGGCAGGGCGATTTTCCGAATAAGAATTCAGCTGCTGACGGCTATCAATGGACTGCTCCCGTGACTGCTTATCGCAAATATGACAATGGCTTTTATAATCTCGTTGGTAATGTCTGGGAGTGGTGCGCCGACAGCTTTCACACCACCTGGCACGCCAAAGAGAGCGAGGCGACTCGGATGAATCCGAAAGGCCCCGCGAGTGGTGACAGTCGCGTGATGAAGGGCGGTTCTTTTCTCTGTCACGATAGCTATTGTAATCGCTACCGCCTCGGCGCGCGTACGGCTAATACGCCTGACTCTGCTGCAACCAATTTAGGCTTTCGTTGCGCAGGCGATGCGTGATGCCTGAACGATGCCCAGAGATAGAAGCTCTGACCCCATTTCGAAACACGGGCATCCTACCTTTAGCTAATGTTGCTTGTTTTTGGTCAACCTTCGATAGGCTTGAACCGATTCGGTCTGGGCGGCATAAGCGTCTCCTAGTCGAAAGGCGTGCTTGTAAACTCTTGTTTCGAGCCCGACTAGGTCATGCCATACTTGCACTTGCCCATCGCAATGCACTCCAGCGCCAATTCCGATGACTGGAATTTCCAGTGCCAGACTCACTTGCTGAGCGACCGCTTCGGGAACGAGTTCAAGAATGATCCCGACTGCGCCTGCTACTTCGAGTTGTTGACTCTCTTCGATCAGCTGATCGGCCGATTTACTGTCTTTCGCTTGTAGCGCCGGCTTTTCGATGAGTTGCGGTGTGAAGCCAAGGTGCGCCCAACCATCGACTTTGGAACTGGCCAGAGCTACAAATACTTCTGGCTTGAAACCTTCTACTTTGACTCCATCTACGCCGTCCTGATGGAGCTGTGACGCTGCGTCCATGACCATCCCTAGATCGTGAGATGCTGAGTAGGGGATGTCAGCGAGCAAGTAAGCACGCTCGATTCCACGTGCGACGGCACGCACGTGGTGGCGCATTTCCTCCAGACTTAGGTCATTCTGATGCGCGTAGCCGAGCACATTAGTCGCGAGGCTGTCTCCCACAAAGATCACATCGATTCCACAGGCATCCTGAATCTTGGCAGTCGGATAGTCGTAGCAAGTCAGCATTGAGATGCCGATCCCATCTTGTTTGAGTTGCTTGAATTTAGTAGCCTGATTCATGAAGAGAGGTATAGGCAGATTATTTTAGTTACGGATGGCAATTTTTATATCCACTAAAGCACGTGCTAGTTTATGAAATAATCTTGTGAATCACAATTTCAAAGCTGAACTTAATATAATGAATGACGGAGATACCCACTTGCAGGAAATTAAAGATCGTGTGCTCGCTTTTGCAAAAGAACGCGATTGGGAGCAGTTTCACGCGCCCAAAAATCTTTCGATGGCGATTGCGGCTGAGGCGGCGGAGCTGATGGAACACTTTCTTTGGCAGACCCCAGAGGCGTCTCGCAGCGATATGGAAGCTGAGAAGTTGCGTGCGAAAGTCGAAGAAGAGCTGGCCGACGTGTTTATTTTTGCGATCGAATTTGCTAATATGACTGGCATTGATATCGCCAAAATCATCGATGCTAAGATGAAACGGAACGCCGAAAAATATCCTGTCGAGAAAGCAAAAGGCCGCAGTGTGAAATATACCGAGCTTTAAGGGTAAATGACTGAGATGCTTAAATAGCTGCGGATCTAAAAAACGACTCTCTACGTCGATTTACTAGCCGATCTTTGTATTACGTGCACTGCGCCAGCTTTCGCGGTGTTTGCGGATCCAGTCAAGCAGAGCACGTTCAAAACCGATGTCTTTACCCTGTTTTTCCGACTCGATCCACTTGTGGCGAAGAATCTCTTCTCGCTCCGCTAGAAACTCTTGATACAGGGTCGATCGTTTCACAAAACTTTGATCAGTAAAGGTATCGGAAGCTGAATTTGGCATATTGTTATTTTCCTCGCTCATTATTGCAACAAATAGTGCTTAACGAAGTAAGTAGAATACACGTGACCAAAATACTGGCTAGTCTAAAAGAAGCCACAGTCTATTTTTTCACGAGACTGTTAAGTATCTGACGCGCAATTTCAATAAATTCCTGAGCGGCTATCGATTCTGGGTCGCTGACTACGATTGGGATGCCCTTGTCGCATCCAATACGAATGTTTGGGTCGAGTGGCAATTGGCCAAGAAGCTCAGTTTCGAGGCTCTGCGCGATTTCGCTGCCACCGCCTTCGCCAAAGAGTGTTTGGCGGGTGCCGTCGGCTGCTTCGAGGTAGCTCATATTCTCAACCACACCAAGTAGCGGCACGTTGACTTTATCAAACATTCTAGCGCCACGGCGGGCTACATTGGCAGCAGCGGGCTGCGGAGTCGTGACGATGACGGCACCTTCCAGGGGTAGCGTCTGCACTAGGGAAAGCTGTGCGTCTCCCGTGCCGGGTGGTAGATCGACCACGAGTATCTCCAGTTCACCCCAGTTTACGTTCTGGGCGAATTGCTGAATCGTCTTCATAATCATGGGGCCGCGCCAGACGACGGGTGTGTCTTCGTCGACCAGAAAACCCATTGACATGGTGCGCACGCCGAAGTTTTCGATCGGTATGATCATGTCACTCTCGATCTCGGGGCGACCAGCCGCACCGAGCATCAGCGGCACTGAGGGACCGTAAATATCGCAATCCATGATGCCAACTCCCGGCAGACCTTTCTCCTCTAGTAGATGTTGGAGTGCGCAGGCGAGGTTGACGGTGACAGTCGATTTACCGACGCCACCTTTGCCACTGGCAATGGCAATAGCGTATTTCACCTTTTGCATTGCTTGGCTGGTGCTGGCTTGCTTGGTCGCGTCGCCTGTTGGAGAGGGCTGTTGCTTAGGTTGAGAGATTTCCATCCGTACTTTGACATCCTTGACCCCTTCAAGCGCACCGACGGCAGTTTTTATGTCAGCTGCGATTTGTTCGGGGATCGCAGAGTCCCCCGTCGTAATCTCAATCCCTACTTGGACCTCTCCGCCAGTCTGTTCAATTTCACGGACGAGCCCGAAGGAAACGATGTCGCGACTGAAGCCTGGGAATTTGACGCTTTTGAGGGCTGCTTGGATATTTTCTGTTTCTGCCATGATTGTTTTACAGCAAACTGAAATACTTAGGGCGCAGTTCAACTCGAAACGTATAAATTCCCGCCATTTGTAGAAATCTATTCACACTGCAGATTTTCATTTGCGATTTACGCACGATTCCGACTATTTCTCATTAATGCGGTCAACTCTGCTCTCACTATTCTATATATTCTCATTTCTTTTGGCTTCGCAGTCGATCTTTTCTAATACGATCGAGCTAGAGACCTTGATTCGTAATGATGAAGGCAAATTGGCCATCAATGTTGATAGTAGTGACCCTATTGTATCTAAGCTAGCGCGACGTGCTTTCGCCCTACACGGCGGAATTGTAGTGACGAAACCGATGGACGCTTTGTTTCTTGTTAAGATCGAACCTACTAGCGACTCGTCCGCCTTGCTCACGCTCGGTTCTGGAAAACCTTACGCTGAGCAACTGCGTCGCACAGTCTCGGGTCGTGACTTACAAAACGCTGTGCTTCGTGCCTGTGACCTAGTGATTGAGGCGACTTTACAGAGTAAAGGTTTCTTCGCGGGGCGCCTTGCATTCGTCTGTAAACAAAGTGGCTTCTCCGAGCTTTATACCAGCGATCTACTTTTTACACGAATCAGTCCTCTGACCGCCGACCGAGCTTTGATCACCGGACCTAAGTGGTCCCCCGATGGGCGTAGCTTGCTTTATACAACTTATTTCAAGAGTGGCTTTCCTGACATTTACAAGATCGATGTGGACTCAAGGCGTAAGACTCCAATCGCGACTTTCAAAGGTCTGAACAGTGGGGGCGCCTTCAGCCCAGATGGTCGTCAGATAGCAATGTCACTCTCAGGTACGGGTAATTCCGAGATTTATGTGTCAGATAGTCTCGGTCAAAATATCCGCCGCCTGACGGCGAATAGGAGTCTCGAAACCAGCCCAAGTTGGTCACCCGATGGCCGCCGCATAGTCTACACCTCTGATGCGCCCGGTAAACCGCAACTCTACGAAATCTCTAGTTCAGGTGGCCCCGCCCGTCGTATCCCGACAAATATTAGTAGCTATTGCTCCGAACCCGTCTGGAACCCAGTCGATGAGAACCTGATTGCCTTCACCGCGGCAGTGCGTGGCGGTTTCCAGGTCGCACTATACGATGCGAAAAAACGCAGTAGTGAAATCCTCACAGGCGGAGCCTCTTCATTGGAACCGACTTGGCTGCGCGATGGCCGTCACTTAGTATTCACTCAACGCAAAGGAAGCATTATACGTCTCATGCTTTTGGACACTGTAACGAAAGAAGTGAGCGCTTTGCATGCTCCAAGTTTTGGAGAAGCTTCAATTGCGAGTTACGTATATTAATATGTCATAGCCACACGCGGAGCCTTCTCCATAAAATCTACGACAAGGCCTCTCGTAGGAGTAACTCGACCGATGCACTGGCATCGAGTTTAGAAACGGCTTTACGCACTAGCTTATCCGCATCAGCTGGTTTGTAGCCGAGTGTCATTAAGCTGGCGACGGCGTCTTGGAAGGTGCTCGGCTCAACGGATGCCGCCACTTCGCCTGTTTTTGGTGGGCTGCTTGTTGAAGCGAGACCCACTTTGTCTTTTAATTCAATAACGAGCCGCTCAGCGGTTTTTTTGCCGATACCGGGGCATTTAGAAAGTAAGGCCACATCGGAACTTGCTATGGCACTACGCAATAATTCGGTCGACATGCGGCTGAGCATACTGATCCCAATCTTCGGGCCGATTCCGGAAACCTTTTCGATCAGTAGGCGGTAAAAGTCTCGGTCTTCACGAGTCGCAAAGCCGTAAAGCGTTGCACTGTCTTCACGGTAGACGCTGTGGATAAAAAGGCTGCACTCGGTCCCGATCGCGGATACTTTCTCGGCAGTGGTGATAGGGATATGCACTTCGTAGCCTACGCCGGCTGCCTCAAGCACGACCAAAAGAGGGGTGGATTCGAGAACAGTGCCTTTGATTTGTGCAATCATTATTGCTTTAATCGGTCAGACCGAGGACATCTTCCATATTATAGACGCCGGGCACCTTGCCGACTGCCCATTGCGCAGCACGTATGGCTCCTTGAGCAAAAATCTTACGGTCGGTCGCGCGGTGGGTTAACTCGATGCGTTCGCCGTCGCCACAGAAGTAAACTGTGTGCTCGCCCACAATGTCGCCACCGCGGAGCGCATGCACACCGATCTCTTTACGAGGTCTCGCTTCGACGATGCCTTCGCGGCCATGCACAACTTGCTCGTCGTTTAGAGCGTAACCGCCTTTGAGGATTTCGATCAGTCGCTCCGCTGTGCCGCTGGGCGCATCTTTCTTGTCATGGTGATGCATCTCCAATACTTCGGGCTCGTATTGGTCGCCGAGTATGCCAGCTGCTTTACGAGTTAGGTAGTTGAGCGTATTCACACCGACGGAATAGTTGCCCGCCCAGACTACGGGGATCTTACCGTCAACTGCGCTAAGGATGGCTGTCTTCTCTTCGGAACTGTGTCCCGTCGTGCCAATCACGAGTGGAATATTCTTTTCAACAGCGAGTTCTGCTATGCCAAGAGTGACTTCGTGAAAACTAAATTCGATAATCGCTTCGCAGACGTCGATGTTGGCACGAGGATCATCGCCTGTATCACATGCTGAGACGATTTCTGCGTTGTTCTCTTGAGCGATTGAGGCGATGGCGATGCCCATGCGTCCGCGCGCGCCGTTTAGGAGTAGTTTAAGTGACATAATTATTTAGGCTCAGGTTAGCTCGAGTTCAAACATCAGTGGATCAAGTATGGCGCGAGCCTCTGCGGAGATCTGGCCGAGCGGCAGGCGGACTTCGTCCGATTCGATGATACCTGCTTGTTTGAGTGCATATTTAATCGGCACAGGGTTCGGTTCTATGAAGATGCTCCTGAAGAAAGGGAAATACTTAAGGAATGTTGCCCGTGCCGTGGTGTAGTCGTTCGCATTGGCTGCACGCACCATTTCGACGAGCGGGGAAACGACGAGATTCGATGCCACACTGATCACTCCCGTTGCACCTGCCGACATGAAGGGGAGAGTCAGACTATCGTCCCCACTCATCACTGAGTAGTCCGGGCCCAGGGCACGCACATATTCGGTTACTTTTTCGCAAGACCCCTCGGCCGCTTTCATACAACAAACGTGCGGGTATTTTTCGTAGAGACGTGCCGTTACATCGACCGAAATTTCAATGCCGCAGCGCGAAGGGATCGAATAAAGTATGATTGGCTTCTCGGTCGCTTCAGCGATTTTGCCAAAGTGTTGCATTAGCCCGTCTTGACTCGGCTTGTTGTAGTAGGGCGCTACGACGAGGAATCCATCGGCACCTGCTTTTTCGGCTTCGCGCGTTAGCGCGACCGCCTCGTAAGTTGAGTTAGAACCAGTGCCGGCATAGACCGGCACTTTGCCGCCAACCGCTTTTACAGTGGCACGAACGACTTCGATGTGCTCGGCTTTATTCAGAGTGGGAGACTCGCCAGTCGTGCCGACGGAGACGAGGCCATTTATGCCGCCATCGAGTTGGTGGGCGATGAGCTTTTCCAAGTCGGCATAAGCGACTTCGCCACCCTTCATCGGTGTTGCCAGCGCGGTAAAAACACCTGAAAATTGTTTTGTGTTCATAATTGGTTCAGAGAGTAATGTGAAATTGATTCCAAGCGAGCGATTTCTCTCTAGCACGAGCATAAGGTTCTATCTATTCAACAGAAAAATTATTTCCTACCAAAGAATTAAAAATGGCAGTTATTAAAACATCCTATGTCCTTCTTAATCATACAGCTAAAATGGGCGTCAGCGAAGTCCCCATTAAGTCAATCAAGCCTGCTTGCCTTCGATTGTGCGGATTACTCGATTCGGTCGAGATGAACCTTATGGGCATCTTCTACGCTAGTGCATGTATCGTAGCCTAAGCAGTATTTTGGTATTACGAGTATGACGAATTGCCTTATAATCGGTAAAGTCTGGCCGGAGCCGACATCGACAGCCGCTGGCCAGCGAACTTACGACGTGATCACAGCTTTTCAGCTTGGCAGCTGGCAGGTGCATTTCGCCTCCGCCGCCCAACGTGGTGAGCACGCGCTCGACCTCGAAGCGATTGGCGTCAAGACCCACAAAATCGCGGTCAATGATGCGGCCTTTGATCCATGGGTCGAAGCACTCGCGCCCGAAGTTGTGATTTTTGACCGTTTTATGACCGAAGAGCAGTTTGGCTGGCGTGTCACCCAGTATTGTCCTGAGGCGCTCCGCGTCCTTGATACTAGCGACCTCCACTGCCTACGTCTTGCCCGAGAGCAAGCGCTGAAGAGTGGAGAGGCGCTCAATCTAAAGAATGAAATAGCACTACGCGAAATAGCCGCCATCTATCGCTCCGACCTCACCTTGATGATTTCTGAGTTCGAGATGGAAATCTTGCGCGATGAATTTGGCATCAGCGAAAGCTTACTCGCTTATTGGCCGTTTTTCTTAGAGCTTTCGGATGAGTGTGTGCTTTTTGAAAATCGAAAAGATTTCATTCTTATCGGCAGTTTTCTTCATCCCCCAAACCTGGATGCAGCGCGTTGGTGTAAGGCGAAAATTTGGCCGCTCATTCGCCAGCAATTACCCGAAGCCGAACTCCACTGTTACGGCTCTTATGGTGATCGCTATGCAGCCGAGCTTCATGCGCCGAAGAATGGATTCCACTATAAGGGCCGCGCTGAAGACGCGCTGGCGACCATGTCGCGTTACCGTGTCAACTTAGCGCCGCTCCGCTACGGCGCAGGATTGAAGGGGAAAGTTTTCGACGGTTTCCAAACAGGTACGCCTACGATAATGACTCCAATTGCCGCCGAGGGTATTTGCATGAACTTGGACTGGGGTCACACAGCGGCCGAAGACTATGCGACTGCAGCCTTGCAGCTTTACCGAGAGCCTGAAGCTTGGCGTATTCGGCAGTTCGAGGAGCGCTCACTTTGCCAAGACCGTTTTAATTCCGCTCAGTGGTTGTCGCGATTAGCCACGATTATTCAAAGCGTAATCGGCGAAAAAGTTCAGCGTCGAAAGCAAAATTTTATAGGCCAAATGCTTCGGCACCATCAGCACCGTAGTACTGAATTTATGAGTCGCTGGATAGAGTATAAGAATAAGTAGCTCAAGGCTTAGTGTGCATTGGCATGTTCTCTGCTAACAGTCTCGTATGCTCCCTTGCCTCATGAATTTCCAAGTATTCTGATGGCTTCTAAAAAGAAGTTTTTAGTCATCACCGACTTGGACGCCACCTTTCTCGACCACAGCTACAACTGGGACGAGGCCAAACCTGCGGTGGCGCGCTTGCGTGAATTGGGTCTGCCTCTGGTTTTAAATTCTAGCAAAACGGTCGCCGAGTTGGAGGATTTGGTAATGGAACTGGGGCTTCAGTCGCCTTTTGTAGCGGAAAATGGCGGCTTGCTGGTAATTCCTAATGTCCGCATTGAAGACTTCAGTGTGCAAATTAAAGGCCTTCCCAGAAAAAAGATTCTAGAGGTGGCTCACGGTCTGCGTAGCCAGATGGGCTATAAATTTGAAGGCTTCGCCGATTGGTCTGATCAAGAACTCGCAGAGCGATCTGGACTATCGATCATACAATCACAGCGCTCGCTCGCTCGCTTGACGACGGAACCATTCTTGTGGAAAGATAGTGAGTCACTACGCTTAGAATTTGTCGAGCAACTCAACATTCAAGGAATTCGTATGCTGCGTGGTGGTCGTTTCTGGCATCTTATGGGCGCCTTCGACAAGGCTGATGGCAGCGCCTCTGCTTTGAAATATTATCAAGAGCTTGAGCCCGATACTGAATGGCAGGTTATCGCGCTCGGTGATAGTGCTAACGATACTGCAATGCTTGAAGCTGCCGATATTGCCGTCGTCATCCCGCACTCGGATGGCGCACACATTTCCCCGAATGCACCACGTGTGGTGCATGCACCGTTCCCTGCAACTAAGGGCTGGAACGCTGCTATCCTATCACTCTTAGACGAATACCACTAGCTCTGCTAGAAACACCTAATTAGCTATGGGAGACTTTCACCAACAAGGACTCATTACGACCCTGCACCAATTGAATAATCGGCCACTCGAAAAGCTGGAGGCTGACCTCATGCAGTTTCGAAAACGCAGACCGATGGCGCTCGTATTACCTTCTCTTTACTCAGAGCTAGAGGGACCTGCACTCGCACACATTGTTGACGAGATTGCCGACGTTCCTTATTTGGATCAAATTGTCGTAGGCCTAGATAGAGCGAACGAAGCTGAATACCGACACGCACTTGAGTTTTTCGGGCGTTTGCCGCAACAACCACAGGTTCTCTGGAATGATGGACCACGATTACGCGCAATCGATACTTTACTCTCGGAGAAGGGGCTTGCTCCTAAAGAGCCTGGCAAAGGCCGTAACGTTTGGTATATGTTTGGCTACATTATTGCCTCAGGTAAGGCGAGGGCAGTTGCACTTCACGATTGCGACATCACCACCTACAAGCGTGAAATGCTGGCTAGGCTGATCTATCCCGTTGCGAACCCTTCGCTTAGCTATAAATTTTGTAAGGGCTACTACGCTCGTGTTGCTAATGGTTCAATGAATGGCCGTGTTTGCCGTTTACTCGTTACGCCTCTTATTCGCGCGCTCAAGAAGGTCTGTGGTTCGGATGAATACCTCGATTACCTCGACAGCTTCCACTATCCGCTCGCGGGCGAGTTTGCTATGCAGCAAGACGTGATCGAAGATATTCGTATCCCCTCCGATTGGGGTCTGGAAATGGGTGTACTCTCTGAGATGCAGCGCAATTATGCGACCAACCAAATTTGCCAAGTCGATGTCGCTGATACCTACGACCATAAGCATCAAGACCTTTCGCTCGAAGATCGCAGTCGCGGTCTCTCCAAGATGAGTTGTGATATTACTAAATCGCTTTACCGTAAGATGGCGACGCAAGGGCAGGTTTTTTCCCACGAAACTGTACGTACAATCAAAGCGGCTTACTACCGTATCGCACTTGATTTGATCGAGAGCTATAACAGCGATGCCGCGATTAACGGGCTAAAATACGATCGCCATACAGAGGGTTCCACCGTCGAAGTCTTCGCCGAAAACATCCTCAGTGCGGGCGAGGAATTCCTCGATCCCAGCAAGTCGATGGACGTACCTTTTATGCCTAGTTGGAAGCGCGTCATTTCTGCTGTGCCCGACATTTTGCACCGTCTTCGCCAAGCGGTCGAAGAAGACCGCCTTGAATTCGGCTCCGAAATTGTATTAAATCCCTCTCTACATACGAAGGCCAAGGGCTTTCGTCAACGCGTAGCCTTTCATGTTAAAGAGATTTACGGCGATGAAGATGTGGATGAAATCACTGACGAGTTGATGGAAGCGGCTAAAATGTCTGAGCACGCATCGCCCCCCGCACTCGCGAAGAGCAAGTGGGATCAGTCCGATGTAATGATGGTTACTTATGGCGACTCGATTAAAAAGGAAGGTCGCCCACCGCTCCGCGAGCTAAATAACTTTATGGTCAGCCAGCTTAAAAATACCATGAGCGGCGTACATATTCTTCCATTCAATCCTTACAGTTCAGACGACGGGTTTTCTGTCATTGACTACACTACAGTCAATTCTGGGCTTGGTTCTTGGGATGATATCACTGCGATCGGAAACGAGTTTTCGGTGATGGCTGACCTCGTAATTAATCATTGTTCGCGAGAGTCCCTCTGGTTTAAAAATTACGAGAAGAACAAAGCGCCAGGGCGTGGCTACTTTATTAACGGTTTGGAATTTGAAGACCTCTCTCAAGTCGTCCGCCCACGCAGCACTCCCTTACTTACCGAGGTACATGCCGTCGATGGGGTTAAACAAGTTTGGTGCACTTTCGGCGAAGATCAGGTCGACCTGAATTACCGTAATCCAGATGTCCTTTTAGAGATTGTTCGCATCATCCGCCAATATGTAGAGCAAGGTATCCGTTTCTTCCGCTTAGATGCCATCGCCTTTCTCTGGAAAGAATCTGGCACCAGTTGCGTACACTTACCTCAGACGCATGAATTGATTAAGTTGCTACGTTTGATTATTGAAAATCTCGACCCAAGCGCAGTCATTATTACTGAGACAAATGTGCCGAACCGTGAGAATCTCAGTTACTTTGGTAACGATAACGAAGCGCATTTAATCTATAATTTCTCGCTGCCTCCTTTGTTACTTCATTCCATTCTTAGCGGTGACTGTAAGCACTTGAAAACATGGATGACCTCCATGCCGCCTGCACGTAGTGGGCGCGCCTATTTGAACTTTATTGCATCGCATGATGGCATCGGCCTTAGACCCACTGAGGGTTTGCTCTCAGAAAGAGAACTCGACGGTTTGATCGAAAACATACGCGAGTCGGGAGGCGAAATCTCGATGCGTCGAACACCGCAAGGCGATTTGACCCCCTACGAGGCCAATATTTCTCTCTACAGCGCAATGGAGCGTCCAATTGGTGGCGAGGTAGATGATTTTCAAATGGCGCGTTTCATCTGTGCGCATACCATCATGCTCGCGCTCGAAGGTCTACCTGCGATTTATATCCATAGTCTACTAGGCACGGAGAACAATCGCGAGGGCATGGCGCAGTCTGGTCGCGCCCGCACAATTAATCGTTACCACTGGGAAGCTGACGATCTTTATGCCGCGCTAGACGATGATGGGCGCCACCACAAGGCGGTCTTCACTGAAATGAAGCGCCTCATTCAAATACGTATAGCACAAGATGCCTTCCACCCTAATGCCACACAGTATACGCTACACTTTTCCGATCAAATCTTCGCTTTCTGGCGCGAGAGTCTGGACCGTAAGCAATCACTCTTTGCCCTGCATAATGTTTCTTCTGAAAGGCAAACGATTCCGCTCGTTGAACTCAATCTTATCGCCACCGAGGCATGGGTTGATTTGATCAGTGGCGCTGTCTACGAGGACCTTGCCGGCGAGATTGTGCTCGAACCTTACGCCTGCCTCTGGATCACGAATAAAGGGTGATTCCAGCCGTGTGTGTTCGCGGGTGTGTATAAGCCTTCACACGATGTGTCACATTACAGGCAGATCACCTAGAGCAAGAAAGCTCGCTTGGCAAGATAGCGATTGCTTTTCGGTCCATTCGCTAGACGCTTCGGCGTTCTATGAAAAAACTATTTCCGCTTACGCATCCTAAGATTCAACCCGCTCGCCTCGTCGACTCTATCCGTGCGGAGATGAACAAATACATCAAACGTGAGCGTAATAAGAAGCTGCCCGACGGCGTCGACTTTTGGGACTTCGATTGCAAAGTCGGAGGTAGTATGGAAACAGCTAAGGATACTCACGTCTCTGCCATATCAAAGGCCATTGGTGACATTCTAGATGCGGGAAATGAGGCCGTCTATCTTGAGATAAATTCCAAGCCGGTGAAGCGGACGAAGAAGCCAAGCGCTTAATTAAAATAAGCCTAGATCAAGCTATACGCAGCGACCCTACTTGGGAACATTTTTAAATATAATGTGGTCGAAGTAAGGTCTTGTATTTGAGCATCTCGATTTCGATTAGAGCTTGAAAATATGGTTTAATATTTCTATTGGCGTGAGCTGAATCGATGACCGTGCAATCATCAATATAGGCAGTAGTAATTTTTTACTCCTGTTCGTTTGCCATGGCTAAGCCTGCAAGTCTTCCACCTGTCCAAGCAGCTTGGAAGTTGAAGCCGCCAGTGATGCCGTCGATGTCTAGACATTCGCCTGCGAAGTGGAGTCCAGGCACCAGACGGCTCTCCATAGTTTGGAAATCAATCTCCTTAAGGCTGACGCCCCCGCAGGTCACAAATTCGTCTTTGTTGGTGGTCTTACCTTGGACCTTGAAGCGACCTGCGATGAGTTCTTGGATGAGGGCGGTCTCTTTGTCTTTGGGGAGTTGAGCCCATTTGAGATTTTGTGGGATGCCGGCGAATTCGACAAGTCGCTCCCAGAAGCGACGAGGAATCTGTTCAAAGATTTTAGTTTTAACCTCTGTCTTACCATTGCGGAGCCTGTTAAACTGTTCTCTTAATTGATCTTTGGATACCTGGCCTAGCCAATTAATTTGGATTTCGAAATGGTAGTTCTCATCTTGTAGTGCACGGGCTTGCCAGGCGGAGAGACGGAGGATGGCGGGACCACTGAGGCCGCGATGTGTGATAAGAATGGGACCTGTTTGTGGGTCGGGTTTAGACTGGCGCGAGGCGGTCTTTACGGGCGACGACAACACGTGTGAGACTGTGGCGTTTTGTATGGCAAGGCCAGAGAGGCCTTGGGTGCGTTTGTCGGACAAGTTGAAGGCGAAAAGTGAGGGCGCAAGCGAGGCGATGGTGTGACCAAGGGCTTCAAGTGAGTGGGTCAGCGATGAGGCTTTTAAGGAACCACTGGCGACTAATACTTTATTGGTAGTCTCTTGGGTCCCATCTGGTAGATGAATGATGAATCTGCCTTGCGAATGGCTGATACTTTTTATGCCGCATTCTTTGCGCAACTGGATACCTGCTGATTGGGCGGCATTGTGAAAGCAGTCGATGATGGTCTGTGAGTCGTCGGTAGTCGGGAACATGCGACCATCTGGCTCGGATTTAGTAGCGACGCCCCGCGCGGCGAACCAGTCGATCGTGTCTTGTGGTTGCCAGCGGTGGAAGGCGCCGCGTAATTCATGCGCGCCTCGCGGGTAGCGAGTGGCGAGCTCCTTGGGGTCGAGGCAGTTGTGCGTGACGTTGCAACGGCCACCACCGGAGATTTTGACTTTGGTTAAGGTCCGCTTACTCTGCTCGTAGATGGTGACCTGTGCCGAAGGGTTGGCTTCGGCTGCAGTGATGGCTGCGAAGTAACCCGCAGCGCCACCGCCGATGATAGCTATCTTAAAACCGCTCATTTAAAATTCGTGCATGAAAGTGCTCATGAATTAGTCGAATGGATACGAATCTTGGAGTCTTCGTTTATTGCTTACAATTCGTGGTCGAGTTATTTGCATTAGAACTCTCTTAATTTGTTTCCAGCCATTCGAGCTGTTCGTAGGATCTGAGGATTTCGACTTCTAGGGCCTCTACTTTTTTGGCGTCACCAGTGAGATCGCTCTGCGGGTCTTGATAGTAGTCGGCTGAGGCCATTAGGCTGGAGAGTTTTTCTAGATCGGTTTCTAAGTTCTCAATTTTTGAGGGTAGGGTTTTGAGGACTTCGCGCTCTTTATTGTTCAAACTACGCTTAGGTGTTTCGTCGAGCGTGGGGAGTGGTGAAGCTGTTGCCTGTCCTTTTCCTTTTTTGGGAGTATTTTTAAGTTCTTCTTTTTTGAGCCATTCTTCGCAGCCGCCTACGTATTCTTCAATTGCGCCCTTGCCTTCGAGGGCGATGGTATTGGTGACGACGTTGTCGAGGAAGCTACGGTCGTGGCTGACTAGTAAGAGTGTGCCGCTGTATTCAAGAAGGCGCTCCTCGAGGAGTTCAACGGTTTCGATGTCTAGGTCGTTGGTTGGCTCGTCGAGTACGAGGACGTTGGCGGGCTGAAGAAAGAGCTTGGCCAAGAGCAGGCGCGCGCGCTCACCGCCTGATAGCTTCGTGATGGGGGAGCGGGAGGTGTGTGGGGTGAAGAGGAAGTCCTGCAGATAACTGAGGATGTGGCGGGGCTTGCCGTTGACGTTCACCATCTCGCCAGCGGGGTGGACGTTTTCGGCGACGCTTAGTTTGTCGTTGAGTTGGTCGCGGTGCTGATCGAAGTAGGCGACTTCGAGCTTGGTGCCATGCGTGATACTACCGCTCTTGGGCTCGAGTTTTTTGAGTAGCAGGTTGAGCAGGGTGGTCTTACCAGAACCGTTGAGGCCAACCATGCCGATTTTGTCGCCGCGCCAGATGGTAGTGCTGAAGTTCTCGATCAGTGTTTGTTCGCCCCATGCGTAGGAGATCTCGTCAACGGTAATGACTTTACGGCCAGATTGTTGTGCATCGCTGAGGTCGAGCTTGGTCTTGCCTTGGATATTACGGCGCATGGCACGCTCTTCGCGCATTTTCTTGAGTGCGCGGACGCGGCCTTCGTTGCGGGTGCGTCGAGCCTGGATACCTTTGCGAATCCAGACCTCTTCTTCGGCGAGTTTTTTATCGAAGACGGCTTGTTGTTTAGCCTCGCCAGCAAGGAGTTCAGCTTTGCGGATTAAATAGGTGTCGTAGTCGCATTCCCAGCGGGTGAGTTGGCCTCGGTCGAGGTCGAGTGTCTTATTGGCGACGCGTTGGATGAAGGCGCGGTCGTGCGAGACGAAAAGTAGTGCGATGTCGGCTTTACGGAGGAAGTCTTCGAGCCAACGGATCCCCGGGATGTCGAGGTGATTGGTTGGCTCGTCGAGCAGTAGAATGTGTGGCTCGGCAATGAGAGCGCGGGCAAGGAGGGCACGGCGTTTGTTTCCACCAGAGAGTGAGGTGAACTCCTGGTCGCCGTCGAGGTCGACGCGCTGCAGTATGTTTTCAACTTTATTTTCGATGTCCCAACCACCGGTCTGGTCGAGCTGATGCTGTAGCTCGTCGAGTTGTTCGCCGATGCTTTCGTCTTCGGGGTGCTCACCAATTTCGTGAAGCAGGTGATGGTATTGAGCAATGGTCTTCGCTGCCTTACCGAGGCCTTGAGCGACGATTTCGAAGACGGTGCCTTCGAGGGTAGCCGGAACTTCTTGGTCGAGTTTGCCGACTCGAAGGCCTGGGATTGCCTCGATCTCACCTGAATCGGGTTCAATTTCCCCGTTTAGGATACGCAGCAGGGTGGACTTGCCCTCACCATTACGACCGAGTAGGCAGATACGCTCTCGCTTTGCGATCGTGAGACCAGCGTCGTCAAGGAGTTTAGGACCGCCGAAGGAGACGGTAAGATTGCGGTAGGAGAGAAGCACTTTTTTAAATTATGAGTTACGAATTAGGAATCTTTAGTAAGTGCTCGATGTAGGCTAGGTCGGTGGGGGTGGTGAGTTTGGGGTTTGGGTGTTTGTTTGGAATAAGCGTGGTTTTGAGGCCAATGGTGGCTACGGCTGCAGAATCGTCCGTGATGGTGAGCTTCTTTTTAATGACGTTTTGATAGGCTGTGAGGATTCTTTTGAAGGCGAAGGCTTGGGGGGTTTCCATTGCCCATAGGCGGCTGCGATCAAGGTCTTCGAGACTTATCTTGCGTAATACGCCGACTGTTTCGATTCGCTTGATAGTATCGACGACGGGGTGTGCGAGGGAGGCGGCTTGGTCTTCTTGAACCGCTGAGTAGACATCTTTGATGGCTTCAGTGTGGATGCAGGGACGGGCGCAGTCGTGGACAAAGACGTAATCGCAATTTCCGTCGATGGCGTTCAGGGCGTTGATGACGGAGAGTTGCCGTTCGGCGCCGCCTAATACGACTTGAATTTTCAAATGGCTGAAGCCATGAGCTGCGATAATGGCTTCGATCGCTTTTTTTTGCGCCTCATCACGGTAGACGATGAGGTAGCTATCGATGACGCGGGAGCGAGCAAAGGCTTTCAAGCTGTAGACGAGTGCAGGCAGGCCATTAATGGAAGCGAGTATCTTGTCTTCTACCTGACCCTGCATGCGTTGTCCGCTGCCGGCGGCTAGTAATATAGCAATCGAGGGCATCTTAGCTAAGTTCACTTTGGATGGCTTGGGCGGCTGCGGCGGGGTCTTCGGCTTTTAGTATGGGGCGGCCGACCACGATAAAGCTGGAGCCCGCTGCTGCAGCAGCGGCGGGTGCCATGACCCGCTTTTGTTCGTCGTCGGCGCTACCTGCCGGGCGGATACCAGGGGTGACGATGATGGGGTCATGCCCGAAGCGGGTGCGCAAAGGTGCAAGTTCGAGTGAGGAGCATACGAGGCCTTGCACGCCCGACTTGAGGGTGATGTCGGCGAGGTGGAGGACTTGGTCTTCGGGAGTGCCGTCGATGTTGAGTGAGCGGAGTTGGACTTCGTTCATCGAAGTGAGCACGGTAACGGCGAGGAGATTGAGATGGGGTGCGTGATCGTTACGGCTTTTGTTAGCCCACTCGAGCATTTCGCCACCGCCACTGGCATGGAGTGTAAGCAGTTCGACGGGAAGGGTGGCGATACTTTGTACGGCTTTGGCCACGGTGTTGGGGATGTCGTGCAACTTGAGGTCGAGAAAGACCTTATATCCGCGGTCGGCAATCTCGCGGACGAAGTCTGGCCCGTATGCGGTGAATAGCTGCAGGCCGATTTTGACCCACTTGAGTGAGTCGCCAAGATGGTCGAGCATGGCTAGGGCTTCTTCGCGGGTTTCGAGATCGAGTGCTAAAATGAGTTGGCAGGGCGCTTGTTTGGACATGATTTCGATATAGTGAGCGATTTTAGCCGATGGCAAAGTGCAAAAGTGGAAAATTTCATGGTAGAGCACTGGAGGAGTCTTCTTAATAGCTGAATTGCTATGAAATCCGTAAAACTTGAATCGCCTGCTAAGATCAATCTCATGCTGTCTGTGCATGGGGAGCGTGGCGATGGCTTTCACGCTTTGACCTCGGTGGCGGTGTCTTTGGTTTTTGGGGATACTTTAACTGTTTCGATCAATGAAGCAGGTTTAGATTTTTTAAAGTGCAGTAATTCCACAGTGCCTACGGGCGGGGCAAACTTGATTTTGCAGGCAGCGGATGCGTTTCGCAAAGAGCTAGGAGAGAGCATCTACTTCGACTTCGATTTAGATAAACATATACCCATGGGTGCAGGTTTGGGTGGTGGCAGTAGCAATGCCGCAGTGGCTCTGTGCGCTATGAACCAATTAGCGGGCAATTGCATGACCAAAGAACGACTAATGGCAGTTGCCGCAAAGCTTGGCTCGGATTGTTCGTTTTTCATTGATCCAGTGCCCGCGACGGTGTCCGGGCGTGGTGAGGTGCTGGAAGCCTTGCCCGACGAATTAGCTAAGTCACTGCGAGGACAGAGGGTTGTTTTGTTTCGACCAGATTTTGCAATCAATACGGCTAAGGCTTACAGTCGGCTTATTGAATTGAGACCTTCGGCTTATGAATCCTTGGAACTGGCTGCTAATCGACTGGCTCTGTTCAAAGACTCTGAAAAGCTGGAAGGGCTGCTGTATAACACCTTCGAGGAATATATGGGCCTCAAGTATCTAGCCATCCCCTGTTTGTTAGCGGAACTTCGAGCAGCAGGCTTTGCTTGTTTGATGAGCGGAAGTGGCAGTTGCTGTTTTGCGCTGGCTCAGGATGCATGCGAAGTTTCGAAGATTCGAGGTATCTGTGAAGAGGCTTGGGGCTCGGGCATATTTTTTGTTGAAACTTCAATTCGCTGAGGAGACCCTATTACTTTCAGCGACTCGCGCTGCATCCTGAACATTACTATCTGTGTCCGAACCACATAACAAAGATGAGTTGATACTCGAAGGCATCGCTGCGTCTCCAGGTGTCGCGCATGGGCGTGCCGTGGTTTACCTGCAAAAGCAGTTGGATGTTCCCTGCTTCGGCATTAAAGAGGATCAAGTCGACGCTGAGCTCGAACGTTTCGATAAAGCTATTTTAGAAACTCGGGCAGAGATCGCAGGCGTGCGTGATAAAATAGCTCAAAGCTTAGGCGAGGGCGAGGCTGGTATTTTTGATGCCCATTTACTCGTCCTAGAAGATAATGCTCTACTCGAAGAGGTGACGGCGGAGTTGAAGAGTTCGAAGAAGAACATCGAATTTTGCTATAACAAGGTTGCACAGCGCTATATTTCTTTTTTTCGCTCGATGGAAGACGATTATCTTCGCGAGCGCGTCGCTGACATCAGCGATGTTTCTCGCCGCCTTTTACATAATCTGATCGGTATGCAAAAGGTGAATCTCGGCGAGCTAGCTGCCGAGAGTATAATTATCTCGGAGGACATCTCGCCCTCGGATGCGGCAGATCTAGATCGTAACAAATTACTGGGCTTTGTCACAGACTGCGGTGGTAAGACGAGCCACTCGGTCATCATGGCCCGTTCATTGCGAATACCCGCAGTGGTCGGCACTCACGATGGCACCAAGAAAATAATCAGTGGTGATCATATTTTGGTCGATGGACACAAGGGGATTATTATCATCAATCCGACTGAAGATCGCCTCTTTAAGTATGGTAAGTTCGCGACCGAGCGGAAGAAGCGAGACGATACTTTCAACTCCTTTATTTCCAAGCCTGCTCAAACGCTTGATGGTGCGTCGATCAGCCTAATGGCCAATGTCGAAGGTGCACAAGAGATGGAGCAGGTCAAAGCTATGCACGCCGAGGGTGTCGGACTCTTCCGTACGGAAGGTATTTTCCTTCGTCACCACGGCTATCCCCCTGAGTCAGTTCAGTATGAGGAGTATCGCGCAGTAGTCGAAGCCTCGGGAGATCATCCAGTCATTATACGGACTTTAGACGTAGGTGGCGATAAAACCATTGGCGACGAAAACGTAAAGGACGACAACTCCTTCATGGGCTTTCGTGCCATCCGCTTTTGCCTTGGTAACGAAGCTATTTTTAAGACTCAACTCCGAGCCATATTGCGTTCGAGTGCCCACGGTAATGTGAAGATTATGTATCCCATGATTAGCGGTATTATGGAGCTACGCATGGCCAATAAAGTATTCGATGCAGTCAAACAAGAATTGCGCGACGAAGGGCAAGCCTTTGACGAAGCCATTGAGGTCGGCGCAATGGTCGAAGTTCCCAGTGCGGCAGTGATTATTGACCTACTCGCTGCCGAGACAGATTTTTTGAGTATAGGCACGAATGACTTGATTCAATATCTCATTGCTGTGGATCGTCTTAATGACCAAGTCGCGCACCTTTACGACCCTGCCCACCCAGCTGTGCTCCGCACTCTCAAGGCGATTATCGATGGTGGAAAAGCAGCTGATACACCGGTGAGTATTTGTGGAGAGATCGCGGGTGACCCGATCTTCGCGGGGCTCCTGTTGGGTATGGGCGCAGATTCTTTAAGTCTGACTTCAAGCCTTTTGCCAGAGGTTAAATATTTCATCCGCCACATCAAAAAAGTGGATGCGGAGGCACTCGTCACCGAAGTCACGCAGCTTAGCGATTCGACCGAAATCGTTCGAAAGCTCGAAGCCTTCCGCCAAAAGGCACTGGGTGAACTGGCCTAGCTTACTGGGTAAAGCTATCAGGCGGTATTTCTGTAGGCACTTGCTACTTATGCTGTATAATGTGGAACTTAAGCTACACGCCAATGGCCACCCGCGACTTGATCCAATCTTTAATCGGTTCGATTGCTTCGACCCCCTGCGTTAAAACGATGTAGACGATGCCCGCATAGAGTAGCAATGCGCAGCATCCGACTATGAAAGCGCCGATTGCCAGCAAACCATCCTCTTCCGATAAACCGACGCCAATCATGAAGATCACCATCGCAGGTAAGGTGTTTGTTAAAGGGAACGGTAGCATCATAAGGCAGGCCATATTTAACACTATTAAGGCTAAGCTTGCTTGTCCTGTCCGCCCGCGAATCCACTTTTGGCGTGGCCGAATGCATCGCTCAACCTTGCTTAGAAATTTTGACGCAGTGCCCAGCATCGTTTTAGCCAACTTGGGTTTGATCCGAATAGTGCCGAGCCTCTGTGGCAGCCAAATGGCTTTACGGCCACGTATCATTTGCAAAGCAATCAAAGCCATGACCACGCCAAAGGGCGTGCTGTAGCCTGGTGCTGGGATTGGAAGGGCGCTTGGTAGCGAAAGCACAATCAGCAGTAAGCCAAAGCCCTTTTCGCCGACCGCACAGGTGATCTCATTGATCGAGAGGCCACGCTCGTCGTCAGCATTTAAGAGCTCTTGTAGAGTCTCTCCTAAGGGTAGGGCTTGCGATGCGTCTTCGGTAGATTGCATTTTGTGTAGTATGCAAATAGAAGTCTTGCTCTCAATCCTAAAGAGGAGTCGTTTACTCGCTACAAAATGAAAGCATTCTTAAGCACTAAGAAACGAAAATCTATCGCCCTCTATGGCGGCAGCTTTGATCCTGTGCATGAGGCGCACTTGGAGGTCGCTCGGACTGCACTGAAAAATTGCGATTTAGATGCGGTCATTTTTATCCCTGCTGCTCAATCGCCACTCAAAGAGAGCGCCGCTCTTGCCGAAGATGCAGATCGCGTTGAAATGCTTCGCCTCGCTACTACTGAAGAGCCTCGCTTCGAGGTCGACACCTGCGAGGTCGAACGTGGTGGCACCAGTTATACGGTTGACACGGTCAAGGCTTACCAGGCAGCTCATGAGGGAAGTCGCCTACATTGGATAATCGGTGCTGATCAGTTTGAGCTCTTGCCGCAGTGGCGCTCCATTGAAGAGATCGCCTCGCTGATTACCTTTATCGTACTTCGCCGCCCGGGTCACTCGATTGTTGAGACCGCTGTAAAAGGTCTGCGTTTCGTCACAATCGATGCTCCCCTGATGCCGCACAGTTCGACCAAGATACGTGCATCAATCGCTGAGGGGCGATCGGTGGTGGACTTATTACCGCCCACAGTTGAGGCTTTCATTTCCTCTCGTGGCCTCTATACCCGATAGATATTTTCAGCATTATTATGACTAAAGAAAAAAGTAAAACGGAGAAGTGCACACTTGAGGAGATTCGCTGTGCCATTACCGCAATCGAAGACAAGAAGGGGGAAGCCATCCGCGTGCTTGATGTGCGAGGCAAGTCCTCGATCACCGACTACATTGTCCTCGCGACGGGCACCTCCGATCCCCATGTCAAAGCGCTCAAGAGTGAGCTCGACCAAGCGCTTAAAGAAGCCGATGTCCAGCTAATCGGACAAGACCGCACCCTCGGTAGTGGTTGGTTAGTCGTCGATGCCTTTGACTTCATGATCCATTTACAGACTTCAGAGATGCGTGATTTTTACCGCCTCGATCAACTCTGGAAAGATGCTGCGGAGGTGAACTTTTAATTGGAGTAATGAATACCTTACTGCTTGTTTTTATTCTTCTGCTCTTCCTGAAGCTCAGCACGAGTATCGTACTCGATTTGCTCAATCTCCGCTACGCGCTAGCTCGTGCTAGCGAGGTCCCAGAAAGCTTTCGCGACTTTATCGATTTGCCAACTTATCAGAAATCGGTCGAATACACTGCGGCTAAAACGCGCTTTGGCATCGTCAGCGATCTCTACGATGCGGGCGTGCTTGTATTGGTGCTTATACTTGGCATTTTGCCATGGTTCTTCGAACTCTTCACCGCTTGGTTCGGCTTTGGTGTTTGGGGACAAGCCCTTGTGCTCTTTCTAATCGGTTTAGTGCTCGGCCTACCTTCGATTCCTTTTGACTGGTGGGGCACCTTTAATCTTGAAGAACGTTTTGGCTTTAACAAAAGCACGAAAAAATTATGGGTCATTGATAAGGCGAAAAGCACGATTATCGGCTTCGTTATCGGCTATCCTTTACTAGCATTACTCATCTACTTAGTTGACGCGGCAGGTTCACTTTGGTGGGTCTGGGGATTCGCAGTATTCTTTATATTTCAGCTCGTGATGGTAGTGGCCTATCCGATGTTTATCATGCCGCTATTCAATAAGTTAGAGCCAATGGAGGAGGGTGAGTTGAAGACGCGCCTTTTCGCCTTGGCTGATCGCACTGGTTTTCAGGCGCAGACCATCCTTGTGATGGATGGTAGCAAACGCTCGGGGCACTCCAACGCCTTCTTTTCAGGCTTTGGTCGCTTCCGCCGCATCGTATTATTCGATACACTGATCGAGCAAATGGAAGCCGATGAACTCGAGGCTGTGCTCGCCCATGAGATTGGGCACTACAAGCTTGGCCACATCCCAAAAATGATGGCGATGGCCGCATTCTCATCCCTTGCTATGTTTGCGGCACTAGGTTGGTTGGCCAACGCAGGCTGGTTCGTGGAAGCCTTTCATTTCAACGCGATGGCGGACGGTCAGATAGTCCCTGTCTTGTTACTCTTTATGCTGCTCAGTGGGCTCATTACTTTTTGGTTGTCGCCTTTGACTAGTCGCCTATCTCGTAAACATGAGTATGAGGCTGATGCTTTTGCGCGTGATGCGATGGGCAGTTATGCACCTCTTTCGAAGGCCCTACGGAAGCTTCATAAAGAGAATCTAAGTAATCTAACGCCGCACCCTGTTTATAGCAGTTTCCACTATTCACACCCTACGCTGGTTGAACGTGAAGCGTCTTTGTGCTTGGAATAGCTAGCACTTTTCCAAGCTTACACTATGGGACGGGTTCTTCGTATTTTACTTTTCTGTATTATTCCTTTCAAGCTGCTTCCCATTCTCGTGGCCGAGGAACTGCGGATCGCGACTTATAATTTAAATAATTACCTAGTCACGGATCGCTTTGTGGATGGGCGATGGCGTCCCTCCTACCCAAAGCCCGAGAGAGAAAAGGCGATTATACGTCAGATCATAAAAGATGTGTCGCCAGATGTGCTCGTTCTCCAAGAAATGGGTTCGATTGATTTCTTTTATGAATTGCGTGCAGACATTGCGCGCGAGGGCATTCATTACGACTATTTTGTGCACATGGAGGGCGCAGATCAGAATCGTTACCTTGCGGTACTTTCTAAACGTGCGCCCAAAGGTGTGCTGAAACACCAGGATTTAAATTTTAAGTATTTTGAAGGGCGTGAAGTGGTCAAACGGGGAATGTTAGAGATGACTTTTGAACTCACCTGTGGGACGAATTTTCAGTTATTTGCTGTGCATCTCAAAAGTCGTTACACAGATAAAAAAGAAGACTTGCAGTCTAGTCAGCGCCGTGTTCGCGAAGCCGAGGCTTGCCGAAATCGTATCATAGAGCGCACACATGATCAGGGCACTGATAAGTATTTGATAGTGGGCGATTTTAATGATTACCCCTCCAGCGCGACTATGCGCCGATTCTATCGGAGAGGAAACTTTGAGATCGGTGCATTAGTTCCCGCTGACGATAGTCGTGGCGAATTATGGACCTATTTCTACGAGAAGGAATCTCGCTACGAATCGGTCGACGGTTTTGTCGCATCATCTGCCCTCATGGCTATGATCAAGTCGAAGTGTGCTAAGATCGTGGATAGCCTGGGGGCACTCAAAGGGAGCGACCATCGCATGGTATATCTCGATTTGATGGAGCCAGCGCCAGCGCAGGTAAAAAAATAAAACATTATGCAGGTAGGGGATTACCCAATCGCTGCATTAGGCACCGCTTGTTTGAGCTCGTTGCCTTTTTGCTTCATACAAACAGACCGCTGCTGCGGCAGCTACGTTGAGCGAGTCCGCTTGGCCGGCCATCGGGATACGGATTTGCTTAGTCGCTTTTTCTAGCCAGTAAGCACTGAGGCCATCACTTTCGCCACCCATGAAGAGGGCAAGACCTTGTTGATAGTTCACCTCCCAGTGTAGTTTTTCGGTGTCTGGATTCGTGGCGCAGCAGGCAATACTTTTTGCATCTAACCAATCGGCCAGCGTGTCACGGTCAGTCGAAACAATGGGTAGAGAAAAGAGTAAACCCTGTGAAGAACGGATTGCATTTGGATTATACAAATCGAGCACACAATCGACCAGTATCACGGCATCTACTCCTGCGCCATCCGAGCTACGTAGAATCGCACCCAAATTACCTGGCTTTTCGATGCCTTCGAGCACGAGTAAGAGTGGTGTCTGGCTCAGTGATAAATCGGCGAGCACGTTACCTTGTTGCACCGCGATCGCGATTAATCCATCCGGTCCTTCTCTGTGGGAAGCTTTCGTAAATGCGTCTGGGCTCATTCCGATCACTGGAAATTTGCCGGCATCTTCATATTCAGCAATAAATGTCGCGTGCAAGTCGCTTGGAAAAAAATCTCTACAATAGTAAAGATGCGTGATCTCAAAGCCCGCCCTTAGGGCATGAGTAATTTCTCGTAGCCCCTCTATGAGGCAGCGTGATTGACGCTCGCGGTGTTTGCGTTCGCGGAGCTTGACTAGGTTTTTAACCTGATCGTTTTGTCGACTTTGAATGTAAAGTTCTTCCATGGGGTGGGAGCTTCGCGATTTTTAGGATTGCAGAAGATCTAAGCATACAGGAGGGCATGGGGATGCAAGTGCCAAAAAATTTCGTAGCGGAGCCTTTTGAATATCATCGTGAGCTTGAGTTCACCGTCGAGAGTCTGACTAATCTAGGGATGGGAGTCGGTCGTGTGGACGGCTGGGTCGTCATGGTGCCCTTCGTTATTCCTGGTGAGCGCGTCAAAGTCCGGATTTTCCGTAACTTTCAAAATTACTCCGACGCCGACCTAATTGAAGTCCTCGAAGCTTCGCCTGATCGGATCGAACCAAAATGCCCACTTTATTCGCGCTGCGGTGGCTGCCAGTATCAGCATATTAGTTATGAGCGTCAGCTCAAAGAGAAGACGCAGCACGTCAAAGAGCTCATGCAAAAGCTCGGTGATATTGAATTCCCAGTGGCACTCTCACACGGGTCAGCGCAGGTTTACAATTACCGCTCAAAGATCACGCCGCACTACAATCGTCCAGACCGCGATGGTTCGCAGCCCATCGGGTTTTTGCAATACGGTCGCCGCAATCAAATCATCGATGTCGAGCAATGTCCCATCGCGACAGATGCAATCAATGCAGCTTTGCCTGAAGCCCGCGAAGAAGCCCGCCGTTATGGTGGTAAAAAGCGCCGTCAACGGGGCGGCACATTGCTCATGCGGCATGTGCTTGAAGGCGTGGTCAAAAACCCACAAGACATTGTTTCGGAGCGAGTAGGAGAGGTCACTTTTCAATTTAAAGCGGGCGAGTTTTTCCAAAATAACCCCTACATTCTGCCTGACCTCGTCGAGCACGTCGCGACGGAAGCTTCCGCCGAAGGTGCTCGTTACCTTGTGGATGCTTACTGTGGTGTGGGGCTCTTCGCGCTCTCCACGGCAACATCTTTCGAGCAAGTGGCTGGGGTTGAGATTAGTGAGCCCGCTGTTCGTTGGGCGCAGGCTAATTGTAAAATCAGCGGTATCCAGAATGCACGCTTCGTCATAGGGAAGGCAGAGGCCATCTTCAACGGCCTCAAATTTCCGCCTAAGGACACAGCTATGGTCATCGATCCTCCAAGGAAAGGTTGCGACGAGAGCTTTCGCCAACAGTTACTCGAATATCGTCCGCAACGCCTAGTCTATGTTTCCTGCGATCCTGCCACTCAAGCGCGCGATCTCAAAGATTTCATCGAAGGTGGCTACAAAATCACTAAAGTGCAGCCCTTTGACCTCTTCCCGCATACACGCCACATCGAGAACGTTGTTTCCCTGAGTTTGGCAGAGTAATTTCAGTGAGCACCTCCGACCGTCCCTACAGTGCTCTGCGAAGCTCGAAGCATGGGTGAATGAGTCCCAAAAAAGGGTTGACGGCATCACTTCCAAAGCCATGTTCACGCTTCTTTTTTAATCATCAACTACTGTATTTATGTCACTTGAAGTAAAAGTCCGCAAAGGAGAGCCCATGGAACGTGCTCTCCGCCGCCTTAAGAAGCGCCTCGACCGCGAGGGTATCATTCGCGATGTGCGTGCAAAGCGCTACTTCGTAAAACCTGCACAGGCTAAGCGTCGTAAGAAGAAGGAGTTGGACTTCAACAACATGCTCCGCGTTCGTTATTCGAACATGTAGTTTATTTTCTAAGTAACAGGCGCTGCGCGCTGGTTACTATTGAGTCCTGGCCCGTCTTGCACGCGTCGGGATTTTTTGTTTATTTATTTTTATGTCAGACATTCTTGATCGTCTCTCGCTTTCTACTTGCTGGTGTTCTTCACGACATACGGATGGTTACGAAATGGTAGAAGAGATGGTCAGTCTTGGATTTAAGCGCATCGAGTTGAGTCACGGCATACGCCTCTCGCTTGTGCCTGGTATACTTCAAGCGGTCGAGGAAGGTCTTGTGCGAATTTCTTCGGTTCACAATTTCTGCCCCTTGCCAAACATTGTGCAACATGCAGCGCCAAATCTGTTTCAACCTTCATCCAAGGATTCCCGAGAGCTGACCCTTTGGCAAAGCCATTCCATGCAGACGCTCGACTTTGCAGTTAAAGTCGGTGCCGATCGCATCGTCATGCATTCGGGCAGTGTGTCTTTCTTCTTTTTCTCGCCAGAAGTGCGATTAGAGAAGTGGATCGACGAGTCCGAGATTTCTGCGCATGAATTATCCGAAAGTCAGGCCTTTCTTAAGCGCCGTGATAAGGCTATGAAGGCCATCCGTAAAGCAGCAATGAATACCATTCCAAGGATCAAAGAAAATTACGAAAAACTTTTGCCCGAAGTAAAGGAGCGCGGCCTGAAGCTATGCCTCGAAAACCGCGAAGGCATGGAAGAGATGCCGATCGACACTGAATACGATAATTTCCTAGAAAGTCTGGGTGAACCTGAACACGCCCTCTATTGGCACGATACCGGACATGCTCAAATCAAGCATCAGCTTGGTTTGATCGATCACCGAGAGCATTTGGAAAAGATGTCGCCGCGACTGGGTGGTTTCCATTTACACGATGTCTCGGAAGCTGGACGCGACCATCAAGTGCCAGGGACTGGCACCATCGATTTCAATATGATCGCTGAGTTCGTCCGGCCCGAACATACTTTAGTTCTCGAGCTCAGCCCCAGGCTGACTACTGAAGAAGTACTCGCCTCACGCGATTATATAATAGGCGTGTTGGGTTAAAACACCGCTTTGAGATCTGTCGAAAATGTAGAGTGCTGTGATAGCCAGTGTTTGTATTTCTAATAAGTAGCGCTCTCTCGGCAAACATTGCATATGCAAATCATATCATTTTCGACCGACTTGTAGCGAAAGTCGCGCTCTGGGTCACTTTGATCACTCGCACCACATTGCTCGCAAGTATGGAGTGCTCCGTCGGCAGCTTGGCGGCGGTCAGATTCGAACTGATCTCGGCGCTGGCGGCTCTCCAGTGACTGTTTGAAACTACCTCTAAAAAAGAGGGCATACCCAAGAAAGGGCGCAGCAAAAGCTAGGCGATGGCCGATGGTCGGCATCGCTAAAAACGCGATGACACCGAATGCTAGTATAATCCATGCCATCCACTTCACCTTCATCGGGATAAAGAACATGACTAGAAATTGAATATTTGGATTGAGGGTAGCGAAGGCAAAAAAGACGCAGAAATAGAGGAATTTTGGAGCCACGAAGATGGTTCCCGCTGGTGAAATGACTTGTCCGACGAAGGCACCGACGACAGCAAGTACTATGCAAGTGAGTAAATAAACATTGAGCCGAAAGGTACCCCATTCTTCCTCCAAGGTATTACTCATCATCCAAAGGATATACCAGAAAAACGCGAGAAAGAGTCCTTGGAATAGGCTCATCGGCACGTAGGGCGGAGCAATCATAAAGGAGGCCAGTCGCCACCACTCACCACCAAAAACGGCCTTTGGAACAAGGAGCAGGCCCTCTAATTCGACGCGACCTGTGAGCATGGCTCCGTAGATGAAAAGCTGTGCCACAATAAGCGTCGCGACGACGTTCGGCATGGCAAGGAATCCTAGGAGTTTTTCTAGCTTATCCAAAAACTTCATAATAGCTAGTCTTGCAAGCTGGAGTCGGGTTGTAAATCGATCATGGGTAATTCCCGAAATGTTTCACGCCACTAGGGGACCAGCAGGACAACGCTGTCTTGAAATTTGAGCGCGCGTGCTAAGGTGTATTCAAAAACACGCTTGTCTCCATTTCGTGCGACCCATTCGAGATGTTTTTGGGCCGCATCCTCATCACCCTCAGCGCGGAGCTTGAGCCCGATGTAAGTATGTGCTTCGGTCTCTTGCGCGCTATTTTGGACATATCCGATCAACTCGGATGCGGTGCTACTTCCAGCGAGGTAATCGATGACTGGCGATGGCCAGGCATTGAGTGGCTTATTGCGAAGGGCATAATTGAGAGAGGCTTGTGCGTTCCTTTGATCGTCCGCTTCAAGATAGGAAAAATAAGCGATCAATAATGGATATGTAGAGCTTTCGCCCTTCTTGTTGTACATTAAAGTCGCTATCTTGGCGGTTGTGGCTGCTCCGAGAAATTCGCCACGGCACATTTGCGCCCATGCGAGTGACTCGTAGAAAAAGCCGTTGATGGGTTGTTCGGTCGTGGCCTGCTTGAACGAGCTCAGGGCAGTGTCGAAGTCCTCCATATTAAAAGCGGCCAGACCGCGTCCATTCCATGCAAAGGCATGACGCGGATAGTTCGCGACGATTTTATCGTAAGTCGCGTAGGCCTCGGCATGACGACCTAGATCAGCAAGGATCATAGCTTGGCCAAGTAAGGCTGAGAGGTTCTCTGCATTGACAGTGAGTGCTTGCTGAAAATGATCCAGGGCTCCTGCCGAATCGCCCAATTCAAGAAGCTCATAGGCCTGTGAGACGAGTGGACTTTGCAGAAGAATTGGATCGCTGACATTGCTGATGTTAGCCTCTTGCGCCGAAAGCCCTAGCATACTCATGCTCGATATGATCAGTGCGAACCGGGAAAAACTTATTATTCTAGCAAATACCATCGTCTTATAAAAAAGGCTCATGCGGGTCGGGCACAATGTCAATTAGTTGCAGCTTTTGTTCCTATTCCTCAGTAGACAGAAAAGTAGTCACACGGAGCAGCTATCTTCAATGTTTAACTGATCAATTCCGCATTGTAACCGACGCCTACGCCTGCATCGTACACGAACGTATGATTATCGAATCTCAAGAACTTCCACCGATTGGCACCAATGCTTATGCCCTGCTCGAGCCTAGCCTCAAGCAATGCGTGATCATCGATGCGCCAGTCGAAGCCTACGAGTGGGCGGTGCAGGTCGCGGAGAAGAACAGTTGCGAGATCGTCGCGCTCATCCTGACGCACGGGCATTGGGATCATATCTTGGACGGTCATAAATTCGCGAAAGCGGGCATTCCGACCTACGGCCATGCGGATGATACAGAGATGTTTGCTTCGCCCTCGAAAATGGCTAGCTACGCGATTCCAGGCTTAGAACTGAAGGAACTGCCCATCAATCACTGGATCAAAGGCGGCGATCAACTTGAACTTCTCGGCACAAAAATGGAAATCCGCCATGTTCCAGGGCATTGCCCAGGTAATGTGCTCGTCTATGTGGCTTGCGAAAAGGCTGCCATTGTTGGCGATGTGATTTTTGCAGGAAGTGTGGGTCGCTACGATCTACCAGGTGGTGATTTTTCGGTTTTGGAGAAGTCGATTAAAACTCAGGTTTATTCGCTACCCGACGAAACGACGATTTATCCTGGTCATGGCCCCACGACCTCCGTTCGCCAAGAAAAAGTAGGCAATCCTTACGTCAAAGGATGAGCAACTTAAAGGCCATTGATGAGCGATTCATGCGTCGTGCCCTTGAACTGGCGCAACAGGCTTGGGGACAAACACACCCAAACCCAATGGTTGGGGGCGTCATCGTCGAGGCTGGTATAATCGTGGCCGAAGGCTGGCACGCAGCAGCAGGGCAAGCCCATGCCGAAGTCGCCGCCCTTAAAGCGCTTGGTCGTAAGCCTGCGGCAGGCGCTTGCATCTATGTAACTCTCGAACCCTGTAGCACTTGTGGGCGCACGGGTGCTTGCACAAATGCCCTGATTGAGGCAGGATTTGCGCGTGTCGTGATCGGTGCGAAAGACCCTAATCCTGAGCATGCAGGACGAGGCTTAGAGGTTCTCCGTAAAGCGGGCATCGAAGTAGTCGAAGGAGTTATTGCTAAAGAATGCGCCGACCTGAATTTAATCTTTAATCATTGGATTACCCAAAGATCGCCATTCATCGCTGCGAAAATGGCGATCACCTTAGACGGTAAATTTGCTGCGGCTTCGGGACATTCAAAGTGGGTCACTGGCGAAACCGCGCGTGCGGACGTGATGCGATGGCGGCGATATTTCCCCGCCATCGCGGTCAGTGCAAATACGGTATTAAAAGATAATCCCAGTCTAAGTTCACGAATTGGCGATGAAATTTGGTGCCCGCAACGCTTTGTCTTTGATCGCACACTCAAGACCTTCGAGGCGGAGACTACACCGCGGATTTATACAGATTCTTTTGCCTCGCAAACGACCGTACTCTGCGCGGATGTTGCTACAGATCGACTGAGGGCTAGGGCGGAGGACTTAAATATTAGGCTCTGGCAATTGCCCGAAACCAAGGGTCATCTCGACTGGCTAGCTTTCCGCATGCGATGTGCCGAAGCTGGAATATGTGGCGTTTATGTCGAAGTGGGACCAAGGCTTGCCACCCGGGTGATCGAAGGTGGCTTGGCGGATTACCTTTTCGTCTATCAAGCGCCAAAGCTTCTATCGGATGCGTCGGCGCCGGGCATTGGTTCGCTCAGGAACTCACAATCGATGGAGGAAGTCTTCGCGCTTCGTGATTTACGACAAGCAAACTTCGAGGGCGACCGACTCATCAGGGGATTTTTATCAAAATGAAGCAACTGATCGTGGCTTCCGGAAACGCCCACAAAGTTGAAGAATTCGATGGCCTCCTCGACGATTGCGGCTTCGAAGTGCTTTCTGCAAAAGTCTGTGGTGGTATGCCCGATGTGCTTGAAGACGGTGATACCTTTGAAGCCAACGCCCGGATTAAAGCCTTAGCTCTGCGAGCGATTGTGCCGAAAGAGGCATGGATCGTCTCGGACGACTCAGGGCTCGAAGTCGATGCACTCGACGGCGCGCCTGGCATCTATTCCGCACGATATGCCGGGGAGAGCGCGAGTGACCTCCATAATTTGAATAAGCTTTTACTTGAACTCGAAGAGCAACCTTCAGCTCAACGAGCAGCGCGTTTCCGATGTGTGCTTTGCCTAATCGACCCCATTGGTAGTGAGCGATTTTTTGAGGGTGCCTGCGAGGGTAGAATTGCCAAAGCTCCCGCGGGTGCAGAAGGCTTCGGCTATGATCCTGTTTTTGTGCCAGAAGGCCATAGCGAGTCTTTCGCAGAACTGGGCGAATCCATCAAAAGTAAATTAAGCCATCGAGCCTTGGCCGTATTGGCTATGCGCCGTTGCTTGGAGTCCTAACTTCCTCAATACTGAGTTAAAGCCCGTATTCACTCCGGCGCGAATATCTAGAGTCTCACTTTCACGCATCGGGTGCGGCATCTGTAAGCGCATAGCGCGGAGCATTAATAATTGCTGGCCACAGTAGCTTCGAAGGAACTGGTTTTGCGCCCCGTCACCGTGGCGCGTGTCGCCCAGTATCGGATGCCGCAAGTGCTTCATGTGGCGACGAAGTTGGTGGGTGCGCCCCGTCCTCGGGTGCAACTCCACCAGCGAAAAACGACCATTGGGATAACGACCTACAGGTATTTCGACGGAGGACTGATCGAGGCAGCGGTATTCGGTCACAGCGGACTGGACTTTATCCGGCTTCTCCTCGTTGCGCAGATCATAGTCGATGACGCCCTCGCCATCGAGCCAGCCCCGCACCAGCGCGTGATAGGTCTTGGAAACACGATGCTCGATAAAGAGCTCTTGTGCGTGGCGCGTAGCTTCTGCATTGAGGGCAAACAAGAGCACGCCACTCGTCGGTCGATCCAATCGATGACAAGGATTGACCGTTTGCCCAATTTGGTCGCGTAGCTTTTGTACCGCAAATTCAGTCGCATATTTATCCAGTGGGCTACGATGGACGAGCAGACCCGCTGGCTTATCGATGGCTACATAATCTGCATCTTGGTAAATAATCTCCAGCGGATCAGTCTGGGGTTCTGTATTTTCGAGAGTTGCCAAGTTAGCTGTGCGGAATGTGCGGTGAAACTTTATATATTGAGCATGTTTACGACAGATGAAACCGTATTATTTGTCGATAGTTCTTCCCTCGATCTGGAGATTATCCCGATTCTATCAGGGATGCGTGAATCTGTAGTAGATGCGGTCTCCCATCGAATCGAAACTTCCAATAAGCACTTCGCTTTTCGCAGTTTATGGACACCGAGTGGAGGTGCTCGCTTGTGCCTGACGGCAGTTCAGCCCACATTTCAGACTACAAGCTCAGTTTTGCCCGAAAACCGTCTCGACAATCCGCCACAGGCTGAAACCCTTGTGGGTTTACTATTTCGATTATAGCCATGCAAAAAGATCTAAATACTATCGTTGCCGATGTTAGGGCGAAAACGCCTGCTATTAAGACGCGCGCTGAGTTCGAGGCTTATAAAGCCACCATTTCGGGACCTAAAGGTGTCCTCACTGATGTAATGAAGGGTATGGGCAAGGTCCCTAAGGAGGACAAGCCTGCCATGGGTAAGGCAATCAACGAAGCTAAGATGGCCGTCGAAGCTGCCTTCGCCTCCGTGATAGAAGGTCTGGAAGCCGCCGAGCTCGCCGCTAAGATAGGCCCGGCCATCGACCCCACCTTGCCTAGCCCCGATTCCACTCACGGCACTTTACACCCGATCGCTCAAGTCCGAGAAGAGATGGTGGACCTCTTCCGCCGTATTGGATTTTCTGTCGCCGAGGCCACCGAAGTGGAGTCTGAGTATTATTGCTTCGACGCCCTTAACATCCCCGCCGACCACCCAGCCCGCGATATGCAGGACTCCTACTACCTGCCCGATGAGCTTTCCGTGAACAACGTCAGCAAGAAGGGTGACGAGAAGTATCTTCTACGCACCCATACCTCGACCGTGCAGATCCGCACCATGCTCCAGGAGAAGCCACCGGTCCGCATTGTCGCGCCCGGTCGTTGCTTCCGCCGCGACACACCCGACGCCACCCACAGCGCTAACTTCCACCAGATCGAAGGGCTCTATGTGGATAAAGACGTCACGCTCCTCGATCTCAAAGCCACGCTCGATCACTTCGTGAAGACCATCTTTGGCCCCAAGGCCAAGACACGCCTCCGCCCGAGCTTCTTTCCCTTCACCGAACCCAGCTTCGAAATGGACTTCTTCTCGCCCGACCTTGGCAAGCTCAGCAACAAGTGGCTCGAAATCATGGGCTGCGGTATGGTTGACCCCGAAGTCTTCAAGGCAGTCGGGATTGACCCCGAAGTCTATACTGGTTACGCCTTCGGCATGGGTATCGAGCGCATCGCTATGATTCTCCAAGGCGTCGACGACATTCGCTATTATTATCAAAACGACGTCCGCTTTCTAAAACAGTTTGCCTAAGAATGTATTGCCGTAAGAAGGCAGAAAAGACCCAAAATTTTAAGATTCTGTATATTTTAGCGTCTAAAACTATTTCC
>QXZH01000136.1 GCA_009886465.1 Opitutaceae bacterium
GCAAAGTGGTTGACTTACCGCAGCCCGAAGGGCCAACAAGCACCATGAATTCCTTGTCGCGTATTTCCAAATCAATTCCCTTCACCGCATGGAAGGCATCTGTTGAACCGGGACTGTAGGTTTTATTTAGATTCTTAAGTGAAACACCAGACATGAAACTAAAGGGATAAATTATTAAACAGTTGCGTAGAGGAGTCAGGCGGCAGATCTCCGGAAAATCGGGCTGCCTTGATGGTCATAGATGTAAAGCCACTCTCAAACAACTGGCACGAATGATGGCTGATTTAGACATACCTATCATGCGAATGGATATTCTGACCTGTCAAGTTCGATGCACTTTCCATTAGCACACTGCGACATACACGTCTAAGTTAAAAAAGGCTCATTTAAATAGCCAATAAAGACCATAAGCCCTTATACCATAGGTATAAGGGCACACCCCGCTTAAGGAAATTAAAGTTGGAGCCGGCAGCCGAACAGGCGTAATAGGACATAATATAGGCGCAGGCTGACATTCTTAAATAGCACGATGCTCCAGCGCAACTTGCTCGCGCCTGGCTGGTTTGGTTAAAGTATACCGTTTGAGCTGACGCGATAGTTTACCTTAATGCGCTCGATTGATCCAAAAATTTGAGCAGCATCGTTTCGGTGAGTCCGCCACCTGCATTGTGACCGCGTGTCTTCATTTTATAATGAATCACGGTTCCATCTAAGTAACTAAAGGTGTCCATTGCTTCGCTAGATTCGCTAGGTTGGCTCAATTGCTCGCCCGTATAACCATAGTGCTGCGCCCAGAGAAAAGCGGAGCGTTCGGCACCAACAAAAGCCAGCTTTCCATTTTTTGCGCGAATCGCTCTGGATGGGCCGCCTGAATACGGCACCAATCTGTCGTCCACCCCGGATACATTCAATAAGCACTTTCCTCTCAGCGGGACGACTGATTCGTTATAATTGTTATCACTTCCCTTCGCCTTGAACGCGTTGCCATCGTGCTGCCAGGCATTCAACTGACTGACGACCGTAATGTAATGACTAAAATGATCCAACTGCGTCTCGATCGCGAATTGATTGACCAAAGCCGCCCCATTGGAGCTGCCCATCAATACCGCACCACTGGCTTGCACATTTGAATACTCTGCGAGCTCTGCAACGATCGCTTCAATAAACTCGCGATCTGGTGCCTGTGAGCGCTCCGATACAATATTCCAGCTCTTCAAGTAGCCCTGCGCAAAGACTATGTTGTAGCGCTTGGATAATTCCTTGTGCCGCTTTATAAAGCCTGCCATCGACCTCTCTGCATTGCCGCCGTTGCCATGCAGAAAGATGAACAGCGGCAAGGGCTCCACACCATCAGGCGCGTGCACAAAATAGCTGCGCTCATAGCCCTGTTCCTGCGACCAATCTTGATTGATCGTATAAGATCCCGAGTCCAATTCCAGAGCGAAGCCGACTAAGTGGCTCCCAAGTAATAGGGCGATAAAATGAAGTAAGCGTGAGGATTTTGACATAAGGATACGCGTTAGAGCATAAACAAGACAGTCGATGACTGTCTTACGCTTCAACATCACTCAACACTAAACGTCTTAATCTCAGCCGGGATTTTTTTTATAATCCCCTCTGTCGCCTGATGCTCTGCTAAAAATACCTGCACAGCTTCTCGCCCGATAGATTCGATGGGCTGGACCACGGAGTAACGAATCATTGGATTTCTATCTTGGTCATCAGAGTCGAAGGTCGCGATCGGGAGTCGAATCAATTTCTCCATCTGCGGGGACGGGAACTCATTAAAAAATGCATGCATGCCCTTGATCATATGACTATCCGTCACAAATAAAGCATCCGCATCCAGTCGTCGTGCTGCATAAATGCCCGCGCATTCGCCACCCGCTTCATCAACATACAGATCGCTACCCGGCGAAACAACATAGCGCTCGTCGACCGCGATACCGTGTGCCTCCAAAGCCGCCTGGTAGCCTTGATAGCGCAATTGGCGGGCTGTAGTCGTCAAAGCCATACTCAGGAATGCAATCCGCTTAAAGCCGTCATTGATAAGATTTTCGGTGAGATCAAAGCCAGCCTTGAAGTTATCCACGTCCACTCTGTGCGTATGGTCTCCCTCTTTGATACTGGAATCCACCCAAACACTCGGACAGCCAATTTTCTCGAGAAATTTGTTCAAGCGCTCGTGAGTTGCCACGTAGGGATCAATCACAATCACGCCTTCGCACTTAACGGCATTATACAGATTTAAAATTCGATTAAAATCTTCCTCTTTCGCCTCAGTCGCATGGAAGGCGACATTCACCGTGGTCGCACCATTAACCAAAGCCTCTCCGTGCACTGCATACAACAATCGGGAATAATACCAATTCGCGCTGCGCTTCCATTCCGGCCAAGGAGAGATGACTAGTATCAGGCGGGTATCACTCGAAGGCGGCTTACGTTCGATCGTGGTGCCATACCCTGCACGACGGCTGACATAGCCCTCATTCTTCAACCAAGCTAGCGCCTTCGAAACCGTCAGTCGATTGAGTCCTAATTGCTTGGAAATCTCCAACTCTGTCGGCAGCAAATCCCCAACTTTCCGATCTTCATCACAAATCATCTCCCACAAATACTTATAGGCGATGTCTTCTTTATTAATCTTCTTACACGACATATTCATTTCAGCTCAAATTTTTATATTCTTAAACGAATTACTCCGAAGTCCCCGAAAGCTCACCAAAAGGTCGACCAATGATCTGCACATAATCAGACAAGTGCGCCTGCATCACTTTTAATACTTTTTCATACTCTGGATTTGGAGCCAAATTTTTGGTTTCCCGCGGATCCTTTCGCAGATCGAAAAGCTGATCGGGGTCGACGATCCCGCCGATATTATCACGTGGCTGTCCAAATGGATTCTTCTCCCACAGAAGGTCAAAGGACCCTTGTGCCAAATGCTCCTTAATCCCACCACTCTGTGGCGGCACAAAACCACGGCCTAAAGCGTCCTGATTATAACGGATCGCAATATATTTGTAGTCTTTAGTAATGATTCCTTTAGCAAAGCCACTCTCTGTTAGAATTGCCGACTTCAAGATATCTTTCTCGCCGCGCCACACAGGCACAATACTCAAGCCATCCAACTGTAATCCCTCAACCGGTTCAGTCTCGGCCAGATCCAAAAAGGTGGCCGCCATATCCGTCACATCAATCAAGGTGTCATTCTGTGTATTCGGCTCGATGGCTGCCGGCCAACGGGCAATAAATGGAATGTTCGCACCTCGCTCATAGGGCGATGCTTTGCCAGCATTCTGCTGATCAGATAAGAAGATGATTAAGGTATTATCCAACTCACCTTCAGCTTCCAACTTATCGAGAATCACACCAATCCCACCATCCATCCACAGGACCATCTCTTTGACCACATTGCGCCACTTTGCATTGGCATCAATATATTTGGAACGTTTAGGCATCAGACCAAGATGCTTTTCAGTATAACCTTCAGGCGTATGTCGTATATCGCCCGAATCAATCGGCTCATGAGGGCCATGTGTCGTGGTGAATGCTGTCCACAAGAAAAAAGGCTTACCTTCGGGAACTTGATCGAGGAAATCCAGAGCGCCCTTTACCGTATACTCAATATTATGATGCTCTAATTTCGCGGGAAAATGATCCAGATTACCCTCTGTAATATACTCCGCATAATCGAAACCATAGTTATTTAAACGCAAGCGTAACTCATCCTGAATTGCTTTGAGATCGGCAACGACCTGCGGGTCCCTCGGATTTGCATCGTTAGGAATCTTTTTCCACCAATCTTCCAAATCTAGATCATTATGCCACTTGCCTGTCGCTCCAGTAAAATAGCCAGACTGACGCAATGCTTGAACGACCGTTCGCTCATCCGGGCGGAATGCAGCTCCGTTGCGGATCGAAGGCTGCCTCGTCAAGGGCCCGAATATAGAATTCGTACTTCGGCTCGGATATAATCCAGTCAAGCAACTATAGCGTGTCGGCACACAGAGCGTTGCCGTAGAATAGGCTCGCGTATGTAAAATACCCTCCGCTGCAATGCGATCAATATGAGGGGTGGCATACTTTGAACCATAGACACCGATACTATCCATATTCTGATCATCACTAATCAATACAAGGATATTAGGCCGCGAGTCCTTCGCGACTGCCCCCAGTACGAGGAGCACAAGCCCTGCGACCGTCAAAATCTGTATTTTCATTTGGTTCATGGTAAAGATTAAATAGTGCTGACACTTTGCGTGAGCCGCCGGCCTTGATAGATACTCAATCGCGGAAGCGAATCAGACTAAAGCCCCTTCAGGCAAGCGTGAACAGTCTCACTCAAGGAACCAGTCGCGAGACAGATAGCGTAATCACAAGCACCGTAGTAGAGGCGAATCTGATCCTTCTCATAATCGGCAATTGCGCCACAGGGGAAGACCGTATTATCGCAATTACCATGCTGTTCCCAAGGCTCCTCCGGCATCATTAGGTAGCTATTTGTCTTGCCGATCACCTTCCATGGTTCGTCAAGATCTAGCAACATAGCGCCTATGTAGTAATACGTGCCACCTGCGGGCGTAAACACCCCGTGGATAATATCGAGCCAGCCATGCTCAGTTTTGATAGGCGGAGTCGGTCCAATTTTCTGAACGTTCCAGAAACGATATCCCGCAGCCAAGACCGGTTTAAACGCACCCCAGTGTACGAGGTCTAGCGACGAGCTGATCCAAATATCACCATCGCCACCGTCACCGCCACCTGGGCGGTCCAGCTTGTAGTATTTGCCATTGATCTTTTCAGGAAACAACGAGGCCCCACGGTTCTTTGGTTGTGTGATCGTTTCAATACGCTCGTAGTTCTTGAAGTCCTTGGTGCGACCAAGCATGCCAATCGGCGAATCGAAACCCTGCACCATCACTGGAGTGACGATGTAATACCAATCGCCAATTTTAGTGACACGGTTGTCAATGAAGTGGTGGTAGCGATCCCACGGCTCACCAAGCGCTTGCGTGTCGATAAAGTTCTCCTCAGACAGTTCGAAATTGATGCCGTCTTTGGAGCGAGCCACACGGGTCTGACCGACATCACGACCAAAGCCCTTCGTTGCCGCATGCTCCACGACAGAAACAAGTAGAATCGTTTCGTCGCCGCATTGAACTGGCGCCGGATTATAAATCTGAGCTTTGCCCGGAAAATCCTTAACATGTAGCAGTGGACCACCTTCGTGGCGCTTGAATATCTTTGTAGCGTCTTTCATATAGTTGATTGATTAGTTAGTTTTCTTTAAACTGAGACTATACAGCCCCATTTTCCCGACCCCCTTAAGGTCGGCAGTTTCCAAAAGTGTGAATGCAAAAGTCTGCTCGCCGGCGTCTAAGCGCACGCGGCCCATGGGATGAAATTTCTTGCCCTGAACGAGATCGACTTCGTTGCTCGATGCACCCGCATCAAAACGAATACGCGTTTCGGCAGGTACCCCAAGCGCTCGCAAAGTCACGGCATACTCGCCGGCTTCAAGTACATCCACCTTTAGCTCCTGAATGGCATTGAGCTCATGGAAATACGTATTCGCCCAGGTCACCGAGTTCTTCCCCTTCACGCGATAGATGCACTCCATCTCGAGGTATCCCTCACGCCCATCAGTCACATTAAGCTCCTGAACCGGATCCGAGAATGCATGCGGATCACTGAGTATCTCATCAAAGGCTGCATAATAGAGCTTCTGCATCGCCGCAAACTTTTCGGGCATTTGATTCTGCAAGTCAGCCCTCTGCTGTGGATCTTCTATGATATTATAGAGCGACCAGTTCCCCTCATCATTAACAATCACATATTCCCCAGAATAAAAGCAGCTACTACGCTGATCAAGCGGCAAGGTGTATTCAGTAAATCGATACGACCAACTATCTTTGTGTCGATGTGATTGGGGCTTTCCTGCCTCTGAAGTAAAGTAGTCTTGCGCCTTCCAGTCGCCCTGACCTTCGAGTAGGCTAACTAAACTTTGTCCATCAAGATCAGGAACGTAAGGTGGACGTATGCTCCCAGCCCACTGAACCAAGGTTGGATAAATATCCATGACTAAAGTGCGTTGCTCCGTGACCACTCGTGGCGTGTATTTGGCAGGACAATAGACCAAGAGTCGATTTCGCACCGCGCACTCCCAGCCAGTTGCTTTCTTCTCACGGAATCCACTCGGGTTGCGACGCGCCCACTCCTCCTCATTCAGCGAATAATACTCGCCAGTCTGTCGAAACCAACCGTCCGCTTGCTGCTCCAGGATACGTGTCGTCGGCGTCGGACCGTTGTCCCCCAAGAAAAGCACAATGGTATTCTCTGAGATTTGATTCGTCTCCAGCGAATCCAATACACGCCCAAGCTGCTCATCAAGCTGCTGCATCATTCCCATAAACATCGCATACTCCGGACCGATTCCTTGATCGATATACTTCTGCTGATATTCCTGCGGGCATAACCACGGCTCGTGCGGTTGCGCATAGGCTAGATACAAAAAGAACGGCGCCCCCTTATTCGATTCAATAAACCCAATCGCCTTATCCGTGACACGCTCCACTTGCCAACCATCTTCAATCCCTGCATAGCGACCATTGTGAAAAAAAGGTGCATTGAAGTGAGTATAGCGCCCATAACTGCGCACTTCTTTTTGCACGATTGCCCATGCCTGATCAAAGCCACGACGTGACGGAAGCTCCGCATCAGACAAGCCAAGATTCCACTTCCCGACCATGCCCGTGGCATAGCCGGCATCCTGCATCGCCTCGCCGAGTAAATACTCATCCATATGAGGACCCTCGGCACCAAAGCCAACGGCGGCGGTTCCTGTTTTTAAATAGTTGCGCCCCGTCATCAAAGCCGAGCGTGTCGGCGCGCAAGCCGGCGCGGTATAGAAGCGGTCAAAGCGCACGCCTTTCATCGCCATCCTGTCCATGTTCGGCGTCTCCATTGGCGCCTGACGAAATCCATAATCATCATAACCTTGGTCATCCGTCATGATCAAAATAATATTCGGCCTCGACTCCGTAGCCTCCGCAACAACGCTCGCAGTCAACAAGCAGGCAAGCAAAGCGAGCCCAGAAGTTGTTTTTAATCCATTCATAGCGATAAAAGTCTCCAATGGCATTTAGTCGAGCGGCGGCTGCAGCCCCTCTTTCTTATATTGCTTCACGTAGCGCTGATAAGACCGTACATTTTTGGTCGGCTGATCGGCATCGGCGACGTTGTAGAGTTCACGCCCCGAAGTCACTTGAGGTGCCTCCGTCTTAGGCAACCACTTGTCCGCGAGTTCCTGCATCATCGATGCATACTCGGGATTATCGGCGAGGTTGGTCCATTCATAGGGGTCTTCTCTATGCGAATACAATTCCTCGGAGCCGTCAAAGTAGCGATTATAACGCCAGTCTGTAGTGCGTAACGAGTAATTGCCGCGGCCCCAAGTTATCAAGGCAGGTTGCTCCTTCGGCAAATCCGGATTCTCCAACCAAGGCCCGATGCTCATGCCATCGACATAGTCCGGTGCAGTGAGACCAGTAAGTTCACAAAGCGTGCGATAGACGTTGATCAAGCCAATCGGCTCCGCACAGGCCTGACCGTTCCCCGAACGATTACGTGGGTCGAAGATGATAAAGGGGGTGCGAGTCGCCTCCTCCCAAAGAGAAAATTTGCTAAAGGAACGTTTTTCACCGAGATGAAAGCCATGATCCGACCATAGCATAATAATCGTGTTGTCAGCATAAGGACTCTTTTCCAGCGCCTCCAATACGAGACCGATGTTGTCATCCGTAAAGTTAATCGAAGCGAGATAACCACGGCGGATATCCTCCCATGCTTTGTCGCGTCGAACTGGAATTTCAACATAGATCTGAGCATTCGACTGCCCAACTTGCGGTATATCGACCAGATCGTCGGCCTTAATCGGTGGCTCAGAAATTGGATCAAGAAAGCGATCCCAATTTGCCTCCGGCATAATGAACGAGGTATGCGGCAAGATGAACCCCACCGCCAAGAAAAACGGCTTCTGGTGTTCTTTTCCTAAAAAGCGAACCGCATGTTGAGCCGCATTATAATCGCCAAAATCGGTCAATGGATCACTCGCGGGGCAAGCGATCGTGCGCTTGTTGTATGGCTCTGGATGATAGCCCTTTTCCTTTATCAGCGCCTTGTTCTTCTTGCCTGTGCCATACATCTTATACTCATCCCACTGCTCATCCTGTCGATAACGGTTGTCAGGGTTATGCCAGACCTTGGAAAGGCCCACCGTCGTATAACCATTCTCTCTATAGAGCAAGGGCAGCGGCGTAAAGCGCTCAAGCGATTCGGCATCAACGTGATTGAGATTATAAAATGGATAGAGTCCCGAGTTATGCGGTTCGACCCCCAGTAAGAGCGCATTACGACTCGGCGAGCAACCTGGCGCCGTGCAGTGGGCATTGGTAAAATTAACGCCCTTAGCAGCCAGACTATCCATATTGGGCGTCTTCGCCTGCGGATGGCCACCGAGAAAACCGACCCAGTCGTTCATGTCATCCACGCAGATCATTAACACATTTGGCTGATCGACAGCCGCTGCGTAAGTCTGAATATCGGAAAGACCAAACAACATAGCGCAGAGACCGAGCGCAGAGATCGAGGAATTTTTAAGCAATGTATGTGTCATTCGGTTTTTTGTTTTAGTCACCCCATCCCTCGTCGAGTAACTTACGTTTGATCCGCAGAGGTTGTTTTTCGATTAAATAGTCACCTGGTATCGCCTCAAAGCGGATGCCGTCTTCGAGCGTTTCCACCAAGTGCCATCGCCAGCCGTCTTTACGGTAGATCCAGCAAGTGCCTTCAAAGCCTGGAAGACTTAGCTCAAAACGATTTTTGTTTGCAGCGTCCAGCTTTACGACGGGTTCACCGGTGTGAAGCTCTTTCCAATGCGGGCGGATAAACTCGACATCTGGCATGAGCGTCAGGCGCAGCGCGCCATTTTCGTTCGGCTCAATAAAATACAACCCACTCCCCTCGTAGCGCACAAAGGGTGAATCTCCAACACCAATGATCACTGTGGGCGACGCGAGGTCAGATCCAAAAACGGAATCTGACCAGTCATCCGATTCTGACCAGCCGGAATAGATCAATTGACGATCCTGCAAGACAGCACTTGAGCGCGACTCATACGAATAGGTCGTGCCCACATCCTTGAACTGTTGTTTCGCAACCATAAAGGAAGCGGCCTTACGTGGCGTGGTCTTTAGATTAAACACATGCGAGCCTCCGAGATATTCTGAATACGCGGTCAATCCGTAGGTCCACTGCGTAGCAATCTGTGCGCCAACGGAGCGATAAAATTTTGCCATCGCTGGATACAAGTACGCGCTCTGGTTGCAGAAGGTTTCATATTCATACACTAACTTGGCCTTGCCAATAAAGGCATCTGATCGCAACCACCCGAGCCAATCTTCGTTCTCTGAACACTGCTCAATGTAGGGCAAATAATTACGATCGCTTAGATTCTCGGGATTTTTCCAGAAGGGCGCTTTCAGGTCGCTTTGCCCAGGATACAAACAGAAGGAAACCGCATCCACCTGCGACTCTGCGATTCCACGAAAAGCCGATCGGTGCTTCTGAATCAAGCGTGCCCAACCGCAATTCCAAACTACCGGTTGTGTCATCCCTTCCGCACGCAGTAATGCCACTATCTCATTGAGGTAGTTCTTGGTGTGGGTATAGCTCCATTGCTCGAACTGCTCACGGGTGCCGTCTTTATTACGTTCCTGCCATTTCTCAAACCATACATAGGCTGGCTCATTGACTGGCTCCAAAACAGCAAGCGCAGCATGCGCCTTGTAGCGCTGTCCGTTATACGGGTTTCGACGATTCAACAATTGCCCCATGTAGCGTTTCGTAGCGGCAACCGCATCGTGCTCATACATCCAATCCACTCTCGTATATTTTGCAGCAAATGATCCAGGATCATACGGGAACTGTGTCCCGTGGTGATCCAAATGATTCAACAAAGTCAGGTAGATATAAAGCCCGCGATTCTGAGCCTGATAAATGGTGTAGTCCAACAAGTCTAACCAGATTGTTTCTGTGAGATTACCTTTTGTATCCGTGAAATCAGCCGGATGTAAATGGATTCGTATGATCTCTGCGCCTAGACGCTGAATTTGATCGAAGCTCGAGTCAGCGACCTGCTTTAAATCTTGCGCCTTTAAGGGCATTAATACGCCTTGATTGTGCATGCGCGCAGCGTGCTCCCAACTAAGCATTGGTTGGAAGTTCACACCAAATAAATTTACCTCAGAACCGTCGGTATAAATCAAGCGGCCATCCTTCGCTGTGATCGCTTGAAAGGGCGCAGCGGCCCATCCTGCATTCAACAGCAACAGAAGTATCATCCAATATTTGATCATTTTTTCAGTCGTTAAAAACTTTCCTATTACACCTCGCCACGCCGAGCTTCAAGCTCATTGCGAATGCCATAGGCACTGTCCTCGGAGATTGTATATAGTTTAAGGCAGAAAATGGCGAGGATCGGCGCGAGCACCGAAGCACCAACAAAGAACAGGCGCAGCACCGTGATCGTGCCTTCCGGCTGCTCCGCACCGAGCGCTTCATCAAAGCCACTAAAGTGTAGTGCGATCCCCGACACAAGAAAGGTGAATGAAGTACCGAACTTGGTGATCCAGGTAAAGACTGAGCTAATAATCCCTTCACGCCGCTCGCCGAATTTGTGTTCATCCCAATCACACAGATCAGCAATCATCGAGGGCACAATCACTCCTAACGACACCCAAACCGGCCCATTCAACACGGCATCTAGCAATAACAGATGCGGGTACTCTGGCGTAAAAATAAACCACTTGGAAATGCCGCCCAGCGCGGTCAACGCCAGTACAAAAAACATAGCTTGACGCTTGCCGTATTTCAGCGCCAACCAGCGTAGTGCAAAAATTCCCACAAACCCGACTACTGCAAAACCTGTGCCATTCATCGCATTCAACACTAACCCGCCCGCGACGTCACCGGACTTTACATAATAAATCACTATATACATCGCGATACTACCGGCAATGGTGCCACAAAAGTTTAGAGCAAACACGATGCCGACCAAACCCATCATTGGCTTCGATGATGCGGCTTGCCCGATCGCCTTCATAAACCCGATGTCTTTATTTTCATTCTGCGCGACCTTATAGAAACGCTCTTTACCAAAAATTGCAGGCAAAATACCCATGCCTAAGAACACGACCAGCGCAAGGCCTAGAGCGATCCAACGCGCTCCCACCAATGGATTTTCAAAACCACTCCAGTTGGTCGCAGGCACATACCAATTCACACACAAATTACCGACATTATAAAAGAGCGCCAAATAAAACATTAGACGCGTGCGCTCATGATAGTCTGGCGTTTGTTCGTAAACCAGCGCATTGAAAGGCACGGAAAAAACCGTGAATGCGGTGAAAAATAGCACACTTCCAATCGTCAGCCATAGGAAGGTGCCGGTATCGCCCATGCTTTGCGGCACCATCCAAATGGTCAAAAAAGTCAAGGCCACCGCAAGCGCACCGACAAATACGTATGGGCGGCGACGCCCATAGCGTGATTGAGTGCGGTCCGAAATGCGCCCCATCACCGGATCGGTGAAGGCATCCCAGATGCGAGGAATGGTCATCGCCAAGCCAAACAAGGCTGGATTCAAACCCAGAAAAATCTGGAAGATCGGTTGTGCCATATACTGCACAATCAATCCGCCATTCTGAATCGGGAACCCCCCCGCACCAACCGCTAGCTTCTGCCCGAGAGGCACACGGTCTTCAGCTTTAGTGCTATGATATTCGCTCATCTTATTCGTCTAAAAGGCTACTTGTCTACAAGGGCTCTGTCTCGACCGTCTCTGCCTCAGCAATTAGCGGAAAGCAATAATGCCCTGATTTCTTCCTAAAAGAAACCGCCTCAAAGCCGGGAAGTTTCAGCTCAAAGGGTAGTGCAGTCGTATCATCCAATTCGACAACCGGCTCAGCATCGGTGTGCCACTCCCACCAGTTACGCACAAACTTGGAATGTGGCATCAGTTCGACCTGCACCGAGTCCTCCCCTATTTCGATAAAGTAGAGTCCACTCCCCGCGTAATGGACCAGAGCGGAACTGCCGTAACCGACAATTTTCTTAAGCGATTTGGGCAGCTCTAACGGACACCATGAAGCATCACCGGAGTGCATGAAGGTATCATTCGCGCAGCTGATCGACAGGTCTTGATCATAGGAGAGCGCAAAATCATCAAACACATCCTCAGTCTCAGCCCCTAGGCTGAATTCGAATCCGCACGGTAATCTACGGAAGACCTCGCCAGCAATCATGTAGCTGGCAGCTTTCTTTGGCGTCGTCTGCAGGTTCAGCACATGCGAGCCCCCCTGATACGGCGCATACACATTGAAAGTATGGGTCCACATCGTCGCCATCTGAACTCCCAGAGACCGGAATAACTTGGCGATCGCTGGGTGCAAATACGAACCGGTGGCATTATACATCGTCTCAAATTCATAGACCAGCTTGGCTTTATTAGCAAACTGCATGGATCGGAGCCACCCGAGGTGCAAGTAATCGTCAAAGCAATGCTGAAGGAAGGGTAAATAATTCTTACCACTCATATCCGCCGCATTCTTCAAAAAGGGATCGCCAACATCGTCCTGCCCAGGATACAGGGAAAAAGAAACCGCTTCGGCTTTCGACTCAGCAACCGCTAGGAACACATCACTGCGCCCGTCAATCATGCGCGGCCAACTACAATTCCACACCACTGGTTGCTCGGCACCCGCTTCGCGCAGGATGTCATGCAGGTCATTGATGTAGGCGCGCACCATCGCTTCACGGTATTTGCCATAATACACATCGTTCCAGGGATAATCATTCGCCTCCAACCACGCAGCAAAGGTCGCCTTCTGCTTGTCATCCGCCATCATCTGGCGGTACGTTGGATATTCCGGCTCGTTGATCAGGCCCCACACGGCAATCGTCGCGTCGTCCTTATAGCAGATCTCGGTATAGGGATTCTTTAGATTGATTAGCTGGCGCACGTAATTCTGCGTCGCCTGCACCACATCAGGATCGAAGATCCATTCCTCACGCGTCGCATTCGCCACAAAGGATTCTTCGATTAGGGTAAAATCCATGTGGTTGATAAAGGTGATATAGACATAAATACCGTGCTCACGTGCCTTCGCGATCATGTAGCCCATCATATCCAGCCACATCGTTTCGACCAAATTCCCCTCAGCATCCGTAAAGTCCGCAGGAGTCAAATGGCAGCGTATCACATCACAGCGCATGCGCTTCATGTCCTCAAAGCCGTCGTCGCACATCGCCTGCATCGTCTCTGAGGTCATGGATAGCCCCACATGCTCCATGCGGAATTTATACTCCCAATAGAGATTCGGCTGAAAATTACTGCCCCAGAGATTGACTTCAACACCGTCGGCAGTGCGCAAGACCCCCTCGTCCACGTGCATTATCTGAGGAAAATTTTGCGTCATGCGATTTTAATTTGAGTGGTTACCCAACCAGAATACCGAGGAATTGGTAAGACCGCCATCCCATGCAGTGACAGGCAGGTTTGCCGGCAACTCGCGCCCCAAATGGCCATTGGCATACAGGATGTTGCGCAGCCCATTCGCATAGCCCTCGGGCAAGGCACGAATACCGTAAATAACATGCCAAACCTCATACACCTAGGCACTAACCTAGATGATACCCTATATAAAATATAATTACAATACAGCGTTTAGCGGCGACGAAGCGCAACGAAGCCGAGCGCCAACAGACCGCTCAACAGTGCATAGGTGCTAGGCTCTGGGATGGCAGCCACGTCAACGGTAAAACTGCCCAAGAGAAAACCAGACGCCCCACTCGCAAGTGATACTGGCCCGAGCGTAAAGCTACTACTATCGCCCGCAAGCGACCATACATCAGAATTATTACTCGACCCCGTAATCGTCACACCACCAGCAAGGGCAGACTCGGTCTCACCTAAAAACACGGTCTCAAACTGAGTGAACACCAGCTGTTCCTGCGCTCCATCAAGACCCTGGACATTGGAAATGGCAACCGTGACAGATTCCTGACTTGCAGAATTATCGATCGACGAATTCGTTCCGCCTCGGACCCCCAACCCGCTGCTTTGAGACCTAAACCTAAGATCAGAAGTGCCACTCGGAGTAAACGTAAGATCAAAAGAGACGCCAGAATCAGGGTTCCCGGAAATCATATTCAAAGAACCAGATGCCCATGCATCCGACAAATCCGTCCCATCAAAAAAAGCCGAATAAACATCAGGCGTATAATTAGTTGCGGCAGACTCAGGACCATCGCCTCCGCCAACGGAGATAGTCATTTGAGCCTGCGCGACCGCAGCTATTAGCGCAAGGATCGATACAGTAGCTAGGATTGTTTTTGTGTTCATGATATTTTTTGAGGTAGAAGGCAAAGAATGGTGCACGAAAATGCGGAATTACATATATCAGCCTACCTCCCCTCTTGTCAACCAAATCTTCATTAAATGTTATTCATTAATAAATTCATGGCGAAAATCTCTAAAATGCTGCAGCTCTCGGACATGCTTCAATGGCACCATACCGCCCCTGATACCGAGACAACTCACCGTCACACAGAGGCAAGATACAGAGCGCGAAGAGGCTTGACTGCAAACGCGGGCGACAGACCAACATCGATCAATCCTCGACCGTTTGAAACTGCTTCCTCTGCGTATAGGCCACATGTTCGCGGCTTAGGCCCATCATCCGCGCTTCAATCGCCTCATACTCTGGGTGTCCAGAAAGGTTTTTCGTTTCCAGTGGATCGTTCACATAGTCGTACAACTCGACGAATTTCGGCTCGTCTTGATAGCGGTTTCCGCACCAGCCAGGCTTCCTCCAACCTTTATACCATGCCACGTAACGGTGGTCTTTTGTTCGAACTGCAATACCCATATAACCATTAATTGGATACAAGCTAGCCGCATATTTTTGAACACTCGCCGACGCATCCTCCAAAATCGGCACCAAACTCACACCATCGAGCCCATCTGGCGTTACCACTCCAGCCAAGTCACAAAGCGTTGGAAAAAGATCGATTAAATTGACAGGAGCGGCGCTGGCAGTCCCCATCTGAAGACCAGCGTTTGCGATTATCAGCGGCGAGCGTGTCGCTTCTTCATAATTCGTATGCTTGCCAAAGAGATGCTTATCTCCGAGGTGAAAACCATGATCGCCCCACAGCACGATCACCGTGTCTTCATACTGCCCGGTCTCTTTCAACTTCGCAATCAGCTTACCAATTTGCGCGTCCACATAAGAGACACAAGCCAAGTAGCCGTGAATGAGTTCGCGTTGCGTCGCGTCTGAAATCAGCCCATCCGCAGGTACACCGCCATAAGTGCGCGCCTCAACATAGTCACCAATCGCGTAATCCGGCGCGCCGTCTGGAGCACGCTGAAAGGGGGCCAGCGGTAAGGACGCACGATCATAAAGATCCCAATATTTTTTCGGCGCAACAAAAGGCAAATGCGGTTTGAGAAAGCCCACCGCCAAGAAGAACGACTGCCCCGAATCCTTCAATCGCTCAAGCTGCTGCACTCCGCGATTGGCGACGCCACCATCTTTGTAAGCGTCGTCCGGCACATCGTAGCACTCCACCGCAGGACCTGCCCCACGATCGCGCATATAATTACGCAGCGGTTTTCCTTTCAATCCATTGGCCTTCCCCTCGGCTTCGACCAACTTTGCTAAGGCCAGCACCTCGGGGTCATGATAGTGTCCTGCCTTCGGTCCACCCGTCTGCGCATTGTAGGGGTTTTTCCCAAAAAATTTAGTCCATGAGATCGCATCCTGCGGGCCGTGCCAGTCATCCTCGACATTGCGTGGATCAAAAATCTTGCCCGTGCCGATGGTCGCATAACCATTATTTTTAAAATGCTGAGGCAAGGTCAGAATGTCCGGATGCATTTCGCGTAGCTTATATTTGCCTCCACCCATACCATAAATTCCAGTCGTATCTGGATAGTACCCAGTCAACAAACTCACTCGCGAGGGTCCGCACACCGCCTGCTGGCAATGCGCATTCTGAAACACGGTCCCGGTTTCTGCTAGCTTATCGATATTCGGTGTCACTGCAAAGTCGTCGCCATAACAATTCAGTAAGGGCTTCAAATCATCCACCGCGATGAAGAGCACATTCTTCTGTTTCGCCGAAACGGCAAGACAGCCAAGCGCTAGTAAGATCGATAAATATTTAATTAATTTCATACAATTACTTCCCTTTCTACTTCGCATAAGGCCCAAACATCGCCTCTTTCCCCCAAGGCACAAAATCTGGTGCGGGGATATTGTTGGAGTGATTTTCAATCCCTTCCGGCAAGGCCGCCTTCCAACCAGCATCCAACTGCGCCTTCAAGCCTTCGACCACCGCTTGATACTCCGGGTTCCCGACCACGTTGATCGACTCAATCGGATCCGTCTTGTGATCGTAAAGTTCATGCCCCTTGAAGGATCCATCGAGCTCGCGCCATTGAACATAATGATAGTGATCCGTTCGAATGGAGTAGCCTTCGAATTTCGCCCGCGGCCAGCCGCGCGGATATTGACTGAAGGCGGCACTTTTCCAGTCACGCGCCGGATCTTCGAGTAAGGGGGCCACACTGTTGCCTTCCAAATAATCCGGCACCTCAATGCCTGCGAGCTCGCAGAGAGTCGGGTAGATATCCACATATTCCACCAAAGCACTACTGCGCTGATCGGTCTGGAACCCCGGCGTAGAAAGAATCATCGGCGCGCGAGTAGAGTTCTCAAAATTCGTGGACTTGCCCCAATGATCTTGATCTCCCAAATGCCAGCCGTGATCTGAAATCATCAACACTACAGTGCGATCGCGCAGTCCGAGTGCCTCGAGCTCATCCAACACTTTCCCTACCTGAGCATCCATATAAGACACACACGCGGCATAAGCATGCTTCATTGTTCGAGCAACATTTTCGTCGCCTACCAAAAGTTCATCGGGGGATTCAGGCAGCTTGTATTTCTGTAGGTTACACCAGTCCGTTGAATACTTTGGTGAATTCTGTGGATGCTCTGGATTTGGCGACAACGGAATCTCCTGCCGCTCGTAGAGATCCCAGTATTTTTTCGGGGCATTCCACGGCAAGTGTGGCTTCCAATACCCCATCGCCAACATGAAGGGCTTCGCCTGTGTTGCCATGCGGCGAAGAGTTACAATCGCCTCAAGCGTGTTTTTTCCATCGTCGTAAAACCCGTCTTCCACATCGGCACATTCATACGGAGGCCGCTCGCTCTTTTTTGCCTTTTTTAAGGTCGGATCGGCATAGCTCGTGCCATAGCCCGCACTGTAAGACTTCTCCGAGAAGTCTTCGTGATAACCATGATGAATCTTACCCACACCACGCACATAATAGCCCTGGTTCATGAAATGACGCAACAAGGAGGGGCGATCCCCCTCCAAAAGATTTTCAACAGTATGGATCGAATAGGGATAATCGCTCCCCGTGGTGTCAGGCCGCAAGCCAGTTAAAAAGCTGGCACGCGATGCCGTGCATACCGGCTGCTGAACATAGGCCCGCTCAAACAGAGTGCCCTCCTTCGCAAGCTGATCGATGTTAGGCGTTACCATATACTCCGCCCCGTAGCAGCCCAACTCAGGGCGCAGATCATCCGCAATAATCAGCAACACATTCATTTGCTCCGCTGCCGATAGGCCGCAGGCAAGGCATGCGAAGAACGAAGGAATAATTTTCTTAAACATCTTTTCTGCCTATTGGGAGCTTCCGAACTCACCAAAGGTGTGCGGCAGATCAGAGACCATTCCTTCCAAGCCCTGCTGCATACGCTCCAACTGCGCACGATACTCCGGATTCCCGGCTAGGTTCTGCTGCTCATACAAATCCTTATTCAAATCATAAAGCTGATCCGCGTCCCAATAGGCTGGATACATCTCCTCGGTCTGATAGTTATGGTGATCCACCCCTGTCCAAAACACCTCGCCTGGACGCGCCTTCATCTTGGCCTCAATCTCTGGCGGCACACGGTTGGCGACATACTTCCAATCCCGCGTGACAATCGCACGCGAATTGCCCGCTTCGATCAACATATGTGTGCGCCAGTCCTTTGGCTCTGGCTGCCCAAAGAGCTGCGAGGTAAAACTGCGACCATCCTGGACCATATCCGCTGGCGCGCTGCCACCAGCCACTTCGATCAAGCTTACCGCAATATCCACATTGCCAATCAAACTGTCATTCTCTGCCCCCGGCTGAATGCGCTGGGGCCACGCCACCATCATGGGCACTTTTGCACCGCCCTCGAAGACACTGTTCTTACCACGGCTACCGTGATCGCTCGTGAAAATAACCATGGTATTTTCACGCAAGCCGAGCGCATCGAGTTGATCCAAGACCGCGCCCACGTAATCATCCATCCGCGTCGCCATTGCATTCTTTTCAGGGATACCTGCGGCCTTGGTCCGGCGCAGCACATCCTCCACCGTTGGTAACACAACAATCGGTTCTTCGACAACACCTGCAGAAGTCACACGTTGATCGTAGGACGTCACATCATTATAACTGAAGTAATACTGACCATGTGGAACCGGCAGCGCGCAATAGAGAAAGAAGGGCTGTCCCTGACTCTCTTCGATAAATTTCAATGCACCTGCACATTGCCAATCGAGATTTACGATCGAGTTCCCCCACTCCATGCGATCCACGACATCCCAACCATAGCCATCGCTCAAATAGTCGACCCCAGCCTCATAATATTCCCGAATGGATTTCTCAAATTTCTTGGTCGTCTCATAAGTCGCATTGGGCTCATGCGCCTTTTTGTTGCGCTTCGGCAGCACCTTATCCGGCATGTTATGCCACTTCCCGATAATCCCCGTACGATAGCCCAGCTTTTGTAGCTCCTTCGCCAAATTGGTCTCCTCGCGCATAATCGCAGGGCGCCATTCCAAGGTCGCATGCGTGCCTACTGGATAGTCCTCTTGCAGCTCGATGCCTCGCGTTGCATAGCGTCCAGTCAATAAGCAATAGCGACTAGAAGTGCACACCGTGCCATTTACATAAAAACGGGTAAACAGTAGGCCCTCCTCGGCCAATGAATCGATATGTGGCGTCAGTACCTTTGGTACTCCAGCCTTGCGCCCCTTGCCGGCCACGCGGCGCGCTCCATGCGGCGAAGCCCAAGTCTCGACACGATCCATCGTGACATTTAGCTCATCGGCATCCAAATCATCCGCATAAATAAATACGATATTCGGCTGTAATGCCGCAGATAAAAAACTTCCAGAAACTAGCCATAGTAGTCCCAGCAACATTCCTTTAGTGTTCATCATTCTCGAGGAGTAGCTATCAAAAAGTCGAATGTAAGCAAAATGAATATACCAACTAAGGAGTCAATTTAAATGTTAAACATTTAAATTGGGCGGGCCAATCACTGCACTAGAGTCAATACACCTGAAGCAGAACCGTCACACTGACCTTGATCAGGTAGATCCCTGCTGATGGGGCCAAATGGCCGCTCGCTAGCAAGCTAAACGTAAGCACCTCCGCGGAGGCTTATTGAATCCTGTAGCTCCCGGGCTTGGCCATGAAACTAAGAGGTGCAGTGCCGAGCAAGTCAACCGGGCGAAACTCGGCACCTTCGATGCGGTAGACCTTTGGACTACTCGGTAAATTCGGGGCCACAAGGGTCATGACATACTCGACCTCAGTGATATAACGATTCGACACTTGCTTCTGATATTTCCTAGCGATCGCATAGTATTCCTGCGGACTCGTATAGGGCGGGTCATCACTCACAGGGACTTCACCGTTCGCATCCAGCATCTTGCCCCCAGTCACCGGCGAACGAAGCCATTCGCAATCCGGCAGAATCTCAACCCGCACTTCACCAGACGGCTTAAAATCCACAAAATACAGCCCCGTGCCATCGTATTGAACTAGCGGCGAATCGCCCACCCCTCGGATCAGCTCAAAGCCACGAGCCAAGCGTTCCGGCGTCAGCAGCTGCTCGACATAACGCGGCGGCATATTGCCGGAATAGACCAGTGTTGTATCGTCCGCATAAGCGGAGCTTTGCTCTTTGAAATCCAGTGCAACGTTTTGAGAGTAATCCTCATCCCGCCCACTGGTCGCATAAGGCTGATAGAGCGACGTCTTGCGGAAGACTTCCCCGGCCGCAATAAAGGAGGCTGATTTCCCCGGCGTGGATTTCAGATTCAACAAGTGTTGCGCTGCAATGTAATTGGACAGCTCCGGTAAGATGTAGGTCCACATCGTTGCAATCTGAGCTCCTTGCGCGCGAAAGTATTTCGCCATCGCGGGATACATGTAGGAACTCATATTGGCGTGAGTCTCCCACTCATATACATAATGGGCCTTATTGCGAAACGCAGCTTCGTTCGCCCAGCCCTGCAAATCATGCTGTTCATAGGCAGCCTGCAAATACGGCAACGAATTGTGCTCCATGCCCAACTTACGTAGATCTTTTTCAGCATCACGCACATAATTATACACAGTGCCTTGAGTCGGATAAGTGGAAAAACACACCGCAGGCACCTTCGATGCGAGCGAAGCAAGCCACTCGGCATCACCTCCATTATGGCGTATCGCCATCGACCACTTGTGGGACCACGCGACAGGTGCCCGACACCCCAGTCGCTCGAGAAAATCACACATCTGATTGATATACTCTAGCGTATATTCCTTGCGCCAAAGCTGGAAATTTTCAGCCGCATCCGACAGCGACTTGGACTTTAACCAATGTATATAGTATTTATGAAACGGTGCCTCCAGATCATCCACATTCGGCGTATGCGGCTCATTGACTAATTCCGCGATACAAAATGCGGGATCATCGATCATTCGTATCCCATCATAACGATTCTCATGCGTCAGCAGGTTAACAATATACACCTGCGAGCGTTGGATAAAATCAGGATCAAGCAACCAACTATAATAATCGATCTTCCGGCCACCGTCTGGATGCTCCATTAAAGTCCCGGCCACATTCTTATCGTTCGCTCCGAGCTCGTTGATAAATGCGAAGTAGTAATAAATCCCACGCTGCCGACACTGCGCCATCAAATAATCCAAAGTGCGCAAATTTGGCGTATCGCGCAGCGAGCCATCAAAATTGGCCAACTCATGCGGCGACAAAGTCACCCGAATCACATCACACCCAAGCCGCTGAACTTCATCCAAGCCCGCGTCAACAAGCTTGAAATAACTCGCCGCGTCGAAGCTAGCCCGCGGGATCAAACCAGCCTTCACAAAACGATCATACTCCCATCCAACCGAAGGTTGAAAATTTACGCCCCATAAAATGACCTCTCTACCGTCTGGATATACATAACGCCCATCTTCGACCGAGATGCGCTGCTGCACATCCGAAGCTGCGAACACACCAGTGAAAAGTAGCGCGAGCCAGAGAAAGATGAGTGGCAAACTTTTTTTTATCATCGACCGAAACGGTGCATTTCAAAATCACTCCGCTTCTACCGAAGCATGAATACGGGTAATATTCGTAGTTTATTCATTTTGGTCGGGGCAGAGGGATTCGAACCCCCGACCCCCTGCTCCCAAAGCAGGTGC
>QXZH01000137.1 GCA_009886465.1 Opitutaceae bacterium
GCCACAAATCAAGATCGACCAACTCGATCCATGGCAGGCAAACATCCGCGAACTCGCCAAGCGTGACAACGTGACCTGCAAACTATCTGGCATGGTCACTGAAGCGGACTTTGAGAATTGGACAGAGCGTCAGCTTCGCCCCTACCTCGACACCGTGCTGGCAGCATTCGGCCCCGAACGTCTCATGTTCGGATCGGACTGGCCCGTCTGCCTTGTCGCTTCATCTTATAAACGCTGGCACGACCTAATCCGCGAATATATTCGCCCACTTCTAAGTGACGAACAAGCAGCGATCATGGGCGGCACTGCCATCCGCGCTTACAAACTTTAATCCGTATTAAAATATGAAAGCCATCAGCATCACCGAAGCCAATCGATGTGAACTCGTCGACATCCCGGAACCAGCTGCTCCTGGTGCAGGCGAAGTACGCCTCAAAGTGCGTCAAGTCGGCTACTGCGGCTCTGACCTCACCTCCTTCCGTGGGCTCAACCCAATGGTCACTTACCCGCGCATCCCTGGTCACGAAATCGGCGCGACGATTGAATCTCTTGGCTCTGGTGTGCCCGAGCAATTGAAAGTCGGACAAAACGTATTGGTCTCCCCTTACACCAGCTGCAGTCAATGCTCTGCCTGCAAGGCTGGTCGGTTCAATACCTGTCGTTACAACGAAACCATGGGGGTGCAACGCGATGGCGCATTAACTGAATACGTCAACATTCCGCACGAGAAGCTCTTCACATCCGACAAACTCAGCCTCGCTGAAATGGCATTAGTTGAACCACTCACCGTCGGCTTCCACGCAGTCTCCCGCGGCGAGACCACCGCCGATGACACCGTTGTCGTGTTCGGTTGCGGCGCGATTGGCCTCGGAGTAATCGCAGGCGCATCCGCCCGCAAGGCACGTATCATCGCAGTGGACATCGACGACGAAAAACTCGCGCTTGCCAAACGTTGTGGAGCGACAGACTCGATCAACTCCATGACGGAATCGCTACATGATCGCCTTCAAGAAATGACCGACGGCGAAGGTCCAACCGTCATGATCGAAGCCGTTGGGTTGCCAGCTACTTTCAAAGCCTGCGTCGAAGAAGTCTGCTTCGCGGGACGCGTCGTCTACATCGGCTACGCAAAAGCTCCCGTCGCCTACGAAACTAAGTTCTTTGTCATGAAGGAGCTCGACATCCGTGGCTCACGCAACGCCACGCCAGAGGATTTCGAAGCCGTGATCGCGTATCTCGAAAGTGTTGCCTTCCCGACCGACGAAGTCATAACCAAAACCGTCTCGCTAGAAGACGCCCCAGCCGCATTGGCTGCATGGAGTGAAAACCCAGGCGAAATCACAAAGATCCACATCACACTCGATTAATTTCTGAATACATCAATTTCCCCACATACCGAATGATCATCAAAAAATTTACCATGGGCATGGGCGATCGCTTCGCTCATCAAGGCAAAGCTCAACTCCAAGCAGTCATCAATGCTCAGGGTGCGGGCCTCGACATTTATCCGACTTGGAATAAGTCCTTCCGCGAGCACAGCATCGTCAAGAGTCAGCCACAAGACTTGCGCGCTGAAGCCGACGACGCAGTCGCAGCACTCGGATGGGATAAAGCGTTTTATGTTGATGCGGATCACATCGGCCTAAAGACCGTCGATGGTTTCATTACTGGCAGCAACTTCTACACACTCGACGTCGCCGACTTCGTAGGTGAGACACCTAATGCCAAAGACGTGGATGCTTTTGTTGCAGCCAATCAAAAATACACTGGTTCGCTTCAGATCCCAGGCATCGAAACCGCTTTCGAAGTCACCGATGCAGATCTACGCCAAGTCGCGGCTAAGTTCCTCGTCGCCATCAAGGGCGCGAAGGACATCTACAATCATATCGTCGCCGCCAAGGGCGCCGAGCACTTCATCACCGAAGTATCAGTTGACGAAACCGACCTGCCGCAGACACCGATCGATCTCTTTCTAATCCTTTCGATGATTGCAGGCGAAGGCATTCCCGCGCAGACTATCGCGCCTAAGTTTACTGGTCGCTTCAATAAGGGCGTAGATTACGTCGGTGACCTCGTTCAATTTGAAAAAGAATTCGATCAAGATCTCTATGTCATCAAATTTGCGATCAAAGAGTTTGGCCTACCTGAAACTTTGAAACTTAGCGTTCACTCTGGCTCAGACAAATTCTCGATCTATCCGATCATTAAAAATCTCATCGCCAAGCACGATGCGGGGCTACACGTGAAAACTGCTGGCACAACATGGCTGGAAGAAGTCATCGGGCTGGCTGAGGCTGGCGGCGAAGCACTCACCATCGCGAAGGAAGTATATGCGGGCGCATATGGTCGGTTCGACGAATTGACAGGTCCATATGCGACCGTGATCGATATCGATAAATCCGCGCTACCGACTCCTGAAGAAGTCAACGACTGGGACTCCGACAAATACGTCAACACTCTGCGCCACGTGCAGAGCCATGCGGACTACAATCAGAACTTCCGTCAACTCATCCATGTCGGCTTCAAAGTCGCTGCAGAGATGACTGATCGTTACACAGACGCGCTCAAAAAAAATGAACCGATCATCGCCAAAAACGTTACCGAAAACATTTGGGAGCGTCATATTCTTCAGATCTTCTGACGGCTAACAGTTCATCACAGTGCAGCTTAAGACCTATGCTGACCTTGCCCGATGCGAAGGCAGTGAGCCACGCTTGATAAAAGTAGCGTAGCGCTTAGGCGAGAGTCCATTCACTCGCTTGAAGACTCGCGAAAAATGGTAGGGATCATCAAATCCCACTTGAGCACCCACTTGCTTGACGGATAAGTTCTCCCTCAAAATTAAATTAGCGGCATAAGTCACCTTCAGTCGCGTGAGCATCTGATAGGGCGTCTCCTTGGTATAGCGCTTAAACAAGCGAGAAACATACACCCCATTCACACTACACGCGACCGAGACCTCATTGATGGTATTGATCTTGAGAAAATTCTCAGTGATATACTGGAAACAACGGCTAAACGTCTCGTTCGAATGCGGCTGAACCGAACCGACTGGTTGGCGATCGGTCGATAAGCGCACGAATAACAACTTTAACAGCTGCTCACCTAGGCGGCGCGCTTCAGCGCGGTCTAACTCAGAGCATTCCAGCAATTGCTCAAAGATATCCTGAATCCAGCGGCGGTTGCCGGCATAAAACTGCGAGCCCTCTCCCAAACCAGACTCTTCCATGCGCGAGAGTGCCTCTTGCCCTGAAAAATCGACAAAATACTTCACCAATGGTGCATCCCCGATGCGGCGAATCTTATGCGGTGAATTCGGGCCATAGATAAAAAAGCTCCCTGCGGACAACTCGCTCTTTTTACCATTTAAAGTGAGCTCACATGAACCACTAGCGACAAACTCGATTGCAAAAAAATCAAACTTTCGACGGTCTATATGATACGCTTTGGAGCAGGTCTCCTTACCCGCACAAATAATCGACAAACTCTGCTTTGCCGGTGCATCAGGCTCGAGGATGTAATACCTCCCATCAATAACCTTATTAGAGATGAATTCCGGAACTTTGGGGGTAGCTGAGGGCTTGGACATAC
>QXZH01000138.1 GCA_009886465.1 Opitutaceae bacterium
GGACAGGCCGACAGGTGTAATGTTCATAATTTCATAGGAGCGCGACAAGTCGCCACTCTACGTTTACCCCAAATCGTATTGGTCAATACGCTTACGCAGAGTGGCGCGAGTCATGCCAATTATCTCTGCAGCTTTGACTTGTTTACCACCAGACTCGTTGAGCGCACGTAGAATGAGTGCGCGCTCGGCATGCTCGAGGATGTTCTTTCCATGCGTCTCGCAGAGGTCTTTATATACAGCGTCGTATGGATCAGAGAGAGCCTGGCCGATTAAATCCTCGTCTTTGAAGGATTCACTTATTTCTTCAGCCGCGACCGAACTGTCTGCAGTATCGGCAAATGCTCCTCCGTCGATCGCTTTCACGACTTCTTGCGGCAGGTCTTTAATTAGAATCATTTCGCCCTGTGCAAGCACAGCGCTGCGATAAATAAGATTCTCGAGTTCTCTCACGTTGCCAGGCCAGCGGTATTGATTAAGCAGTGTAAGTACCTCGGGCGAAATGGTTTTCGTATCGGTCTTGCTGTCACGTGCGAGACGCTTGAGCACGAAGTCGATGAGCTGCGGCACATCCTCTTTGCGCTCGCGCAAGGGCGGCAGCTGAACGCGGACGACGTTAAGGCGATAGTAGAGGTCTTCGCGAAAAGTCTTTTCTTTGACCATTTCTTCGAGCGGCTTGTTCGTAGCGGCGAGCATGCGAACGTTGACTTTGATTGTATCGCTACTGCCAACGCGCTGTATCTCGCCCTCTTGTAACGCGCGAAGTATCTTGGTCTGTGTGGTCAGCGCCATGTCACCAATCTCATCAAGAAAGATGGTGCCACCGTCACAAAGCTCAAACTTACCGATGCGTTGATTAGTCGCACCCGTGAAGGAGCCTTTCTCGTGACCGAAGAGTTCACTCTCAATGAGATTTTCGGGAATTGCCGCGCAGTTGACTGCGATATAGGGCTTTTGCGCCCGAAGGCTATTTTGGAAAATAGCACGCGCAATCAATTCCTTACCCGTACCACTCTCTCCAGTGATCATGACAGTGACATCGCTGGCCGCGACTTGACCGATCATCTTAAAAACTTCCTGCATAGCGGAGGAGCTACCAATAATACCGCCGTCGATATCTTCCTTCGAAACGCTGGGTGCCGCTTCTTCTTTGCCTGCTTTATCTAGGTCCTTGGAGGCAGCGATGGCTGACTCGGTTAGAGTTAAGATTTTTTTCAGGTCAAAAGGCTTCATGATGTAATCAAAGGCCCCAAACTTCATCGCCTCGATCGTGGTCTGCGTTGTTCCGTAGGCCGTCATCAATATGATCATCGCGTTAGGATTGATCCCGCGCAAATGCTGCAAGGCTTCCATCCCGCTCATGCCGCCCATGCGGTTATCTAAGAGGATCACATGCGGGCTGTGTTTCTCAGCCTTAACAAGACCATCCTCCCCGCTGCCCGCTTCGATCACCTCATACTGACGCCCAGATAGGACACGTTTCAATGAGTAGCGCAAATCATCATCGTCGTCGATAATAAGAACTTTTGGATTTATCGTTGTGGTGCTCATACGTTTTAAAAAATTGGTCTTGAAAAGAGGGCACACTAGATAAGCAGGTTGCGTGCTAAATCCATCAAAATAAATCGACTGTGCTCGCATCCATGCGCGCCTTTAAGAAAGCGGTCGCCTCTTCGACCTCTAAACCTGAGACTTCATCTAGGGCGATCACATCCATCCGCGCTTCAATTTTAGAAAATGGATAAGGTATATAAAAACGATCCCAAGTCTTAAGTCGCCAAGCGCCGGTGTGATTGAGTGAGAGCAAGATGATTGGCGCACCTGTTTTGAGAGCGACCTTCAAGGCGCCTGGCTTCATGTCATACAGTGGACCACGCGAGCCATCAGGACTCACGCCGACATCGAAACCTTCGCTGCTGGCAGTGATCATATCGCGCAAAGCTTGTGCCCCTCGATTGAAGCGAGAACCTCGCACTGGTCGAACACCCAGCTTTTCAACAAAACCGGCTAGCCAAGCACCATCTTTGCTTGCGCTTATCAAAGTCGCTAAACGACGCTCCCTAAAATAACGCATGTAAAAAATAGTGCCCGCAAGAAGGCGGTTGTGCCAAAAAATAACAACCGCGGGCGGCGTTTCGCCATCCATCATACTCTGCGCATTCGTATCCCAATGGTATCGGAGCGTCCGCCCCCAAAGCCGCATAAACAAAGCAAGTCCCGCGAGTAAGGCTCGTTGGTGCCATTTGAGTTGCTCGGGAACTTGCGAATTCTGAGGCATTTTGGATTACTATTTAGGAGGCTGCGAGCGAGATGGCAATGACGTTTGGTTGGGGAAGGTGACGACTAAAGCAGTCGCAACGACTTCACTAGCTAATCGGGAGGTGTAAACACTTTTTCTTGCGTTTGAGCCCCTCCTGAAGAAGTAACTCAAACCCAATCAAACATTGACCCCATACTAGCAAACTTCATCGTTTTGCGCTTTATGAGAGCTCTAGCACCCAGTGATACTTTAATGGAAGACATAGTCGGCCTGTGTAAACGCCGCGGTTTTATTTTCCAATCTTCCGAAATCTACGGAGGCTATAACGGCTTCTATGACTACGGTCCCCTCGGAGTCGAGCTGCGTAACAATATTAAGCAAGCTTGGTGGCGGGACTTTGTGCAGTGCCGCGACGACATTGAGGGCCTCGATTCCACCATCATCATGCACCCGAAGATCTGGAAGGCATCTGGCCACGTAGATGGTTTCTCCGACCCCATGGTCGATTGCAAAGAGTCCAAACTCCGCTACCGTGCCGATCAACTTTTCTTCGCCCCCGTGAGCGTAGATGGCGAAACCATTGGCTACGTCTCCGTCGTCGAGTGTATCGACCAGCAAGAAGTGGCCGAGAAAGCTGCTGCTGAAATGAAGCGCAAAATGGCTAAGCAAGGTGAACTTGATACAATCGAACTAAAAGAATATACCGAAGCGAAGCCCGAACAATACGAACTGATCCCCTCGCCCGCGACAGGCAAACCGGGCAGCCTAACCGAGCCACGCGAGTTCAAACTAATGTTTGAAACCAAGGTGGGCCCTCTCGCCGACGACTCAGCTGCCGCCTACTTGCGTCCCGAAACGGCACAAGGCATTTTTGCTAATTATAAAAATATCGTTGATACCGGTCGCGTGAAAATCCCCTTCGGCATTGCGCAAATCGGTAAGGCTTTTCGCAACGAAATCACGCCACGCAATTTCATTTTCCGCTCACGTGAGTTTGAACAAATGGAGATTGAATACTTTATCTCGCCAAGCGCCGATTGGAAGACCCTCCACCGCGAATGGATCGATACTTGCACCGACTGGCTCGTTTCCATCGGCCTGCCCCGTGAAGGCATCAGCGAAGACATCCACCCTGAGGACAAGCTGGCCTTCTACTCGCAAGCCACGACTGACCTCATGTTCCAGTTCCCACACGGCGAGCAGGAGCTTTGGGGCATCGCCTGCCGATCCGACTACGATCTCAAGCAGCACCAAGAGCATTCTGGCAAGTCGATGACCATCTTCGACGAAACCACCAAAGAGAAGTACATACCTCACGTTATCGAACCATCGCTCGGCGTCGACCGCACGCTACTCGCCGTGCTCAGCGCTGCTTACACCGAAGACGAAGTCCCCAACGACAAGGGCAAAGTCGAAAAGCGCATCCTGCTTAAATTCAGCCCGAAGATCGCGCCGATCAAGGTCGCCGTCTTCCCGCTACTTAAAAACAAAACCGAACTAGTTGAGGTCGCCACAAAGCTTTACAAGAAACTGCAACGCCGCTGGAACGTCTTCTACGACGCCTCTGGTGCAATCGGTCGTCGCTACCGTCGCCAAGACGAAATCGGCACACCCTTCGGCATCACGATCGACTTCGACACCATAGAAAAAGATGGCACCATCACCCTTCGCGACCGCGACACTTGTGAACAACGCCGTGTGACCGAAGACGAGCTGATTAAATTCCTCGAAGAGCAAATCGACGGGTAGCCCGAATTAAATTTCCACTAAAAAAAGACGCCCCCGATTTAATCGAAGGCGTCTCTATAAATGGTGCCAAAGGGCAGATTTGAACTGCCGACCAAAGGCTTATGAGTCCTCTGCTCTACCACTGAGCTACTCTGGCTTAAAGTTGAGTGTCTTTTGGATGAATTCGCGTCTCGTAACAACAGTTTTAATTATAAACACACGGACAATAAAAATGCATCGCATAAACAGGTAAAAACAAGAAGTGGGAAAAAGCCTAATTCCCATGCTTCTGTCAAGCGATCAGTTATCAGGAAATTTCAGGTAATCTTGCCCCAAGTCCTAATTTAACGGGCGTCTAGTCCTGCAGGTCCAACCGATAAAATTGCCCATAGCGATCGACTAGTTGCACATAATCTTCATAAACCCTAGCCAAGCCAAGAGCTGGGTTTTTTTGAACAAAATCGCCCAATCGATAAATCTGACGTTCCAGTTGACCACCGGAAATGACTGCGGAGGCAATGCTTCGGCTATCGTCGAAATTATTGACTGAATCCACATCCACGGTATCACCTTCCCTAAAAGTGCCTGGGAGTCCGGAAAGCACAGTATCCGAGGACGCTCCAAGCTCCACTACTGAAGCGGTGTCATCCGTCACTAGAGGCGATATCGGGCCGTTATCCTCGGGCACAGAGAGTACTGGCGAGATTACTTCGATTGGCGCATTTTTCATAACGGCCTGCAATTGCATTTGGCTGAGGTGCATGGAGATGGTGGCAGCATGTTCTGCCTTGCTTCGCCTTGTTTCAGCCAAGGCAATCGAGCCAAGCACAAGTTCCACACCACTCTTTGTCATGAGTAAATCTCCCTGACGTTTGTTGATAGTGCCAAACCGCACAAAAAAGCCCATCTCATCCAAGCCTAGGTGCTCAACAATATATTGATCTAGAGTAACCGGATCTACCACCACTTCTTCGGCCACTGCAGCTATAGGTCTAAAGCTACCTTCTGGTAATTCGTTCTTTGCAAAGCTGAAATTCGCAACGAATGGTTCATTTTTGATCGCGCTGGACTTTGTCCAATTGCGCAGCAACCACTGGTCACGAACTAAGCCCTGCATGACTTGACCACTCGGAGTTAATGCAAGCACCTCTTTTTCGATAACTACTTGATTCGCGGCAAGGGATTGAGGCTGGTTTGAAAAATCGGGTAGCCACTGGTCAAGCAAGCCATAGCTGTGACAGACCCACAGCATAACTAAGACTGCGAGCGGAATAACAATACGGGGATTATTTAAATACTTACGCATTACAGACGATTCAGGCTGAGTTCATTGGAGTCGCCAAGGTCGCTATCCTTGAGAGGCAAAAACAGCCGCACCTGTAATTTGTAGCCGTCTTGAGTCCGAATAATTTCAATCTGTTGATACTCTTTGAGCGGCGGCCGGCTCCACAGGTAATTCAAGCATTGAGCCAGCGAATATAAAGGCAAAAAAGGCGCCCCATCGACTTGTGGCGAATTCGTAGCACTGGCACTCAAATCAAGCATGATCCCCTGAATTCGTGCTTGATTTGAATCCGACGTCCTGCCCTGCTCGGTCGGAATTTCGAGCTCGGCCACCTCTGCTGTTTGCAAGATCCAGCCATGGACTTCGAACGCTTGTGTAAAGTGGCTTTTTAATGCTTCAGACTCTGCGTCGTCTATTTTGAGGAATTCTTCGTTAAACAGCATATAACGCATGCGCAGATCGTTTTGTTCAATGCTTGTCAACTTTCGCTGCAAGGCTTGGAGCTCTTGCTTGAGTTCCATTCTCTGCAAGTTCTTTGCTTGTCGCTGCATCTCGAGGGGGTAATGTTGGCGCGCAAGATAAAAGAGGCCCACAAGACCAGCCAGTAGTAGCACAATCACCGGATAGGATGCTAAGATATTATAGAAATAACACAGACGTTTGCGCATGATCAGCTGATACCTCCTGGTTGCGTGAATGCTTGCACTGTGAAACTAATCGTGAATTTACGCAAACGCCCGCGCGCATCACCGAAACGCGAACGGCTGTTGGCTTCTTCGAAAGCGACTGTTGGTTCGCTAAATTGCCATCCTTGTTTTTCAAGACGTCCGAACATCACTTTGATTTCCACTGGTAGATCAAGATCCGCGGTGAGTGGACGGCCCACCATTTCAATCGTGGTGAGCCCTTCGGTGGTGTCAATCGAGCCACTATAAGTATCCAGCTCTACCGATTGAGGCAAGGCATTGGAAAACGCATACAACATAATCAACAGTGGTGCGGGCACGGGCGCACCATCATTGAGCGTTTCGCGGCCGCGGCTAAACTGGATGACGTTCTCATACTGACGATTTTCGAGGATGTTACGCCGAACTTGATTAATCTCCAAGGTCTCTACCTGAATCAAGGTATTGAGCTCGCTGAGGTCTAATTCGAGCGTCTGTTTCTTGTTAATCTGCGGTATTGTTAGATAAAGCCCTAAGATTAGAGTGATGCAGAGGCAGGCAAAGGCTCGGTGTCTAAATTTTACGATCCGTTGTCGGGTCCTCAGGCCATGTGGAACTAAATCGAGGGATGCGACTAGCTTGAGCTTGCTGAGTAAGGACACGGTGGTCGCGTCGTCGGTGTTCTCAATTGCGTCATGCCCTTGAAACTGAGGGTTTGCCCCGAATTCTTGTTCGACAAATAGTCCCAAGCGGCGTGCGCTACTATCCATCTGTTCGGTGCCCAAATCCTGTGCCGACAAACGACTGAAAAACAGCAATATGCCGGCGGGGTCACGGGCGATTAAGTAACCAGCATCGCCTAGCCCGCGATAATGGATCACCCCCTGTGCGTCAGTAGCGACCAAACTATCGTCGATACAGGTTAGTGCATACGGCAAACTGTAGACTCCGTCAAGCAACACACCATTGCGCAGTGCCCACCCGCTAATGGCAGAGGCGATTTCATGCGGTAGGCTGCTGATGAAATAAAATTGATGGGTCGCTTCACCCTGCAGGCCCATTTCGATCGACGCCAAGCTACGCTCCTCGTCACCATAAAGCTTAAGCTTACGCTGCACCAGGAGTTGCTGCTGTAGTTTCGGCGCCATTTTCGGCACGCGCTCGAGATGGTGGTCGAGCGCAGGGATGTCTAGATACACCAGTAGGCGACCGAACTGAAAAGTCTCTTGCGCGCTATCCAGAAGTGCCAGCAGAGCAGAGATGTCCCGTGCTTCGCCTTCTTGGATCAAGCTAGCGCCAGAGCGCGAAGTGCGCCAAATCCTTACCGTTTGGTGGTCCCATATGAGTGTCGTGCGAGCCATTTTAATCGTAGTGTCTAATAATTCCACTGCAGCCCGTCAAAGCGTAATGTACTGAAAGGTTCGGTGATGGAGAAAATGCCGACCTCATTTTGGTTCCACGGCTCTTTTAAAAGCAATTCCTGATT
>QXZH01000139.1 GCA_009886465.1 Opitutaceae bacterium
GCAAGATGCTGCCTTTGGTTTTTCTTGGTTCTTCTTCCTCGAATTTACTGCCTTCAAGGTAGATATCATTCGTTGAGTTTGTATCGATGTATTCTTTAATGACACCTGTTTCTGAAGCGGCTTCTATGTAACCCTTGGAAACGTCAAAGGCTACGTCTGTATTTTGTAAAACAGTTGGTCGGATAAATATGATAATCTCTGTTCGGTCGTAATCCTCGGTTGAACCGCCAAAAATATTCCTGATCAATGGCAGTCGACCAATGACAGGGAAATAATCGTTGCTATCTGAGCCCGTATTTTCTTGTAGGCCACCAAGCACCACAATTTGGCCGTCTTTGACGCTCACAGTTGAAGTCGCTTCACGCACACCGATGATTGGTTGTGGGTTATCGTCGATAAAAATAGTCTCTACTACGTTCTCAACGCTTTGCTCAATTACCATTTGCACTGTGCCATCTGCTCCTATGAGTGGAGTAACGGTTAGTTTGATACCGATGTCGCGATACTCAATTGAGCTTCGAGTGTTGTTATCACTATTGGAGAAACTTGTAGACGCAGTCACGATTGGTTGTGAGCGACTGACATTGATGATACCTTCCTCATTATGACTAACCACGATACGAGGGGCCGAGAGCACGCGAGTGTTGCCATCTTTATTTGTTGGCGTGATAGTTGTAGCCAGGGTGAAATCAGCTGGGTTATCTAGACTAATCTTGCCATTTGTGAAGCTGATACCTCCAGCCGTCCCCGCGCTGATCGCCTCAAAGGTTGATGTTAGCCCATCGTAAGTGAAACCCAGACTGCTGAGGCCACTGGTCTGGGTTTCACTCAAAGTAACTTGGGTAATTACTGCTTCAATTAGAACCTGCGGCAATGGAATATCAATTTTTTCAATGAGTTCCTTGAGCGTCTTTAAGTCCTGTTTTGTCCCGTAAGCGACGATAGCATTGGTGCGTTCATCCGCGGCAAGGCCGACGAAATTTGAAAATTGGAGAGAACTGTTGGCTTCAATAAAGTTAGTGGAGGGCACCGGTGCGTTGACGACCACGGCAGGCGCGTTGTTGGCGTTATTATTATTATTGTTTCCGCGATTATTGGCGTTGTTCGCGCGTTCATTTTCGCGGGCGACTTGGGCGTCTTCTTCGCGACCTTCTTTTTGCCCGGAGATGATGTCCTCGATGATGGGAACGACTTCTTCGGCTTTAGCTTGGCGGAGTTGGAAGACTTCGCTGGCGGTGAGTGGAGCGGCGTCGACGTCGACGCTCTGGATTACGTCCATGATGATTGCCAGGTTGCCGGGGGGAGTGATGAGAATGAGCTGATTCGTCCGTTCGTCGGCAGTCACGCTGGTATTCCCTTCAAGGTAAGTTTTGAGCGGGCCTTGGATGAGGTTTTCAATACGTTCTTGCATCTCCGCGGCTTGCACGAAGTCGAGCTTGATAAATTTGATCTCTTCGCGAACGACTTGTGCACGGTCCACATCTTTAAGTATGGTTTCGATACGCTGTAAGTTAACGAGGGCATCGGTGATGAGGAGTGCATTGGACTTAGGGAAGGGCAGCACGCTGGAATTTTGGGAAACGAGGTTTTGCACGAGGGGCGCGCCTGCTTCGACTGCGTTGAGGTAGTCGAGCTTGAAGAGTTTGGCGTAGATTTGTTGGCTTGCGTCGAGTTCGAGGCTACTGCCTGCAAGCATGATGGGAACTTGACTACTTACGTTGGTCGCGGGGACGGCTTTCATGAAACGTCCTCCCATATCGGTCAGCATGACGCCGTTGAGGGTCAGTAAACTTTCGAGGGCAAGCACGGCCTCACGCTTTGTCATGGCGCCGCGTGAATTGAAGGTAAATTTGGAGGCGGGTAGGTCTTGGCGGCGGAGAATGATCTTGTCCGTCAATTGTTCCAGTAAGACGAGCACTTGATTGGCGGTATCATCGACCAGTATGATTTCGCCGACCATGGCTTCGGGCTCTTTTAGCTCGGGCTCGGCAGGGGTAATCGCACCCTCAGTGAGGACAGGGGGTGAGGCGAGGACTCGGGCGCGTGATCCATCTGCGTCTTGTGCATAGCCTGGGCTAGCGAGAACGAAAAGGGTGCTTAGCGGTATAATTAAAAGTAAACGGAGCATTACAGGTTCAGGTCTTTTAGATCGAAAGAGTTGATTTCGTAGCGCACATCAAGCTGCATGGGGTTACGGCGGTTTTTCTGGATACGGACGCTCTGGATGTTGATATAGGGCGTCTCTTTTTGAAGTAGCTTATTGATCTGGATCAGTTGGGCAATGGAAATTCGGCCGAGACGCACACGGAGGTTGTGGTCATTAAAGATCTCGCCCTCGCGGGTGCGGACGGGGTCGATATCTGCCGAGAGGCCGCTGCTACGGATGAGCTTGTCGACATGGCCCGAAAGCTGTGCGGCCGCGAATGTTTTGGAAGGGTCGACACGCTCCAGCGCGACGGCGAGTTGCTCGGTAAATAGGTCGCTACGGTCGAGCCATTGCTGCTGAGTTTGTAACTCGACTCCAGTGAGTTTGCGTTGCGCATTGCCATCAGACAAGCGAGTGAGCCAGTTGTTCGACCAAAGGAAGAGTATAACTATCACGAAGAGTAAGGAGAGGAGTTTCTCGCGCAGGCTCATCCGCTTATAAAGGGCGCGCAATCTGTCTTTCAAGTCGCTCATGGAGTCATGACTCCTTTCGTCGCGGCTGCTTCGGGTTCGCGGTGGGTGTAATCGAGGGTCACGGTGAAGGTGGTCTTACTATCACGAGTAATGTACTTGGGGTCTCCGACGAGTTGAAACTTCCCTGACTGGCGAAGCGATTTGGTGTAGAAGTTGAGCTCGTTGATTGTGTTGGCCTTGCCCTCGATGGTGAGGCGATTATTGCTTTCAATGATGGTTTCGTCGTATTCGATTCCTGTTTTCCCGAGCGCTGTTCGAACTTCATTTGCAGCAGTGAGCATGGCAATGGGGCGTAGCTCGTTCTGCGCGACTTGATCGAGCTTGTTCAAAAGGCTTTGCTTATCTTCTATCCGACGGACGGGGGTGGACTGTTCGTCGATTTTGGCTGTGCGGGTGCCGAGCCAGAACTCACCTGCGAAAAGCAGGCCTTCGAATACGATAAGTACGATGGCAAAGATGGCCGCGTAACCCATGATGCGAGTAACGAGGCTAGTCGTGCGACGGGTGCTGCGTTCGACAATTTTGAAACTACTCGGGCGGATGTCAGCATTCCAAAGTGAGGCTTCGTCTGGCTCTAGGGGGGACCAGAGACCGTAGGCAGGGGATTCGCCGATTGTTTCAAATTTGTAAGTAGGGATACCTTGCTCGTTGAGCTCGACGGCTAAAAGTTTAAGGTGGATGCTTTGGCCTGTGCCGCGGGGGGTATCACTGCCTGTGGGTAGGCTACGGATGTTTTCAGGTGAGGCTTCGCCGCTAGGAAGTAGAAAGCTGGTGGTGTAGTGCTCGCCTTCGAGGACGACCTCAGTATCGCAGGTGAAGCGCGCGCCGTGCAGGGTGGTGAAATCTGGGAGCACCCAAGTGTAGGTTTCCAGTTCGGTGTAGCCTGCGAGTTTGAGTCGGTCATTGAGCGCGGCGTAAATGAGGAGATGCTTACCGTCGGGATCGATTAAAAATCCCCAGCGTATTTGATCAAGCGGGAAGGGAGAGACGGCCTCCATGCTTAATTCAGCGAAGTCGGCTAGCTCGGCAGGGGCGAGTGCGGTTGGCACTTCGACTTTTTCGATGAAAAAGTATTCCGCAGGTAGCACGAGCACGTCCGGTAAGGGCACGCTCTCGGGTTCGGGTGCTGTTTGGGTAGGTTCGCTCACGGCTAGTGTGTTAAATCAGAATGAATCGCTTTCTTCACCGATGTCTAGCGCCGAATACCGAGCGGGCAGGCTACTCGGTCGTCCTTGAGTGTATTCGGAAACGTGGAGGATTTTAAATGGATAAGCGATGGCTTCTTGTTCGCTGACCGCACCTGTCTTGGGCGCGTCGTCTGAATCGCCGCCGGGTGCGCTGCTGCTTGCGCCTTCTTCGGTGTTAAAATTTGGCTCGACCAGTGCGCTTACTGTAAAGGGCACTTGGCCGCGCCAGAGGCTCACAGTGACGCGGAGCAGGCTAACTTCAACGCTGCCACTACCGCTACTGGCTGACTCGGGCAACTGCTGCAGATAGGGTAGATCGTCGAGCCCGTCAAAGAGGCGGTCTTCGTCGTAGCCGTCTTGCAGTGCGATCAGTTCTAATACTGACTGCGAGCTACTGTTAATATTGGCGGCGCCTGCGTTAATGACAGAGACCATGCTGTCGAGCTTTGCAAAGAGTTCGTTAGGTAGACCGTTCTCGTCGAAAAATTCGTCTTCCCAAATTTCAATTAGGCGTAATTCTTGGAGACTCTGAAGAGGGCTATTGGCGGCGCGGTAAGCCGGCTTGCGGCGGAGGTAGTCTTCCGATTCCGCCCCGTTGAGTCGGCGGCTTTCGTCGGGATCGATCCAGTCGAGTAACATACTGCTGAGCTCGCGAGCTGTGCCGAAGTCTAAATCAAAGCTTTCTTCCAGCATCTGGTTAAGCAGTACTTCGTCCATTGTATTGATTGGGAGCTTATTACTTTCGTCTTGGATCTGAATCTTTAGTTCCCATCCATTTGGAATGGTGATGCCCGCGTAGTTGATAGGGTTTGCCCAGCCTTGTTCGGGTGCAAAGAGTTTACCATCGTCGATCAGTGCGACTTCGTGGATCGTGGCGAGCGCGACTTCCAGCATACTATAACTAAACGAGCGTACATCGGATGGCTCGTTAAAGATGGCGCGATACTCAAGGTCTTCGACTGCTTCGGCGATGAAGCGCGTGACAATGAAGGAGAGAAGTAGAACGATAGCAAGGACAGCGATAAGGACGCTGCCTCGCTTAGGTCCATATGAGTGTTCGCGGTAAGCCATCATTCTAGAAGATTAATGCGTTCCTTGATGTTACAGGGATCGTAAGGGTGCGCTCTTTAGTGACACTTTCGTATTCAAATGTGAGTTTTATGAAGCGTGGGAGTATAAATTGATCGTCGCCTTCACCCTCTTTGGGCTCGGTTTCGCTTTCCCATTTTTCGAAGCGTTCGTCCCAATAGACATATTCTACTTTCGTGACGAGGTCGCTGAGCGGAGTGCGGCGTAGGTCATCGAGATCCTCGGAGTCTTCTTGCAGCGGCGTAAACCAGAGGAGGCTGAGGCCTTCATCGTCTTCAAAATGGAGAAACGCTTCCACGCCGATGATGGGTGCGTTTTCTGTTTGCACGAGCAGCGGCGGAGTGTCTCTTAGCTTAAAGTGTAGCAGCGGGTTTTGGTAGTTGGCGAAACCAGGTGGCTTTGACCAATCGATGGGGTCCTCCGAAACACGGACGAGGCCGCTGCTAGTTGTGGACCCTGTATTGCCTTCCATTGAAGTATCGCCCTCCAAATTATTGTTTCCGGAGATGTCTACTGTCACTTGAGAGTCGTCTGTTTCGATATTGCTATTGCCTGATTCATTCATGGTCGATCCGCCGCTTTCGTCTTCATCGCCTAGAACGATCTCGGTGCCGGCCATGGAGAAGCTGGCTTGGAGGAACTCGGTGACGCCGTCGACATGATCTTCGAAAAAGTGCTGGTCTTGTCGTTCGAGCCAGGCATTCGTTACCGAGACCATCAAGGTGGCAGCACCCGCGAGCAGTGCGCCCGCAATCGAAACGGCGAGGATGACTTCGAGTAAGGTGAATGCAGCGACGCCGCGAGTATTGGAAGGAGAGTTTTGACTACTGCAATAGCCTCTCTCCGGTCGAGCAAACCAAGCACCTCTCACTGACAAGGTAGAAACTTCTTTGAACTGAGTGCGCAGATGTATCATCAGAAATTAAAATCCCTTCGCGTGTCTTCGAGTGCTTCGCGTTTATCTTGGAGTAGATCGGAACGTTCTTCGCTTTCCGACCAAGTGGGGCGCAGCAAGTAAAGTGTTTCTGTGTAGTCGGCGACTAGACCTACAGGCGGTTCACTGAAACGGATGCTAAGTTCCACTTGAAAGAGGTCGACCACGTTCGTCGGTACGACCTGAGCTTCCCAGGAGGCTTCCCCGCTGTGGACAGTTTCATATTCATCACCGTCTTCGGCATCCTCGAGGTTGGGTTCTAGTAGTAGTTGCATGCGCACTGCGCGGATGTCGGCATTGAGAAGATCGTATTTGGCCGCACTTTCTCTCGACAGCAGTGCGTTGACAAAAGCTGACATAAGAACTGACGCAGCCATCGCAAAGATCGCGACTGCGATGAGAACCTCGACGAGAGTAAAGGCAGCGACGCGCTTGCTACGCGAGTGTCGAGTGTTGAGTGTTGAATATTGAGCTTCACTTTTACTCATTCTTCGCTCCTGACTAAGCTGGAAAATGGATCGAAGATGAATCGGGTTGGTGTGCCTTCACCGGTATCAATTTCTACCACAAATGGGCTAGAGCTGCGATCAGGGGCAAAGCTGAGCTTTTTTGTTTCCATTAGGCTGCTTTTGGCATCCGGAAACCGACCCAGACCTTCGGCGGGCGGCACTAGGTAGAAACGTATTTCACCGCGACCCTCACGGCCAAAGTTTGAGTTTAGTTGGAAACTCTCTCCTGCACCGACGACTAAGGTCCCAGTTTCGTCATCATAGATTAAGGTCGCTATGCTACGGTTACTTGCGGCTTGAAAACGGGCGGAACGAATCGCTGAGCGCAAGGAATCTTCGGGATTAATTTTCTCATCAAAATTCAGGAAGGCCGTGAAATTTGTGATGATCACCCCAGATGCTAGTGTGATTAGCGCAAAAACTATAATGATCTCAAGCAGGGTAAAACCAGCTTGCGAACGAGGTCTACTGGCTGGTCCAGTTTCCAATATCATCCCCGCTCTCTACTCCATCCAAGCCGAGTGACCAGATATCAAAGCTTCGGTTGCCGCTGATATTACGAGCGCCCGGGAAGAGGTATTGATAAGGATTTCCCCAAGGATCGATCGGTGCTTCTTTGATATATGGGCCTCCCCAGCGATTTTCTTTGCCGGCAGGTGCTTTTAGAAGTGCATCTAAGCCTTGCTCAGTAGTGGGAAAATTGCCTACATCTAAGCGGTATCGGGTTAATGCCAGTTCGGAATTACTGGTCACAAAAAGTCGAGCGGCTTCTTCTTGGTTTTCGCCAAAAATGCCCGTCAGTTGGTTGAGTGCGACGCTCGCAAGCAATGCAACCAAAGCAATGGCAATTAAGATTTCGAGTAAGCTGAAACCACCCTTGCGGTGTGCGGTATTGAATTGTCTTGAATGCTTCATAAGGCGGGACTCTCGGGTTAGTCACTAATTAGACGATACAATATAAACGTGCTGCATTAGTGACGTCTTCATTAGTGGATAATGGTTACACACTAAGGTTTCTGTGTCGGCTACTGTCGAGGGTTTTTACCGTGTTTTTGGTTTTATGAAGCGACTGCAGGCCACAGCATAGAGTCTGAAGTCGTTACAGAGCCAGAGTGCTTAGGTTTGGGGTGTGAGTGCTTGATCAAGGATGCCAAGCCTTCTTTGAGTCGGACGAGATAGGGCTTAAACTGGTATGCTTAATCAGAGGGACTCCAATCTAATTTGGTGACTCAGATCTTCGTTAATCGTTAAGAACAAACGCCAGGCATCTTCAGGAAGCGCGTCCGGTATACGCTCTGGCCACTCCACAGCAAAGCACCAAGGGGGCTGCAAAAAGTCTTCGATCATGAGGGCGTCAAGATCGGCGCCTGAGCCTAGGCGATAAGCGTCTAGGTGGATGAGCTGTCGGTCGCCCTTGTAGATCGTGTAGAGGTTGAAGGTCGGACTGGTGATAGATTCTTGAATGCCCCACGCGCGGGCGAGACCTCGAACAAATGTGGTCTTACCTGCGCCAAGATTGCCGTGCAATGCGAGTACGGTGTCGACTGGCAAAATCGCTCCTATCCTTGCTGCGAGCTCCTCAGTCTCAGCCGCACTTCTCGAACAGATGCCAGCTATTAGTTTTTTTTCTAGCTCACTCATGGGTCGACCAAATGTTCAAACCCTTTAATCCACGGCAAGGCTTCTTGGGTTTTAGAGTCTATGTAGGAGGCTTTACTTCCGCTCTTTCTTAGTTGTCCAATCTGACTGAGCGGAGTGCCTGGAAATTTTTGCCGCCATTGCCTTTCAAAGACCTCTAGCTGGGTGTCTTTTTTTACGGCCAAGAGTAGCTCATAGTCTTCTCCGTCACAAAAGGCATGCTCCATTGCAGATCGACCGCTCGCTTTGGCACATTGATGGGATGCATCCGAGAGAGGGATTTTACCCAGTTCAAGATAGGCTGCGCATTCGTCAGGGATGAGTTCACCTAGATCTTTGGCGAGGCCGTCGGTGATGTCCATCAGCGCGCTGCATGCCTGCGACTGAGCCAGCCATTGGCCTTCGATTAACCTTGGTTCAAACTCGTAGTGTTTTTTTAAAAGGCTACCGCCAAGTGTGCCGGTGACGTAGAGTGCATCGCCAGCTTGTGCGCCCTTGCGCAGCAAGGGAGGTTTTTCCAAATAGCCAGTCAGAGTGAGAACTGCAGTAAACTGCCCATTGGGTAAAGTGCTTATGTCGCCTCCGACGATGGGCAATTCGTATTCTTGGCAAGCGTGGTAGATGCCTTCAAAAAAGGCTGCTAACCAATCGGTGCGGAGATCGCTGCCGCAGAGTAGGTTGAGTAATGCCTCGCCTGGGCGTCCGCCCATCGCCGCGATGTCGCTAAGGTTGCGCTTGATCAGTTTGGCACCTGCGTCGTGGGCGGAGATGCTACTATCAAAATGCTGGCCATAGCTTAGGCTATCGGTCGTCAAAATTTGCTTTAGACCTTTTGGCCGATCGAGGACCGCGCAGTCATCACCCATGCCTTGTGGGCTATTAGGCGAGACGGCACCGAGCCAGTGACGGATCTTTGCGATCAGCGCGACTTCGCCAAGTCCGCTAATACTCTCGTCTGCGTTTTTGGTGAACATTTAATATTAGGAGCTTGGAAATCTACCAACTTGCTTGGTCGGAACGGGTTAGTATTTCTGATACGGACAGAAGTGATCTATATTTAATCAGAGGCAGCGCGAACGGCTTATGATTGTATAGGCGGTTTTAATTTTTAATCAATAATACTGACTAAGTGATGGGAGCCAATTCCAAGAGTACGGGGCAATGATCCGAGCCCTCGATTTGGTCTAGGATATCGGCTTGAGCGATGCGGTCTTTTATCCCCTCAGAGACACAGAAATAATCGATACGCCACCCGATATTACGCTTTCGTGCGGCGGCACGGTAGGACCACCAAGTGTAGCGTTCAGTAGTATCGGGGTAGAGGTGGCGAAAGCTGTCGATAAAGCCGGCCTCGACGATGGCATCGAAACGGGCGCGCTCTTCTTCGGTAAAGCCAGCGTTCTTCCGATTCGTCTTTGGGTTGGCGAGATCGATTTCGGTATGGGCTACGTTGAGGTCGCCGCAAAAGACAACAGGTTTCACTGCCTCTAAGCTTTTGACATAGGCAAGGAAATCGACATCCCATTCCTTTGTGCGGTAATCGAGGCGGCGAGGACGCTTGTTTTCGTCATGGTTCTGTGAATTGGGCGTGTAGACAGTAACGAGGAAGTAGTCGGTAAACTCCGCGGTGATGACGCGGCCTTCTTTGTCGTGTTTTTCGATGCCAAGTCCGTAGCGTATGCTGAGCGGCTTTGTTTTGCTCAGAATCGCGGTGCTGGAATATCCTTTTTTCTCAGCGCAGTTCCAGTAAACGTATGGGTAAGCATCGAAGCTGAAGTCCTCGACGAGATCGGTTGAAATTTTAGTCTCCTGTAGGCAAAGCACGTCCGGAGCTTCGCTATCAATAAAATCCAGTAAGCCCTTTTTAAGAGCTGCGCGGATACCGTTTACGTTCCATGAAATTAGTTTGATTGGCGTCATGGTAGGTAGCATCTGTCGAAGCGCCTGCGAGCGCAAACTCTATTAAAATTTTCTAAATGAATAGAGTGCCTCAAATAGTAATTCGTAATCTCTACTTGCCTATTTGTAAAAGCCGCCGCCAAGAAGTTGGTCGCCGTCGTAAAGAGCGAGAATCTGTCCTGGGGAGAGCGCGCGTTGTGGTTCGTCGAAAGTCACTTTTGCACGATTGTCGTCGATCGGCGTGTAAGTAATCGTCTGAGAAGGATCCCGGTATCGGGGCTTGGCTAGTAGGCGGCAGGACTTGGTCACGGGGCGATTGAGAAAGCTTAAGCCATAGACTTCGACTTCTGAGGTAAAGAGTCCCGGCGAGTCGATTTGATCGAATGCGACGATGAGTTCGTTTCGCTCCATGTCGAGGCCAGTCACCACGTAGAACTCGTTATTCGTATTCGACGGCACGCCGATGCCTCGTCGTTGCCCTGTGGTGTAGCGATGTAGGCCGCGGTGTTGACCAATCACTTTGCCCTCTGGGTTCACGATGTTACCTGGTTTGTCTTTGATGTAGTGCTCTAAAAAACGACTGATATTCATATCACCAAGGAAGCAGATACCTTGGCTATCTTTTTTCGTAGCATTGGGCAGGTTTTGTTCCAGTGCGATCGCGCGCACGCGGGGCTTTTTGAGTTCGCCTACGGGGAAGAGCGCTTTCTGTATCTGCGCTTGGCGTAGTAGCGCGAGGAAGTAGGTCTGGTCCTTGTTTTTGTCGAGGCCTTCAAGTAGGTCTTGGCTACCATCGCCATTGCTTAGCTTGCGCACGTAGTGCCCTGTCGCTATACCGTCGAAGCCCGCCTCGAGCGCGTAATCTAGAAAAGTACCAAACTTCATTTCGCGGTTACACATGATATCTGGGTTGGGCGTGATTCCGCGCCGGTAACCGTCGACCAAGTAGTTGACCACGTGCTCGCGGTATTCGTTGACCAGATTGACAATCTCGTAGTCGATTCCGAGATGCATGGCCACCGCGCGGGAGTCTTCGATGTCCTGCTGCGCGGGACAATCGGCTAGTGGCATTTCCTCATTCATCCATGTTCTGATATAGGCACCCGAGATTTCGTAACCTTGCTCTTTAAGGAGCCAAGCCGCCACGGCGCTGTCGACACCGCCCGAAAGCGCTACGAGGATTTTGTTCATCTGCGGGACACTAAGTCGTGGTCGACACTGGCGTCAACTATCTGAAGGCTTTGATTTTACCAGATTCTCATGGAATGGGTATTGCGCTTGCTAGACACTACCGCAAAAAAGAAATCACAGCATGGCTAATGAAACGGAACAAATCGCACACGCATTTTGGGAATCAAGGGACTCGGGCTTGATCTTTCTCTCTTCGAATTGGTATCACGCCACATTGCCACCGCTTACACTTGGCCCTGGAGGGCAGGAATTTTCAGAGTTGGAGCGCTTGTCGCCTGAGGAGTGCGGAAGTTTTTTTCGTTACTACCACTGCAACAATACTTGGGTCTTTGCCGTTCGGTCGAACCGCCATCCACAACTCTTGGATCGCAAGGTGCGCGTTTTCCTGGGTAGTGACATTAATAATTGGGAAAAAGCTGTCGGCCAATCACAGTGGGAACTCAAGCCGATCAGTGATGATCCCGAGACAACTTACGAGTTGCATGTGCCGCACAAGTATATGCCAGATGGCAAGCAATTCGCCTTCAAGTTCGTCACCGACAAGGGCGAATGGCTGGATGTGCCGGATAGCGCTCCCAACCGTATCGAGCGTGAAGGTGCTTTAAATTTTCAGTTCAACCCAGAACAAACTGGTAGACACATCTTTCGTTTTCATACACCGCACGGTTACCAGCCTGTCGGCAATGAGAAGATCATCTGGCGCGATGCCAAGACCGAAGAATCTCATGAATTACCCCGTACACAATTTCTCACGTCGGTGAAAACAGATCTCGACCTTGGTTCTATTGTAGACGGAAACAAGACGACTTTCCGCCTCTTCGCGCCACGTGCGGATTCGGTTAAACTATGTTATGGTCAAAACTTGGATGGCAGTGATACCGTGATTGCATCTATGGCTTGTATCGATGGGCTCACTTGGGAGCTGATTATCGACCAAAATCTTGATAACTATTACTATTCTTATCGCGTTGGTGGTTTAAACATCGAGGGCACTTCGCATTTTGATGATTCATTCCCGATTCTAGATCCCTACGCGAAGGCCTGTGTCGGTTCTCGTGGCCCTGGTATCGTGGTCGCGCCCGAGCGTCTGGCCAAAGTTGAGCAGGTCTTCATCCCGCCGGCTTGGCACGACCTCGTAATACTCGAAGCCCACGTGCGTGATCTGACAGCCCATGCGCCGATTGATCTAACTACTCAAGAACGCTCAGGCTACGCGGGCTTGCGGAAATGGCTCAAGGCAGAAGGCTCCTATCTTAAAGAGATCGGTGTCAACGCGGTTGAATTGCAGCCAATCCAAGAGTTTGATAACGAAAAGCCTGAGGACTATCACTGGGGGTATATGACGGCGAATTACTTTTCGCCCGAAAGTAGCTACGCAGCGGAGCCAGAGAAGGCTTCTCAGGTCGAAGAATTTCGCGCCTTGGTTCAAGACTTCCACGAGCAAGACATGGCCGTGATCATTGACGTGGTCTATAATCACGTAGGGGAGCCGAATCATCTACTTTTTATAGACAAATACTATTATTTTCACGTCAATAATGGTAACGATCTGATGAATTGGAGCGGCTGCGGCAATGATCTCCGTTGTGACACGCCCATGGGCCGTCGCCTGATCATCGATAGCTTGAAGCATCTCGTCGAAACATACGATGTGGATGGTTTCCGCTTTGATCTTGCTGAGCTGATTGGTGTCGAGGTGCTGCGGGATATCGAAGAGGAACTTAAGCGTATAAAACCCTCGATTATTCTTATTGCAGAGCCTTGGAGCTTTCGTGGGCATATTCAAGAAGAGCTCAAAGAGACCGGTTTTGCTTCGTGGAACGACGGCTACCGCGAGTGCATTGCTAAGTATGTCAAAGGTGAAGGTAGTCAGGAGATTCTCCAGCACTTCGTCTCTGGTTCACCCGGTACGACGCGCTTCGCAGCGCAGACTATTAACTACACTGAGTCGCATGATGATCATTGCTGGCTAGACCGTATCACCGAGCGCCCCGAAGAGGACGGCTCTGACCCTACATTACTGGACCGCCGTCGTACACACTTGATGGCATCGCTACTCTTCGCCTCACTCGGTGTGCCGATGCTCGCGCAAGGACAGGACTTTTTGCGTTCAAAGCATGGCATTGAAAATACCTATCAGCGTGGCGATATTAATGCACTCGATTATAATCGTCGCTTCGTTTATTCAGGTACGCACGGTTACTTTCGCGATTGGATACACTTCCGACGTTCAGATTTGGGTAAAGCTTTTCGTTACGACGGCTGCCTCAGAGAGAACTACATGCAGTTTTACTTCGCCGAAGGTTCGAGCGCGGCGGTCGTAATTTTCAATGCTGACAAATCTATCGACGTGCCCCAGCTTATCTATGCGATTAATCCGCACCTAGAGTATGCCGATATAGAGTGTGTGGATCTGCAGCCAGAAAAGCTAAGGCAAATCGCTGACCAAGAACGCGTTTGCCTAGATGGCATTCGCTCTGCTCGTATCCCGATTACGGATACAAAAATACACTTACCGCCGCTGAGCTGTGGCTTGTGGGTTGAGTAGGTCTATTAACGAGGGACTAGCAGCGGCGGTGGGGCTCGCGTACGCCTTTTTGGTAGGCTGCGAGATTGGTATTAAAACAAAAAAAGGGATCCGGCCTTGGCCAGATCCCTTTTGGGAAATTATTCTAATCGTTTCGCCTAGTGCGCAAACTCGTATTGCTTAGAGGCGCTGCTAGTTACTTCTACCCACTCATCCCAAGTTGTATTAAGCGAGGCGCGCAGTGATTTGACCTCCACTTGCAGCTGTTTTTTTTGGTCAGAGCTCGCCTGTTTGAGTTCGCGTAGTTTTGCCATTAGGACGGCAGCCTTCTCTTCGAAAACGACGGAGAGTTCTTCGAGTTTTAATTTGAGTTCGGCGGCGCAATCATCCATGTCATGGCTGAGGTGCTCAAGGATCATTTTCTTATCTTTGGAGACCAATGATTTTAGGACAGTGATCTCGTTGATAACGCGCAAGCCTTTGACTAGCCCGAGTTTTGCAGCCGCCCAAATGGTCCATTTAGTAGGATCGAAGTGATACCAGCGGATGCCGTTACGGTAGTCCGCAGCGAAGGCGTGGTGATAGTTGTGGTAACCTTCGCCGAAGGTAAGCACAGCCATGATGGCGTTGTCTACGGCGCTGAGTTCGCGAGCGAAAGTTTTAGCGCCATATGTATGGCAGAGTGAGTTAATGAACCATGTGCAGTGGTGAATCATCGCCATGCGCATGAGAAAGCCCATGTAGAATGAAGCTAGTGCGCTACCAGTCAGCGCCCAACCGAGAAAAAATACGCCAACATTAACAGCGAGTAAAAATTTACCATAGTGTTTGTCCTGCATTACCACGCGGGGATTCTTCATTAAGTCCGCTACAAGACTTGGATCGAAGTCCCGCTTATACTCAAACAGCCAGAGAACGTGTGCATACCAAAAGCCTTTTTTGATAGAGTAGGGATCCTTTTCCGTGTCACAATGGTTGTGATGGATTCGGTGATCATGCGACCATTTAAGCGCCGACATCTCAAAGGCGAGCGCTGAGCTGAGTAGCACGCACCATTCAAAAAATGGATTTGCCGAGTAGGCCTTGTGGGCATAAAGGCGGTGGTAACCCACCGTGATCGACATGCCCCCTAAGATATAGGTGACGAGAAAAAACACGACCGCAGTCCAGGAAAATACATTAATGAATGCGGGTAGTAGCGCCAACAACGCAATGTGGTAGGCGAGAACAAAGGCGAACATATCCCAATTTTTGATTTTCATAAATAAATTCCAAGTTGATACTGAGTTACTTACGTGTGTGGCTTTGTGCCGAGTTTATAAGTAACTGCAGCAGAATGCCTATCGCTCTAAAAAGTGCAAGTGAACTGCTCAATTTAATTTTAGCACAGCACATGATTAATGCCCCTAATGTCAAGATGATTCGCCCACTTTAAGCCTGATGCAGGACCATATTGTATTAATGAAACTTATGCCTTTACCTGTTTTAATAAGCCCCAATAGTTGAATTTGGGCTAATTAAACTAAAACCGTGGAATAACTCTTGCCATGGAACGTCAGATGCCTACAAGTGCGCGCTTCACTAAATTTATATCAACCTGAACAATAAAAACATAAAATAATGGCTACAAAAATCGGAATCAATGGATTCGGCCGTATCGGTCGCTTGGTCTTTCGCTCACTCGTTGAAAAGGGGCTTCTTGGCTCTGAAATCGAGGTGGTTGCAATAAACGATCTCGTTCCTGCAGAAAATCTCGCTTATCTACTTAAATACGACACCACACAGGGTCGCTTTAAAGGCACTGTTGAAACTAAAGGTGACGATGTCATCGTTGTGAACGGTCACGAGATCAAGACACTCGCTGTTCGTGAAGGCCCTGCGGCTCTTCCTTGGAAGGAACTTGGGGTTGATATCGTGATCGAGTCCACCGGCCTATTTGTCCAAGACGAAAAGGCACAAGGGCACATCACTGCTGGTGCCAAGAAGGTTATCATCTCCGCTCCTGGTAAGGGCGACGGAGTGAAGACTGTGGTTCTCGGAGTAAATGACGATGAGCTTACACCTGAGCACGACCTTATTTCCAACGCATCTTGCACAACTAACTGCTTGGCCCCGATCACCAAGGTCATACTGGAGAACTATGGCATTGCAGAGGGTCTTATGACAACAGTGCACTCCTACACTGCCACACAGAAGACAGTCGACGGTCCCTCTCCTAAGGACATGAAGGGTGGCCGCACAGCTGCGCTTAATATTATTCCTTCCACAACTGGTGCTGCAAAGGCGGTTGGCCTCGTGCTCCCAGAAGTCCAAGGTAAGCTTACAGGTATGGCTTTCCGCGTGCCAACTCCAACTGTTTCTGCGGTAGACCTTACAGTAAAGACAGAGAAGAGCACTTCTTACGCAGACATCTGTTCTAAGATGAAGGAAGCTTCCGAAGGTTCGCTCAAAGGGATTCTTGGCTATACTGAAGACGAAGTTTGTTCTTCTGATTTTATCCATGACGAACTCAGCTCGATCTTCGATGCAGGCAGCGGCATGGGTCTGAACGACAAGTTCTTTAAGCTCGTTTCTTGGTATGACAATGAATGGGGTTACTCCAACCGCGTCGTTGAGCTTGTTCAAAAAGTCTCCAAGTTCCTCTAGTTTGGATCTCTTGGTAGCAATTGATTGATTTTCAAGCCGCCGCGGCAGGTATCCCAACGGATTCTTGAACGCGGCGGTTTTTCTTTTTTCTCGACGCTTTCCTGACTTGGGCTTGTCGAAAGTAGCAAAGCGAAGAAAAAATTTCCGAAGCTCAAAAGGCGTAGGAAAGATAACCCGTCCAAGTCTCAAGCTAGCAAATTAGCTCCCTTTTTAATACGTCATTATTCATTTTTCATCAAACACCATGGCCACTAAAACCATCCAAGACGTTAATCTCTCAGGCAAACGAGTCTTCGTTCGCTGCGATTTCAATGTGCCTCTCAAAGACGGCATAATTAACGACGACTCCCGTATCGTTGCTGCACTGCCGACGATTAAGCGACTCGTTGAGCAGGGTGCTAAAGTCATCCTTGCGTCGCACCTAGGTCGACCTAAGGGCGAGAAGAACGCCAAATACACTCTAGCGCCCGTCGCTGAGGAATTGGCGAAGCAGCTCGGGCAGCCGGTTACCTTTGTTGAAGACTGCATTGGCGAAGAAGTTGAAGCCGAAGTGGCTAAAATGGGTGAGGGCGAAGTCCTTCTTTTAGAAAACGTGCGCTTCTACGCTGGCGAAGAAAAGAACGATCCCGAGTTTGCAACTGCATTGGCCAAGCTGGCCGATGCTTTCGTCAACGATGCCTTTGGTACTGCCCACCGCGCCCACGCATCGACGGCGGGCGTTGCTAAGCATCTCTCACCCTGTGTCTGTGGTCTCCTGATCGAAAAGGAACTTGCTTACCTTGGTGACAAAACTGCGAACCCAGAGCGTCCGCTTGCTGTGATTCTTGGTGGTGCTAAGGTCTCAGATAAGATCAAGGTCATCGATGCGCTCCTCGAAAAGGCTGACACCATCATCATTGGTGGTGCTATGGCTTATACTTTCGCATTGGCCGAAGGCCGCGCTATCGGCGAATCACTCAGCGAGCCCGATTTTATCGAAACAGCCCAGTCCGCTTTAGCCAAGGCTAAGGAGAAGGGCGTCAAGTTTCTCCTTCCGCTCGATAATCTCGGTGTAAAAGACCTCGACTTTGGTGCTGGTACCGTCGGCGAGAGCAAGTTCTTCGAAGGCAATATCGAGGACGGTTGGGAGGGTGTCGACATCGGCCCCAAGAGCATCGAGCTCTTTAACAACGAAGTTAAAAATGCGAAGACCGTCCTATGGAACGGGCCCATGGGTATTTTTGAAATCGACGCTTGCAACAAGGGCACCTTCGCAGTGGCCAAGACGATTGCCGAATCTGAAGCCTGCTCCATTATCGGAGGTGGCGATTCCGTCAAAGCGATCAAGATGGCTGGTTACGGTGATCAAGTTACCTTTATGAGCACCGGCGGCGGCGCATCCCTAGAATTCCTCGAGGGAAAAGAGCTCCCCGGCGTCACCGCACTTGACCAAATCTAAGTATTAGGCATCAATAATTAACAATCATTCATCGAATATTATGAGTCAATCAGCACGCAAATACCTCATTGCAGGTAACTGGAAAATGAACTTAAACTCCGAAGAGGGTGCAACGCTCGCTAAGGATGTTGTCAGCCTAGTCGGCGCACAAACAGACGTCGCCGTCTGTGTCTGTCCGACTTTTACGACTCTGGAGTCCGTCTCTAAGGTCGTGAGCGGTTCCAACGTCCAACTGGGAGCGCAAAATATGCACTTCGAAGTCTCGGGAGCCTACACGGGTGAGATATCTGCTGAAATGCTTCGTCACCTATTCACAAACTTCGTTATCCTTGGCCACTCTGAGCGACGTGAATACTTCGGCGAGACCGACACCATCGTTAATAGGAAGACCCTTGCTGCTCTTGACGCGAACCTGAAACCGATCGTTTGCATTGGAGAGACGCTGGACGAGCGCGAAGCCGGTAAGGTCAACGAAGTCATCAAAACACAGCTTGAAGGCGCCCTCGTCGGGGTCACAGCCGAAGCTGCGGACGCCCTCGTTGTTGCTTACGAGCCAGTCTGGGCGATCGGTACAGGTAAGACAGCGACTCCAGAGATGGCTGAAGAAGTGCACGCAGAAATCCGTTGCCTTCTCGCAAGCCTTATCGGTGCGGAAGCCGCCGAGAAAGTTCGTATTCTTTACGGCGGCTCGATGAAGCCAGAAAACGCCGATGAATTACTCGCTCAAAAGAACATCGACGGTGGTCTCATCGGCGGTGCGGCCCTCAAAGCCAACTCCTTTGCCGCTCTCGTCGAAAGCGCCCAAAAGCTAGCTAAATAAGGGAAATTGTAAGTTAGCGGGGCACTTGTCCCAGGCTATTCTTACAAAAGCTGGAGCGGAATGGCTCCGGCTATTTATTAGGTTTTGCGCGCCAGTATGTCTCCCGAAATACCATAATTGGTCGAGCCGGGGCTTCAGCACTAAGTCATTTTGCCATATTTAGGCTCGACATTTTGCACCTTAATCCCCATACATCAAACGTTTATGCCGCTCCGGACGGCTTTATTCACAGTAGACACATACTCATTCAATGAGAAAAAAGATCATAAGTGCACGCAAATTCATCAAGCCTTCTTTTAGCTATTTAGTTGAAAAGAAGCGCGATGGTGGCGAATTCTCCGATGAAGAAATACGGTTCATTGTCGACTCCATCTTAGACGAAAAAATGCCTAAATTCCAGCAAGCTGCCTTTGCCATGGCGGTTTATTTCCAAGGCATGTCTGCGCAAGAGACAGCAACTTTTGCCGAAGAGATGATGCTTTCTGGCGAGGTCATTGACCTTACTAAGATTACTCGCCCGAAGATTGACAAATACTCCACTGGTGGTGTCGGTGATAAGACTACATTGGTGCTTGCGCCGCTTGCTGCCGCTTGCGGCGTTGTCATGCCGACGATGAATGGGGTGGACGAAGAGCACGTAATCAGTAACCTCGATAAGCTTTCCGCGATCCCTGGTTTCGATCCAGTTCTTGACCTCAAAGGCTTCCACGCACAGCTCAAGAAAGTTGGCTGTACTTTCATACGTAAAGACCCCGAAATTGCACCCGTTGATGCGATTCTTTACGACATGCGCATGGAAACAGGGACAATTCCCAGCCTGCCACTCATCACGGGCAGCGTGCTTAGTCGCAAGTTAGCCGAAGGGGCCGAAGGCCTCGTCATCGACGTCAAGTGGGGTAACGGTTCTTTCATTAAGGATGTTGAACAAGCTAAGCAGCTTGCACGTTCTATCACACGCGTAGGTCGCTCCATGAAGCGCCGTTGTGTGGCACTTGTGACAGACATGAATCAACCGCTTGGCGATACCGTTGGCACCGCGCTTGAAATCAAGGAAGCCATTCAGCTCCTCAAGGGCGAGGGCCCGGAAGATTTGCAAGAGCTTGTACTCAAACTCGGCATGGAGATCGTGCGCCTCGCAGGTGTTGCTGGGTCGACGCTCTCTGCTAAGCAAACCGTTCAGCGCCATCTAAAGGATGGCTCCGCTTTGCAAAAATTTAAAGATATGATCGAAGCGCAAGGTGGTGACACCTCCGTGATTGATGATCCAGAGAAGTTCCCGACTGCGAAGCACGTTCGCAAGCTCCCTGCGCCTAAGCGCGGCTATGTGCATACAATCAACGCAGGTCTCATTGCCGAAGGCGTTGCCAAACTCGCAATTAAGAAGAATGGAAAATACGATCCTTCCGTTGGTGTTTCCGATATCAAGAAGGTCGGAACTCAAGTCAAACAAGGTGAGCCGCTCATGATGATTCACTATAATGACGAAGCCAAGATGGAAGAAGCACTTGAATACCTCAAGACAGCTTATCGCCTCGCGCCCAAACGCCCGAATCCACCGGAGCTCATTGTCGAACGGGTCGCGTAAAGCTGATCACAATTTCACTCAAAGCCCCGTCCGCCAAAAGCGACGGGACTTTTTTTGGTATTTTAGTAGCTGTTTTAACTGCCTTATCCTTCATTTTAGACCTCATTAACATTTCGACTAGAATTGCGAACATTATCCCCGTAGACATCTCGCTTTGAAAGACCTACTCAAAGTTATCTCTCTGTCATTACTGATCGTACAGCCTTGTCTTGGCTTGCCCTATCAACGTGCACAACCATGGAAGCCGCAGAGGGTTGTTGGTTCTGCGCAACTTTCGATCTTTCAGATTGATACAATTGTGCTACCTGAGTCGGCATCCAAGCCTCTGTTTAATTCAGTTACTGACTTTTCCAACTCGTTTCAACGGCTGAGTGGTCGCTCGCTTAGAGTCGTTTCCGAAGGTCGCCCCAAAAATGCAATCTATTTTCAACTCACAGATGATCTCAGCAAAGGCGGTGCCTTTACGATACTCCGCGAGCGCACGCGTGTTTTTATTCGTAGCAGCGAACCCGCTGGTTGGTCAAATGCACTCTACGCCATAGGCCGAGACCTACTTGGTGTCCGTTATTATTGGGCGGGTGATCTGGGTCTAGAATTCGTCAAACCTTCGAGCGCTTACTTTCCAAATCGTCCATGGCGCGAAAAACCTGCCTTTGTGCAGCGTAAGTTCTATCCCGTAAATACAGACTTCGCTCGACGCAATCGATTGAATCACGTTTATTCCTTTAACCATAATTTGGCGAAGGTCTTCAGCGAGGAAGTCTTCGCCGCACAGCCCGAAGTCTTTGCTGAAGTCAACGGGCGACGCAAAGTGCCGCGCGGGAGTGGTGCCACTGACCCGCAACCAGACTTGACTCACCCCGAAGCGATCGAGGTCGCTGCACAAGCCGCACTCAGTCATTTCGCGGATAAACCAAACAGCAAGAGTTTTTCTCTTTCGATCAATGACAACGTGCTCTTCGATACGACTGAGCGCACAGAGGCCATCGTCTCGCCACTTCGCTATTTTCGCACTCGTCCCAATTACACTGATCTAGTTTTCGGCTTCATGAACCAAGTGGCTAAGCGCGTTTTCGAGGAGGGCGGTGCATGGCAGACGCCTACGGGTGAAGATCGCTACCTTACCGCACTCTCATATTATTGGGCAGAGCCTGCTCCTACTATTGCGATACACCCTCGTGTCATGCCCGTGCTGACCTCCGACCGTGCGCAGTGGCATGACCCTGATTATCGGGCTCAGGACAAAGCATTGATCCAAGCATGGGCAAGCTCTGGTGCAGAGCGCGTGGCGACTTGGGACTATTATTTCGGTGCGCCGCATCTCTATCCACGGCAGTTTAATCAATGGATCGTCGAGAGCATTCGCCATATGTCAGACGCAGGCGTTGATGTTTTTTTCTCCCAGTTGCCTTCTTTTTGGGGTTTGGATGGAGCCAAAGCTTGGCTCGCAGCCGAACTGCTCTGGAATCCAGAGCAAGATGCCCACGCGCTCCTCGACGAATATTACGACAGCTTCTTCGGGCCAGCGTCCGCACCAATCCGCGCCTTTTATGAAACTGCCGAGCGCCATCGTAATGAAAACGAAGGTCAAGCTGACTGGATAAAACTTTACAAGGATGAATCTGGCATCGCACTCTTTACCCCAAAAGTTCTAGCAGAAATGCGCGGCTACATTGAGTTAGCTGAGGCCAAGCTTGGAGTCCCGCCTTTAGGCGATATGCGACCCAATCAAGACGCATCACGCTTCCAAAAACGAGTTCAAGTCGTCTCCGAGGCTTTTCGTCTGACGGAGCTTTATGCAGATTTCGACCAATCGCGCCGAGCTTTGGTTGTAGCCTGTCTTGATTCGGCTTCACCAGTGAACATAGAAATTCTTTTGGCTCAATTCAAAATAGCTGCAGGTGACTACCGTGCCTATTTTGAGGACTATATCGAGAATGCTGACTACTCACCCGAGCGGCGACAAATTGCGCTTAGTCAATCAAACCCCGAGCGCTTGTCTAGAGGATTGATCAAGCCTGCCCCGCGAGAGTTCATCAGCCACTTGCGCGATCCAAAATTGGAGCATATTGGCAAGAGTATGCGCAATTTCCTCGGTCCCTTATTGCCTCAAGTTGAGGATTGGCATCTCGACTATCGAGCGAGTGAACATTTTGCAGTCGAAGCGAGTGAGGCCTCGGTCCTTGGTGACTCGGGGCTTCGTGTATCAGGCACGGACATTGTTTCGATTTTTAACACCTTCCCCGTTGTTTCCAATGAGACTTACGAACTCCGCATGACGGGCACTTGGAAAATTAGCCTCGATAACCGCGCACACATACACGTGGCTTGGCTTGATTGCGACGGGCGCACCCTAGAATCTGAACTGCCCTTACGCCTACCCATCGAGCATCGTGCCGAGCCTGTTGCGATTCGTTTGCCTTTCACTGCTCCAAATGAGGCCGAAAATGTGCGTTTTCGTATCGTTGTTTCTCGTCAGTATCCGGGCGATTACCTAGACATCAGCGAGCTTGATTTTGGAGCGGTGCTCTAGTTTCCAGAGACTTCACTGGTTCTCTATCAGGGGAGGGTATCTACCCATAATCAGCGCTTCCAATGTCGCATGGAAAGTTGAGCTACGGTGGTCAAAGAGTGCAAATTTTTTGAATTCTCCTTGCGACTCGATCCCTAGAAAAGTTATCGTTGCAGGTTCAATCTGTTTCGATGTCTACCCGTTTAACTAGTCGTGTTTATAATACTGTCGCCCTTGAGCGGTGGTTTGCAAATGTAGGTCTAGACTGGGAGCAGTCATTTTCGAGAGAGACGCTTATGCGTGGCCGCGAAATCTACCAGAAAGGGCAGATTTCTGGCGTCGAGCTCGCGAACGAAGAGGCCATTGTCCATTGCAAGTTTGCCCGTAAAGATACCTGCTATGCCGTGATTGAGTGGACAAATACTGGGCCTAAGGTGCGCAGTTCGATCGATGATGACGCTCTAGGTGAAGCGGTTGGCGTGGGTGGTCTCTACGAAGTCGAAGAATTGATCGCCGATGAGATCGACCCCTTACCCTACGAGCCGAAACCCGAGTCAGAGGAGACTGACGAGGAATCAGAACCCGAGGCGGAACAGGAGGTCGCACCCGCTCGTCGTTTGACGCCGAAGCTTGAAGGTTTGAGCTATGGTCTTCGCCTCACAGCTTACTGGGAAAATGTCGATTTCTCCCACGAGTCTGCCTTTCGTAGTGACGAAGTTCCGATCCACCCCGCTGAGCGTGAGGTTCTGGTCCGGTTGACGGGTCGGGCAGGCGAAGTAGGTTTTAAATTCCGACTCGAATCCAACGACTTCATACTCTACGATCCTGAACGGATCGCACCATTTTTCTCGCATACGCTCAAGCGCTGGGATGCGGTCTTTGATTCTATCGACCTAGATCTCGAAGCCCAGCGCATGGCCGAAGGCGTGCGAGAAGTGAAAGTAATCGGCCGTGTCGAGTCTTCAGGCCAGGAGCAGATGCGCGTTGACTGGCGGTTAAAAATTGGTCGTCAATGGCTCGATCCCGAAGATGCCGAGCGTTTGGCCAAAGCGGGGCGGGGGACGCATGTGGTGCGGGGCCTCGGCTTAGTCAGCATTGGCGAGGATCAATCAGCAGCACTCGCCGAGTGGCGCGTGGCGGCTACAGCCAATTCAGAAGAGGCGCAGACTTGGCCGCGCTATATGGTATTTTCATTGTTCGGCGAGCGTGGTGCGGAATTGGATTTGGAAGAAGAACTCTCTGCCTGGAGGGGGCAATTACTCGAAGAGGAATCAAGCGACGGCAAAACACTTCCTAAATTCCTGAGAGACTATCAAGCGCAAGGTGTGCATTGGATGGCTAAGCTTCGGGAGCTAGGTTGCCATGGATTACTCGCCGATGAAATGGGACTGGGTAAAACCCTGCAAGTGCTGACTCTTTTAAGGTACTACCCATACGGAAACAAGAATAGCTTAATTGTTTGTCCCGCAAGTGTGGTGCCTGTTTGGCAAAGTGAGGCTCGACGCTGGTATCCGGAAATTCAGACTGAAGTATTGCGCAGTGGCTGCGACTTTTCTAACGACAGCTCGACGAAGCCAAAGCTCTGGATCGCCAGCTATACTCAACTTCGACGGCACAGGTACTTGCTCGAAGAGACGCAGTTCGGCTACGCAGTACTCGACGAAGCACAGCAGATTAAAAACCCAGATGCGAAAGTGACGCAGGCTTGTTGCGCGATTCAAGCTGAGTGCCGGCTCGCGCTGACCGGTACGCCGATCGAAAACCGTCTGCTCGACCTATGGGCGCTCTTTCGCTTTTTGATGCCTGGCTTGCTTGGTTCGCGCCGTCGATTTGAAGATGCAGTCGAGTCGGACAATATTGGCTTTCGTGAGGCCTTTGCCGACCGACTGCGACAGCAGTTGACGCCTTTCATTCTACGCCGCCAGAAGGATAAAGTAGGAAAGGACCTTCCTCCGAAAGTAGAGATGGATTTGATTTGCCCTGTCACTGACTTGCAACGGCAGACCTATGAGAACCTCCTCAACCTAGGGCGCGATGAGCTGGGTGATGATTTACAAGAAGCCATGCAGACACAATCCATTCACTTCTTCTCCTTACTCACGCGCCTGAGGCAGGCTTGCTGCGATCCAGGACTGATTCCCGATGTGAATGCGGGCATCCTGCAGAGTGGTAAAATACAGATGCTACTCACTCGCCTTGAAGAAGCCCTCAGTGGTGATGGCGCACGCAAGGTCGTTATTTTTAGTCAATTCGTGAGCCTCCTGAAGCGCCTAAAGCCTTTGCTTAAATCAACCTTTCCGAAGGTGGCTTTACTCGAACTGAGTGGCGAAACCAAAGACCGCGCTAAACCCGTCGAAAGCTTTCAGAATACGAAGGAGCCCGCCCTTATACTCGTTAGCCTACGCGCGGGGGGCACTGGCATTACGCTGCATGCTGCGGACTATGTCTTCCTACTCGACCCTTGGTGGAATCCCGCAGTCGAAAATCAAGCCGTCGACCGTGTGCACCGCATTGGGCAAGATCGGCGCGTCTTCGTATATCGCATGATCACGCAAGGCACGATCGAAGAACGCATCCAGCATCTCAAAAAAGAGAAGCGCGAATTGTTTGAAAATACCCTCGGCCATCTAGGGAGCGCAAAGGATCTAGCCGCGCACTTCGGCGATCTTGAAGAACTAGCAAAGCTACTGCCGCCTGAGTAAATTGAGTGAATGAGAGCATAAAAAACGGCTGTCTCGAAAGAGACAGCCGTTTTGGAAATGAATTTGTATGAGTTCTACTCTACGTTGGCACCGACTACGGCGGCCATTTGCATCATGTTGATAGTTTCGCCTTCTCTGATACTAGTGAGGTCAGTTAGTTTACCAGACTTGCTGGTCGACTTTGTGTTTTTGAAGATGGAAACGAGTTTCGCATCGGCTACAATATATTTGCCAGCGTTTTGGGGAGCACCGTTCTCGATCTTGGTTTGGAGACCTTGCCCTTTGATGTAGTCCCAGAGCTTTTTGGTGATCTCTGTGCGTGGGAGCTCGCTTGCTCCGAGGAAGGAGGCCAAGTCGGCTTTAAGTTTTACGGGTTTGTTCAGTCCTTTAGGTTCGTCTGCCATGGTGTTATCTTTCTTTTTTTTGGTTAATTTGAGGCGGTTGCCTTATTTGCGGTGAGTAATGTCTGTAAAATTAATCGAGATTCGCCAGATGGCGCAATGCGGCCACATAGCTATCGAAGCCGAGGCCTGAGATGACGCCTATGCAGGCGGGAGCAGTCAGTGAGTGAGTGCGGATGTCTTCGCGTCGGTAAATATTGCTAATGTGAACTTCGATCGCAGGTAGGTCGCTCCCAGCGATGGCGTCGCGGAGCGCGAGGCTGGTGTGGGTAAGGGCGCCGGGGTTGAGAATGAGGCCGAACACCTCTGAGTCAGAATATTCCCCAATTTCGTCGATGATAAATCCCTCGTGGTTACTCTGGTAGAATTGCACTTGCACGCCCAAAGACTCAGCCTCTTCGGTTAATAAATTCTCCAGATCGGTCAGCGTTTGGTCGCCGTAAATGTCTGGTTCACGTATGCCGAGGCGGTCGAGGTTCGGGCCGTTGATGATGACGATGCGTTTCATTTACTTAGAATTCGTATACATAGAAAGGAATTTGTTAATGAAGCGCAACCACTGAGTTTTGGCTACCTTTGGGGCCTAAAAAGGAGGTTCTTCGTCCAAAATCTCGTCGGATGGGTCGAAGGGGGGTGGTTCATCGCCATTGCTACTAGATCTATCAGATCCAGCACCAGTAGCTTCGACCTTCCAGGCATTCAGATTGACGAAGTAGCGGCCTTGATACTCGCGACCACGGAGGTCGAAAGATACTTTCACCTTATCGCCTTCTTTCAGTTGGTTGACCATTTCGACCTTTTCTTTGACACACTGCAGACAGATATCCTGCGGGTATTTATCGGCCTCAGTCGTGACAACGAATTCGCGCACATTAAAGCCACTGCCAAAGGTTTTCTCTTCGAAAATTTCTTTTACGGTTCCTAATAATTCATACATAGAATTCATTGAACTCCTCTGTGCAGGGCGAAGCAAAACATTTTTCAAAAGAATCGTATAAAGCTGGCTCTCCTATTTTAATTGAGAACCCAGGCTAGGGGGAACTTGAATTGGCCTAGCCTCGGAATTTTGATCCCGTAAATTTGGATCACTTTTATCTCGAAAAACCGTTGCGAAAAACGACCTCGTCATAAGGCAGCTGTCCGCTGCGGACATTGGCGCCTTTAAGAGCTTTGCCCACCGTTAACATCATGCCGATCACGTGGTTTTCAGGTAGGTCGATAATTTCGGCGACTTTTTCAGGATCGAAGCCGATCATAGGGCAGGAATCGTAGCCCATCGATTTGGCGGTGAGCATAAGAGTCTGCGCTGCGATGCCAATCGAGCGCATGGCTTCATCACGGCGTAGTTCTGCGCTATTCTGGTAGAATGGGGCGATCATGGGCACCAACATATCCTGCACAGGCTGTGGTGCGTGCGCCCAATAGCGACCGGCGTTCTCGTGGGCATTCAGGTTGGCGCAGATCAATATAGTGATGGAGGCTTCGGTCACTTGCGCTTGGTTCCAAGCTGCCGCTTGAATGGCGGCACGCTTTTCGGCGTCCGTCACGACGACGAAGCGCCAATTCTGCATGTTGAAAGAAGTCGGTGAGAGCAGTGCCATTTCAAGGAGGGCGTTAATCTCGCCCTCACCCATTTCATGAGCGGGGTC
>QXZH01000014.1 GCA_009886465.1 Opitutaceae bacterium
CCCCCATCGCAATTCATTGCCAAGACCGTGGCGTTTGCATTTGGCCTCGCCGCTTCTTCGTTCTTCCCAGCCCTACTCATGGGGATCTTTTCCAAGCGCATGAACCGAGAAGGTGCGATTGCTGGTATGCTCTGCGGGATCCTTTTCACTTTTGGGTATATTATCTATTTCCAATTCAAATTATTTTTATATATAGAAGGTGCTCCAGATCAATTGCTTCTGGGCATTACTCCTGAAGGAATCGGATTTGTCGGGATGCTGATTAATTTCGTTGTCGCATTCTTAGTTAGTGCATTCACGCCTGCACCGCCGCAAGTAGTGCAGGAGATGGTTGAAAATATTCACATCCCAAGTGGGTCGGGTGAGGCGTCACATCATTAGTGATTAGACTCTAAACCATCCAAATTGACACGGGACTTCCCCTAGTCCTCCCTAACTTGCTTATACTAAAATCGTTTAAATAGTTTCATTAATTATAATCTCTGCTTCATGAGTATCCATTGTTCAACGCATTAAGATTGTCTAAAGTCGCCTATGAGAATTACGTCCTCCTTCCATGCGCAGCATTCACCCATAGGCGCGCATAGTTCATTCACAATAGGAATGTCTGGTGCGCCAGGAGGCATGGCATTGGAGCGAGGAAGTCCCGCAGACAGTGCGGTTTTTGTTGGCTATAAAACCGCTTCAGGTCGCATCCATTCGATGCCTTTTTATGAGGGAGTTGATAACGATGCGGAGCGCTATAGCCAAAGCAGTGCCGAGGGAGCTAGTAGCGCCTGCGTTTTTGATGAGGAAGTCATCGCGCGCGATTACCGTTGGGGCACAGATACCTTTCAAGCACCTGGAGTTAGGCTCAAAGTGGTGACCCCCTTTTTCTCGATCCCAGATCCTCTTGTTGCAGATCAGTCTAAGCTTAAGTTTGCCAGTTGCCCCGCGACGTTCCTTAGCTGCGTGATTGAGAATGACAGTGACGAGGAATGGTGTGGATTTTTTGCATTAAAAAATGATAAATACTGGGCGCCTTTGTCGAGCAGAGGCGATGGGCGATTACGCGGCGCCGTGAGCCGAGATTCTATGGGTTTTGCGACGGATGCCGAAGTCGAGGAATTTTGTGATTTTAGTGTCGACCGTGCTCTAGACGCTCAGCACACGACACCTAATTTCCAATTGGGGCCCGTGGCGGGCATTCGCTTTAAAGTGGCTGCTGGAGAGCGCCGAGAAGTTCGGATCACGCTCGCTTACTACCTGTCTGGAGTGGCGACTTTTAATCATACGGCGAGCTATTGGTACACGCAACATTTTGATAATATTCAGTCGGTTTTCTCATATGCAGTTCAGCATTTTGATGCATATGCTAAAGAGGCAGAGGCTCGCGATGCTGAGCTACTCGCATCGGGCTTAACGGAGGCGCAACAATTCATGATCGCACATTCCACGCGCAGCTATTATGGATCCACTCAATGGCTTATTGATGCGGATGGAAGGCCTATATGGGTGGTGAATGAAGGCGAATATCTGATGATGAATACGCTCGATTTAACCGTCGACATGCTGTTTTTCGAATTGCGTTTTAACCCGTGGACAGTGCGGAATGTGTTGAACCAATTCGTTGATCGCTACTCGTATGAGGATGAAATATTTTCTCCTGAGGCGACAGAAAATCTTCTGCCCGGTGGAATTTCTTTTGCCCACGATATGGGCGTGGCGAATCACTTTAGCCCGCAAGGCTTCTCTAGCTATGAGTGTAGTGGCTTGGACCGTCTTTGTTTTTCATACATGACCTGCGAGCAGTTAACTAACTGGGTGCTCTGTGCGGGCGTGTATATAGCCAAGACCAAAGATTTAGAGTTCGCGAGAAAACATACGGATGTCTTAAAGCGCTGCTTTGATAGTTTGCTACGCCGCGACCATCCAGATCCTGAGCGGCGCAATGGACTGATGAGTCATGAGAGCTCGCGGACTAAGGGCGGCGGTGAGATCACAACTTACGACTCATTAGATCATTCTCTTGGGCAGGCACGTGACAATATTTACCTCGGCGGGAAATGTTGGGCTTCGTATTTAGCCCTAGAATATATTTTCAATGCCTTAGGCGATCCCCAGTCCGCGGAATCGTGCCAAGTGGCTGCCTTGCGTTGCAGTGAAACCTTGGCAAATGCCTTCAATGAATCAGAGGGCTTTATACCAGCTGTGCTCGACGGCGAAAATAGCAGCGCCATCATACCCGCGGCGGAAGCGTTAGTTTATCCTTGGGAGATGGGCATCCGAGATGCGATTTCTGAGGAGGGCGCCTATGGGGCTTACATCCGTGTATTGAAGCGCCACTTGTTAGGCATCTTGAAGCCAGGAGTGTGCCTCTATGCCGATGGGGCATGGAAGCTGTCAAGTAGCGCCGACAATTCTTGGGTGAGTAAAATTTGCCTGAATCAGTATGTAGTACGTGAAATTCTAGGCATTACTTATGAGGGTGAGGATCGCGCGGATGCAGCCCATGTCCAATGGCAAGTCGAAGGCTCGAAATTTTATGCATGCTCGGATCAGTTTACTTCCGGCAAGCCGATAGGTAGCTTGTATTACCCTCGGATTGTAACGAGTTTGCTCTGGATGTCAGAAAGTCGCTCAGTTTGCTCTACGGAGGCTGCTCAAGTTGCTACGGCCACTCAGTAGCAAAGACGCCTTATTATACTCAAAAACTTCCTGCCCGCCAGAAAGTTGGTTTTAGTTTGGCGATGCCAGCGCCAACTTTGTTTTCCATATCCTAATGTTTTGTTCGTTCACTTATTAAGTGGGCGTAATTGAGATTAATGCGGGATCTACGGGGCATTTTAGTGGCTTGTTTCACTTTCCTTTATAAATGGGTCATTTATCGCAGTATGCTAAACTGCACTAGCTGTGCTATAATTAGGGTGTATTCTCTATAAATGATTACCTCTGCATGTGCATGATTTATGCATGTATTGCCCTTTGTCCCTACACCCATGCCACTCTTACCCCGAATATTTTGTTTTTCATTCCTCATGTCGCTTTCGTCGGCAGTCGTGCAGGCACTGACAGTCGGGGCTTACTGGGCGTTTCAGGTAGAAAATGAGGGCGCAGCTCCCGAAGATGCGACTTTTACAGAAAGCGTTAGCGTGGATACTTGGCCAAACGGGAGCCCTTCGTTCAGCTATGCCGGTAGCAGGAGGTGGAATTTCGGTAGTTATGGTGGCAATCAGGAAGCGTTTGACGGGTCTTTGTGGATATCTGGCAGAGCATTCGGCTGGGATGCTAATCCTGGGGCATCTACAGGGAATAGTTTTGAAATTACACTAGATACTACAGGCATCGAAGATCTTAATGTAAAATTAAGGTATCGCCTCAATGGCACGCAGACCAACTTAGGGCCAGTGGAAGGGTTCAGCGCTTTCGAATATAGTGTGGCCGGGGGTGCTTTTTCCGCAGTATCAGGCGTCTCGCTGAGCTTAATAAATAACACAAACTATAATAGTTTTTGGCAAGCAGATCTCAGCGCAGTATCTGCGATTGAAAATGCTGGGCTAGTTACCTTGCGTTGGACTTTGCCGGATCTAGCCCAAGGCGCGAGTAAGCAAATTCGAATAGATGACCTTGAGGTAACCGCTTCTTACGATTTGGTATCTTACACGACCTCAAGTAGTGAACTACTTGAGCTGCGCACTTTAGTTGGAACTTACACGCCGAACACCTTTGCTGCCAACGCAGTCAGTTATAGTTTGTCAGGCGCCGATGCGAGTGACTTTGAAATTTCAGGCGGGGCCCTTGCCTTCAAGAACGCCCCCGTCTATGCAAACCAGCCTTCTTACACTGTAGTGGTTGAAATGACTGACTCGCAAGATCCTTCTAAGGTCGAGCATGAAACTGTTACAGTGACGATTCTTAAGAGCGCTGCAATTACGAGCCGAGAGCGTCACCATCCTGCTGGGCAGTATAATGTTCTTTTCATTCCGGTCGATGATCTGCGCCCCTTACTCAATGTTTACGGCGAGGACGATCCACTTAAGCCAATTACAATTAATGGGGAATCAGGCACGCCAAATTTTGACCGCCTGGCTGCATCTGGAGTGACCTTCCTTAATGCCCACTGCCAGCAGGCGATTTGTACTGCATCTCGAGTGTCGTTTTTAACTGGGCTACGCCCGGATACGACTAGAAATTGGAATCTTGAATCAAAGTTCAGGGATATAATGCCTCATGTGGTCACGCTCCCCCAGCACTTCAGCGATAATGGTTACAAGACGTATGGTGTGGGTAAGATTTTTCACGGGCAAAGCAATAACCATCAAGACGATGACCATAACATTACAGGGGCGGACTCATGGAGCGATGGCTGGCAGAATCCGAGTAATGCAAATGGAGTGGCTTTAAAGAGTTACTACGAAAGGGGTGACAATACCTCGAGCTCCTGGTCATGGCGGACTTGGAATAAGAGGGCCGCTGAAGATGCTGGTCCCACATCATATCCTGCGCAGTTCAAGCCGCCTCCAAATCCTCTTCCTAGTAACTATGTAGATAGTAATAGTGCTGGGGCATCAGCTACAGACGTTGGGGAGTATAAGGCCGACGGCATCACTACGATCGAAGATATTGACTACAAGGACGGCCGAGCGGCACAATTGGCGATTGGGAAAATCGCAGAATATGCGATCAGCGGTGAGCCATTCTTTTTAGGACTTGGTTTTCAAAAGCCACACCTGCCTTTCAATGCACCGAAAAAATATTGGGATCTTTATGATCCCAGAGCCATTGTTATGAGCAATTATTTGGGCGTAAGAAGCATGCCTAACGACACTAATTCCTTTACTGCGCCCTATGGAGGTGAGCCATCCTCTTACGGGGACGGCGAGACTTATTTGCCGACGACTGAAGAGCCTGACCTTAGTATTTTCTATAATGACAGGATGCCAAATGTTGAGTCAGCTCAGCACCTCATACACGGCTATATGGCCTGCGTGTCATTCATTGATACCCAGTTGGGTAAAGTCTTGGATGCGCTCGAAGACCCCAACGGGGATGGGTCAAATGTCGATTCCATTGCCGATAATACGATCGTAATTTTATTTGGCGACCATGGCTTCCACCTTGGAGACCACGGGGCATTTTGGGCAAAACATAGTAATTACGAAATTTCAACTCGGGTGCCTTTTATCATTCGATCCCCGGGTATGAACACTTTGGGGACAAGCGGAACAACGACTAATGCGCCCGTTGAATTGGTGGATGTTTTCCCCACACTGCTCGATCTCTGCAGCTTACCGGTTCCCGATGAAACGACTAGGGTCACGGCCCAAGATGATACTGTGTTGTATCAAGTTTTAGAAGGGACTACATTGCTACCTTTATTAGAGGATTCTCAGCAACCTTGGAAGTCGGCGGCCTACAGCCAGTATCAACGACGTATCTCCTACAATTCCAGCTATGCGACTGATGCCCCACTTTCTGCCGCGGGTGGCAAGGGGATGGGTTACAGTATTCGTACGGATCGTTACAGGTATACCGAGTGGTGGCGCACTAAAGGCAACTATGGGAAATTTGGTGTAACTACTGGTTCAAACCCGTATGATCCAGATGCGAGCCGGGTCGTCTCAGGGATCAATCAGGCTAGTTTCGTCGAACTATACGATTACCAGAACGACCCCCACGAGACCGAAAATCTAGCTTACAAGGAACCCGAAGACTATGCCGCACTTATTTCTGAACTGCAGGCATTACTACATGATTCTGATAACAGTGATTATGCGGGCGATGGTTGGAAGAAGGATCTTCAGGCTTCGCCATACAACGTCCCCGCTAGTTATCCAGTGACAAAGACGCAATGGTCAACGCGGCATCAGACACCAGGCCGCAGCGCATCAGACTTTGCTGATGCTGGAGATCCCGACCAAGATGGGATTCCTAACCTCATGGAGTATGCCATGGGAACGCATCCACTTGAACAAAACACCGCGCAAGTCTCGATGAGTCATTCCGCAGGCGTTATAGCGATCCAATATCCAGAAGTGACAGCACGGAGCGACGTTTCATTGATCCCTGAAACGAGTGCATCGTTAGAAACCTCCGGGTGGTCAACAGTCAGTGCGACTACGATAGACACAGTTGGCTCGAAGCGCATGAAAGAAGCGTCATTGCCGACTGCAGGTGGAGCAGGATTCCTCAGACTGCGTGCGGTCGAAGAGTAGCCTTTTAATTGGGAAAAATGCGCTTACTCGCAGATTTAAAAGAGTCGACGGCTAACTTTTTGGTAAACTCATAATGAGCATAATGAAACAAACCTTCTCAGTTTCTTGCGGCTCTAACCATGTGTGCCTTCTATTACTGTCGGTTGTATTTCTGTTTTTTACCCAAGCGCCGATCTGTATCGCGCAGCCTAATGTGATCCTAATTATTTGTGATGATTTAAACGACTCGGTTGAGGGGATGGGCGGGCACTCACAAGCCTACACACCTAATATCAAGCGCCTCGTGGAGAAGGGAGTTCGCTTTACCAACGCCCATTGCAACGCACCGATTTGCGGGCCTTCGCGGGCGAGCCTGTGGAGCGGGCTATTGCCTAGCACGAGTGGTTACTACGGCTATGCTCAGCAGCAAAATAAGTGGCGTGAATTCGACAAACTGAGCAACGCTATCACGCTAATGGAGCACTTTAAAGCCAACGGCTATAATGTCTGGGGGAGTGGCAAGATTTTCCATAATGGGCATTCCGATAATTCTGTTTTTACGATTAGTCCTGATTCAGATCCTGATAATCCAGGAGCTTCAGACTTCGGTCCATTTCCTTGGGATGGAACGAGCTATCAAGGCACGAGTAATCGACGAGACGGGCAGTCGCATCCGAGAATGCCGTCGGAGTTGAGTGGTTACTGGTCAAGCTTTGGTTCACTCGAGGATGTGCCAACCATTGGTAGTTATACTGGTTGGTCTTTAAAAGAAGCGAACTTCACCTACAACAGTGCAGCAGACCGTGATTTGATGCCCGATGAGGTGACTGCGCAGTGGGTCGCGAAGAAGCTGAACCAGACACATGCAAAACCATTTCTTCTCACGGTCGGGATGAACCGGCCGCATGTGCCGTTTTATGCACCGGATGAATTCTTTGATCAATTTAGGGATGAGCAAGGTAACAATACGGTGGAGCTGCCACCTTACCTTGCGGATGATTTGGACGACGTGCCTGAAATTCTGAAAGCGTATTCTGGTGGAATCGCTGACTACAGGACGGCGGGAGAGGGCAGTGATCAGTGGTGGAAGAATTTGGTACAGGCTTACCTGGCTTGTGTCGCTTTTGCAGACCACCAGGTGGGAAAGATTTTAGATGCGGTCGAGGCCAGTAACTATGCTGACAATACGATTATCATTTTCACCAGTGACCATGGCTATCACCTCGGAGAAAAAGACCACAAAGCCAAAACGACCGCCTGGGAGGAAACGACTCGTGTGCCACTGGTGGTGTTTGCCCCGGGTGTTACGGTTAAAAACCAGTCTTGTGCTTCACCCGTCTCATTGGTGGATCTTTATCCCACGCTGAATGCGTTGTGTGAATTACCGGAAGATCCCAATGGTGGCGCAGGCAAGAACAACATTGCTCTGGATGGCCATGACTTAACACCACTTTTGAAGCAACCAATCCTCGGCCACTGGGATGGGCCGCAGGTATCTCTATCGCATCTAAATTCGCGGGAAGTGATTGCCCCTCACACGGAGAGTCCATGGGCCCTGAATCATCACTCTGCGCGTTCTGTCGATCACCACTACGTACTTTGTAGTGATGGATCTGAAGAGTTGTACGATCATACCAATGATCCGCATGAGTGGATCAACCAAGCCTTAAACAGCGCCTATGCCGATACCAAGTCAGCGATGAAGCTGCAGCTCTTTAATGCTCTGGGCTTTAAAAACTCAATCTCCCTGGTGACGAATGGTGGTTTCGAAAGTAATTTGGATGGGTGGAATACCTTTGGTCCTGTCTCATTAGAAAATAATACTACAAATACTCTAGCAGGCACTGGCTCGGCATTTGTCAGTAACCGAACTGCGGAATGGAATGGGCTAAAGCAGAACATGTTGTCACGACTTGAGAAGGGAAAGACCTATCATTTTTCTGCCTGGGTGAAACTTGCGAATACTGGCCCAGATAACATAAGGTTGAGCATCAAGCAAGTGGTTGGCAGTGACAATCCTGCTTTTATTCCAATAGACAGCGTCAGCGCCACCAACGGTCGCTTTAGTTTGCTCGAAGGCGATTATACCATGCCAGATAGCGATGGGATCGCAGAGATTGAGCTTTTACTGAATGGTCCAGCAATCGGGGTGAATTTCTATGCCGATCATGTGCGGGTTTATGAATATCAAACTCCAAACATCGTCGCCTCCGTGTTGATGGATGATGGAAATGGTTCGATCTCGCTCGGCTGGAACGCCGAACTGGGTGTTTCTTATCGATTGGAGCAGTCGTTAGACTTGGCCAACGGGTGGACGATATTAGAAAGCAATTTGACTGCAGACAAATCTAACATGATTTGGGCGCTTACCCCAGATCCGGCGGTCAGTCGTGCTTTCTGGAGGGTAATTAAGAAGCCGTAGGCAGACGCGACCCCTCATGTGTAGGTATCTCTGAGATATAGTGATCAGAGCTGCTAGTCTCTATTTTGCATGATTAGGCTTTAGGTCAGAGGATTGCTTCACTCCTCAGCGTAATGGGCTCAACTCTGCGATGCAGATTTGAGGCGCTTACGATAACTTCCTGGCGTGGTTCCATGTTCTGCGCGAAAGCTATTGATCAAAGAATTGACCGAGTAGTAGCCGCAATTTTTAGCAATCTCGTCCAAGTTAGCGTCTGTTGTTTGGAGTAGGTGAGCAACCGCATGCGTGCGCTGATAGCGGATTTCTTGCCCCGGCGATTTGCTGTAGCAGTTGGCAAATGCTTTTTGCAGGCCTTGCTGAGTGACGCCCATGGCCTCAGCGACATCCGTTGCCTGTATGCCATTGTAGAAATTGTTTTTGATCCAGTGCAGAGCATTAGCAACTAACGGGTTGGCGACTGCGTAGGAATCTGTGCTGAGCCTTGATACGACTCCCTTTGGCGGGTGACGCACGATGGAGCCCGCACTTGCCGTAGAATTAGAGTCCAGTAATTTTTGTAGTGTTCTTGCTGCAGTCAGGCCGAGTCCTTCCTGATCGCTATCAACACTACTGAGCTCAATGCTCAGGCCTTTGTTGACCAAGTCGTCATTGTCGACTCCCAGTATTGCAATATTTTCTGGGACGCGGAGATTATTTTTAAGACAGATGGAGATCATCTCAGCGGCCGCAGTATCTTGGAAGGCAAAGAAGCCCACCGACAGTTCTTCCACTTTACGACCCTGCGCTTGAGCAAGATCATGCAACTCCTGAATGACTTTGCTTTCTGTCCTGCCTGCGGAATCAAACACGGTGACATTACCACCATCCGCTTTCATGTGGGTGATAAAGGCCTGTAAGCGCTCCTCGTACATTTTAATACCATTTGCCGTTAAGGCGAAGACTTCTTTATAACCATGGTCCCTGAAATGTTCGGCAGCGAGCCGGCCGATTGCTTCATTGTCAGTCACAACCCTTGTAATTGGAAGATTGTGATTGCCGAGGCCGAGGTCGACCAAGGGTATTTTGTGTTTACGGAAGTAATCGAGTGTTTGGGTGCACTGCAGAAGGGCGATACAGCCGTCACCCTGCCAATTGTTAAGTATACCCTCGTTGTGGGTAAAGCTCTTAGGGCAATTAAGCTGCCAACCGTTTTCACGCGCAACTTGCGCGACACCACGGTGAATGCGATAGTCATACCATTCAAGTAATAGCAGGATATGTTTGCGCCGTAACATTGGGGAGTCGGGTTTTCAGGGGAGTAATGAAACTTCTATATAATCTATTCTAACAAGAGAGTTTATTTAATAGTTAATTTTGAAATAAAAATAGCATAAAATGAAACTATTGTAAGGTCATGATTTGCATCATACTGTGCTATTTCGAATGTTCCAAGATGTTTTGCAATTAAGACGCTGGCATTTTACTGCGGGTTCATTTATTGGTATTTATTAGTCATTTGTGTATATATCAAATATGATGATTTGTGATACATTCTGTAGTGCTTTACACACGCTAAGAATTGATTATTTTGCTATATATAGCATTCAGTTATATCACTTCTCTATAAGTGGCTTCGCGTAAGTTTTCCTAGTCTAACTTTCTCCTTCCCCAAATGAAACATCGTCCTGCACCGAATCATGGTTTTGCGCTAGTCATCGCATTGTCTTTGATGGCATTTGTACTCCTTCTGATTCTGAGCATCACAACGCTGGTCCGAGTCGAAACCCAAAGT
>QXZH01000140.1 GCA_009886465.1 Opitutaceae bacterium
GGCAAAGATCTAGCCCGAGAGTGATGCCACTAAGCATGGCATAGCTTTACGAATTTTTTTTTGGAACTTTGTATAAAGACACAAAAAAAGCCCCCCCTTGAAGGGAGGCTTTTCGAGAAATGGCGCTTAGTCTAGCTTACCGCACGACGGCGAACCATCATGTAGGTGCAAGCGAATAGACCGGCAAGCAGGGCATAAGAGCTAGGCTCTGGGACAGCAGATACTGAAATGCTGTCAGTTCCGCTCGTGTAATCGTGGCTGAATAAATCATAGTTCACAATGCCAGCAATTTGAACAGCGACAGTGCGATCGAAAACAGTACCTGCGATGGCGATCTCATTATTCCCAGTAGCTAAATCCGACCAAGCACCATTTTGTGTAGTTCCATTGTCTCTGGAGTAATTAACTCTCCAACGAGGTCCAAGATTGCTACCATGAGCTCCAGGATTACCGACCACATTAAGCGTAAAGGAATGAGCGTTGCTAGAATCAGCCCAAGCACCATTGCCTGCTACCCCTGCTGATGCGTTTTTTACACCAACTTTGTAAAGATCTACGTTTCCTAAACCAGTAACAAAAGAAGTTGCGAATACTGAAAAGTCAGTGATGTAATTGTTTGAACCTGTGTTGCCAGTGGCATCGCCATCAGTCGGAAGAGTGATTTGGGTATTAAGAGTGCCAGTATTGACTAGATTGTCGAATGCACCGCCTGCAACAGAATTGACTGCAATAGTATACTGACCGTAGGAACTCGCAACTAATGCGACTGTTAGACTTAAAATTAGTAAGGTATTTTTCATTATTATTAGGGTTGTAGATTAAAGCGTGTTACAATACTGGCGGTAATTTTTGTTCATGCAAGCATTAATGCACTTAAATGCACATTTAAATTAATATTTGTCTTAACTCATACAGAACCCCCATTAATAAAACGTATAAATACATGTTATAAAATACTTTATATAATTAAAACTGGTCCTTTCGTCGGATGCTAAAGAATTATACTTTAAGTCATCAAGGTGCATTTTCAGTACATAAATGCACCGATTTGGCGCAACTATTTCGATTCGGAACAAAAATGCACAAGCATACCGGAACTATTTCGATTTCATTAACTGGATGTCAGTCCAATTATAATTTCCACCTAGCTGGATTTTTTATGTTAGGCGCTAGCGCATTATTAAAATTTGAAATAAGATTAGAAAAAAGTTGAAAGGCCTATCTATACACTTTGCCATCCCCGTTGATTCTCCGCACTTACACCCATGAAATTTAAAAATTGTTTCACCTATTTCTCCTTTTTAGCGCTCCTTACTTCGCTTGCTTTCGCAGAAACGCCCAAGCGTAATGTAGTCTTTATCTTGAGCGATGATCACCGTTTCGATTTTATGGGCTTTACGGGTAAAGTGCCCTGGCTGAAGACTCCTCAGATGGATCGTATGGCGGAGCGGGGAGTTTATTTTGACCAAGCTTACGTGACCACCTCGCTCTGTTCCCCAAGCCGCGCCTCGATCTTAACGGGTCTTTACGCCCATACGCATACCATAGTAGACAATCAGGCTCCAAATCCTGGTAACCTGACTTATTTCCCAGAATACCTGCAGCAAGCTGGCTATCAGACTGCGTTTTTCGGGAAATGGCACATGGGTGATGAGTCTGACGACCCGCAGCCTGGCTTTAATCACTGGGAATCTTTTAAAGGACAGGGCGTCTACACTGGTGTAACGCTCAACATTAATGGGGAGCATACCAGTTATGAGGATACCGTGTATACATCTGATCTACTGACGGAGCATGCCGTGGAATGGATGGAGCAAATAGAATCGGATCAGCCCTTTTTCGTGTATCTATCGCACAAGGCGGTACACTCAGAATTCAAGCAGGCAGCCCGCCATGCGGGAATGTATGCGGGGGTAGACTACGAATTACCGGCGACCTACTCACAAACTCAAGATGGTAGCTATAAAGATTTGCTCTGGCCGGAGTGGGTCAAGGAGCAGCGTCACAGTTGGCACGGTGTGGATTACATGTATCATGGCAACGGAGCAGTGGGTGACTTGGTCATCGATTATTGCGAAACCCTCATGGGAGTCGATGAAAGTATAGGCACTGTGATGGCGTATCTAGAAGCGCGCGGTATCGCGGATGAAACCGTAGTGATCTACATGGGCGACAACGGTTTCAGCTGGGGTGAGCACGGATTGATCGACAAGCGGCATTTCTATGAGGAATCCGCTAAGGTGCCACTCTTAGTGCGTTGTCCTGACCTATTTGAAGGTGGTGAAACTTTACACAGCCTTGTGCAAAACATTGATATTGCGCCCACAGTTATGGCGATGGCAGGACTTGAAAAAAATCCTGAGATGCACGGGGATTCCTTTTTGCCATTACTCGAAGGAAAAGAAGTGCTCTGGCGGGATAAAGTCTTTTACGAATATTATTGGGAGTATGATTTCCCGATGACTCCATCCGTTTTCGGTGTTCGCACAGATCGTTACAAGTTAATCCGCTATCATGGGCTCTGGGAACGAAACGAACTCTACGATCTCCAAAGCGACCCAAACGAAATGTATAATTTAATCGAGCACCCCGAGCACCAGGACCTCATCCGCGAACTCGCCGGTGAGATTTATGACTGGCTGGAAAACTCGGGCGGTATGCAAATCCCTCTTAAACGTACGATCAAGCACCGCTGGGGAGATTATCGCCACCCTGGGCAGTATTAAGGAAGGGCACGCCTTCTGGAACTAGCGAGATTTCCTCGGGGTAATCGGTGGTGGGACTTCCGCCTGTAATTGGCCGAGTGCAGCTTTGAGTTGACGGGCGATTTCCGGCTCTTGCTGCCAGCGGTCCTGACTTTCGGCAGGGTCTTTCCCTAGGTTGAAGAGTTGCTCCCCATCATCTTCATCGTAGACCAGCTTCCAGTCGCCTTGGCGAACAGCTCCTGCTTGGTCGGACATCCACAAGAGGGTTCGTTCCGCTAAAGTGGGATTTTCTGGTGAGAAAGTGGGCGTAATGTCGTGGCCATCCACATACATCTGCTGATTCGGGTTGGCCCCTGCGACAGCGCACAAGGTAGGCAATAGATCTAAGGTAGTCACTGCTTGCTCGCAAGTAATCGCCTGCGGGATGGTCGATGGCCATTGAATGATGAATGGCACACGGATACCACCTTCGTAATAAGTTCCTTTATGGCCTCTCAGCCCAGCAGTGGAGCCAAGTAGTTCGCCTCGTGGCCATGCTTCAGGCATTCCTTTAAAGCTAGTAATGGCGGGGCCATTGTCGCTGATGAATAGAACCATAGTGTTCTCAGTAATTTGCGACTCATCGAGAGCGCCTAATACTTGACCGACGCCGTCATCGATCGTGAGTATCATGGAGGCGTAGAGTTTCAATGCTTCACTCTCGATGTGTTGTAGTTGTTCTTGATGCTCACTCTTGCCCTGTAGCGGACTGTGTGGTGCATTATAGGACAACATTAGGAAGAACGGGTTATCTTTTTGCTCATGAATGAATTCACATGCGTGGCGGGTCAGTCGATCGGTCAGGTATTCTTCGCCGGCTTCTGCCGGACCCCAAATACCGCTTTGCTTACTGCTCCCATAGTTACGGTCATCGACGCCCTTATAAACGCCATTTTCGTTTGGCCAATAATCTCCCTCCCAGACCATCACGTCATAAGTTTGATCGAAATAGTTGCTCGCTGGCATTGGGTCCCAGCCTGGGTTGTTGAGGTTCCATTTCCCCACTAAGCCAGTAGTGTAGCCCGCAGTTTTCAGTGCTTGTGGCAAGATCTGGTGGCCCTTTGGCATCTGCACTGCCCCCATATCAGGATTCCAGTAAACGCCAATGCGGCTTGGTTGCATGCCGCTGAGCAGTCCGACTCGACTGGGCCCGCAAACAGGGCTTACGCTATACCCTTGGGTAAATCGAATGCCAGGTTCAGTTAATGAATCAATGTTTGGAGTGGGCACGAGCGTACCGCCGTAGCATCCCGGATCGCCGAAGCCCATATCATCCACAAAGATTAGAACAATATTCGGCTTCGTCGCACTTGTGTTTGCGTAGACATCTACTGACAGGCAAAGCAGAGTGAGTAAGCTCCACAGGCAGCGAGTGGTCGAAGGCAATGGGTGCATCATTTCGGATATCGTGAGAGAAAGAGTGTCTTAGTTGCACCCGAACGACCATTTTTCCAGCTGTTACTGTCCTCTGGTTTTTCTGCACCGACTGCATCAAGATAAGTTTCGAGCTCAGTATTGAGTTTGCCAGCCAAAGCGATGTTTGCCTCGTAAAGATCTTCACTCTCGCTCGGATCATCGGCGACGTTAAAGAGCAATTCACGCTTGGATGAGGTAAACTTCAGTAGCTTGTGGTCGCCTATGCGGATTGCTGAATGCGGTTCATTGAGGCCAACAACATTGTAATGTGGGAAGTGAAAGACTAAGCCTTCGGGTGGGCGTTGAATTTTGGTGTCAGGATTTTTGAGCATGGGGCGAATGCTTCGGCCATCTAGCTCATCGGGGAGGGCATCGGTCGCACCGGCGATATCTGCGAGAGTAGGCAGAAGATCATAACTAATGACAGGTTCATTACTCTGTGAGCCAGCTTCCACTTCCGGGCCCATGACGGCAAATGGCACGCGTATGCCACCTTCGGTCAAATCCCATTTACCTCGAAGCAGAGGCGAATTTAGCCCCGCCGAGTAGGGTTCGCCTTTGTTGACTTGAATTGGCAGTGTCGGCATGCCGCCGTTGTCTGAAGTGAAGATCAGGTAGGTGTTTTCTGCGAGGTCCAGTGCATCATAAGCCTCTAGGAGAAGACCAATCGACTGATCTAGGTTGTGAACCATGGCCGCGTAAGCTCGGTTTTGGTGAACTTTGCCATCAGGCCAATTACCTACCTCATCGAAAGCTTCTTCGTTATAAACAAGGTTCGAGTGCAGCGCATAGTGGGAAATCTGAATGAAAAAAGGCCGCTCCTCCTCGAGCGATTTTTGCATAAAGTCGATGGCCCGGTTGGTAAGAGAGAACACTCGCTTGGGATCGTCTTCGGCGTAGCCCCCCCATTCGCGATCATGGTCTTTCATCGTAAAGCCTCCCTCTCGGTTAGTCGTCTTGCCATCATGCACATCGTAACCGTAGCGTTCAGGATCTGCACTAATGTGCCACTTGCCGAGGTGGGCGCATAAGTAATCGGGATCGGCGACTTTCAAAATCTGTGGGATACCTACTTGGTTATGGTCAGCTCCATTTCGCCCGACGACTCTTGTAAAATTTAGCCGTGCGGGTGATTTGCCAAATTGTATACTGTAGCGTGTTGGCGAGCAAACTGGTGAAGCTGCGTAGCCATTACTAAAGCGCATTCCGCGTTCAAGTAGGGCATCCATGTTAGGGGTTTTATGATAATCACTTTTGCTGTTAGGGAGCCTAAGATCCATCGCTGCTGACAGGCTCGTCCAGCCCTGATCATCGGTTAAAACGAGGATGAAATTGGGTGCTTCCTTGGCGCAAAGACCTCCAAGCGAAAGCATACTAATGAGGCCCAGCTTTAAATAGAAAGCACTGGCGATCCATGTGAGTTTTAAGCCTTGGGTAATCAATGGGGAAGCTGCGGAATTTTTTGTCATATGCGGGTGCATTGAGTCGTTTAAAGTTGAGTTAGGATGAATGATTTTTGGTTTTAAGAAAAGAGCACTCTTAAGAAGCGCTTTACCCATCCCGCTATTATTTAGCGGTCTGTATAATAACCAGGAACCTTGCGTGCATGAAATTGCATTGCAAGGGCTTTTCAATTTATGCGAGCTGCGCAAACTAGCATGCTTGTGCGTAAGGCCTTTCCTCGACTCACTGATCCAGATCGACGTAAGCCCGCGCATTCTGAAACATCTTCAGCCAAGGGCCGGCTTCGGCTTCAAAGACTCCATCGGGTTTATATGACATTTGCACGGCGCGGAAACAGCGTTCTGGGTGTGGCATCATGATGGTGGCGCGGCCGTCGCTTGTGGTGAAGCCAGTGGTGCCAGCAGGGGAACCGTTTGGGTTAGCTGGATACACTTCCGTCGCTTCGCCTTTGAAATCAATGTAGCGGGCTGTGATTTGATTGCTAGTGAGGCACTTCTCGAAGTCGCCTGTAGTGCTGAAGTCGGCGCGGCCTTCGCCATGAGCGACAGGGATTGGGAGGAGGCTGCCTTCCATACCTTTGAAGAAGATCGAAGGGCTCTCCATGATTTCAACGTTGCTGTAGCGGGCTTCGAATTGCTCGGAGCGGTTGCGCTTGAACTCTGGCCAGCCCTCGGCGCCAGGAATGATCTCCTTGAGTTGAGAGATCATTTGGCAGCCGTTGCAGACGCCTAGGGTGAAGCTGTCTTCACGCTCAAAGAAGGTCTGGAACATTGCTTTGAGTTTCGGATTGTAGAGGACGCTCTTGGCCCAACCAGAACCTGCGCCGAGGACGTCGCCATAAGAGAAGCCGCCGCAAGCGACGAGGCCCGCAAAGTCTGCGAGGTCAACGCTACCCTCGAGGAGGTCGGTCATGTGGACATCAATACTCTGGAAACCAGCGCGATCGAAGGCGAAGGCCATTTCGTTTTGGCCGTTAATTCCCTGTTCACGAAAGATGGCGACGAGCGGGCGCTTTGTGTTAGAACTTAAAAGTTGGGAGTTCGCTGTTAGAAGTTCATCCACTTCAGCGACGCTGAATGAGGGTTTGATCAGGATGCCCTTAGTTTCTTCGAGGAGGGCATCAAACTCTTCCTGTGCGCAGTCTGGGTTGTCGCGCTTGGCTTGCATCTGGTAAGTGAGTTCGGACCATGCGAGGTTCAGCACCGTGACACTTTCGCTGAATAGTTGTTCGTTATTAAGTTGGATGTTTAGAATAGGTTCTGCCGACGTGTTGCCGATCAGGTGCGTGATGTCAGAGACGCCGTGCTTGGCGAGCACTCCCATGATGGTGGCTAGCTTTGTTATGTCGATTTCGATGACTGCGCCTAGCTCTTCGGAGAAGAGGGCGGCGAGTGGATCGTTGCCTAGCTTGTCGAGGACGGCGTTAATGCCCTTGCGGCCGGCGATTGCCATCTCGCAAAGGGTCGCTGCTAGGCCACCGTCACCACGGTCGTGGTAGGAAAGGATGAGGTCGTTCGCGAGGAGCTCTTGAATAGCGCTGAAGAAACCTACGAACTTTTCTGGGTCGTCAAGATCGGGTGTGGCTTTGCCCACCTGATTATAAACCTGTGCAAGAGTGGAGCCGCCGAGGCGGTTTTTGCCCGCGCCTAGATCCAGGAGGAAGAGAGCGCTGTCGGTTGACTTCAGATCTGGTGTGGCAGTCTTGCGGACGTCTTCGACGCTAGAAAATCCCGTCACCATGAGGCTGAGCGGGGAGACTTGCTTGTGGTCTGTGCCGGTGCTGTCTTCCCAACTGGTGCGCATGGACATGGAGTCTTTGCCGACGGGAATACAGATACCTAAGGCTGGGCAGAGTTCCATGCCGACAGCTTTGACGGTGTCGTAAAGGTTAGCGTCTTCCCCAGCTTCGCCAGCGGCGACCATCCAGTTAGCGGAGAGCTTAATGTTGCTGATTTTGCCGACGTAGGCGGACGCGATATTAGTCAAACATTCGCCAATCGATATACGGCCAGATGCGGCTGCGTTGAGGATCGCAATTGGTGTGCGCTCACCCATTGCCATGGCTTCGCCGGTGGTGCTATCCATACTAGTGGCGGTTACAGCGACGTCGGCAACGGGTGTTTGCCAGGGGCCAACCATTTGATCGCGGGCGACCATGCCGGTGATGCTGCGGTCGGCGATGGTGATGAGGAAACTTTTATTGGCGACGGCTGGGAAGCGCAGAACGCGGTCGAAGGCATCAGGTAGTTGAATTTCGGATACATCGAACTCGGCATGGGTTTCGGTGAGACGTTTCACGTCTTTGAGCATCTTCGGTGTCTTGCCAAGAAGAACGCTCATTTCCATATCGATGGGCTTATTTTTGAAATGGGAATCTTCGAGCACAAGTTGCCCGTCGTCGGTCGCTTCGCCGACGATGGCGACGGGGCAGCGCTCGCGTGTGCAGAGCGCGGTGAAGGCATCAATGCGGTCAGGCATGACGGCCATAACGTAGCGCTCTTGGGATTCGTTGCACCAAATCTCCATGGGCGACATGGAAGAGTCTTCGTTGTGGATCTTGCGTAGGTGGAAGCGCCCACCAGTGGCCTCAACGAGTTCGGGGAGTCCGTTGGAGAGACCACCAGCGCCGATGTCGTGAATAGAGAGCATGGGGTTATCCGCGCCGAGTGCGATACAGCCATCGATCACTTGTTGGCAGCGACGTTCCATTTCTGGGTTACCACGCTGGACGGAATCGAAGTCGAGTGCTTCGGACTGCGAGCCCGCTCCGATGGAGGAGGCTGCGCCGCCGCCTAGACCGATCTTCATCGCCGGACCGCCGAGTTGTAGAATAAGTGCTGTCGGTGGGATGGGCTTCTTGGCCACGTGCTCGCGCTTCATGTTGCCCATGCCGCCTGCGACCATGATCGGCTTGTGATAGCCGCGGTGTTGGCCGTTGTGCTCTAGCTGAAGGGTGCGGAACATGCCACAAAGTTGTGGGCGACCAAACTCATTGCCAAAGGCTGCACCACCGATTGGGCCTTCGAGCATGATGTCGAGCGGGGATGCCATGCGGGTCGGGTGCTCGGCGATATGTTTCTCCCAAGGTTGAGTATAGCCAGGCACTTCGAGATTGGAAACCATGAAGGCGGAGATGCCAGCCTTGGGGCGACCGCCAATGCCAGTGGCACCTTCGTCGCGGATTTCACCGCCGACACCCGTTGCGGCGCCCGGGAAGGGCGAGATCGCGGTAGGGTGATTGTGGGTCTCTACTTTACAAAGAATGTCTAACTGGCTCGGTGTCTTACGATAAGTTTTGTTCGAGCCCGTTTGGTTGACTTCCCACCAGTCCGCAGGGGAACCTGGGATCACGCCGCAGTTGTCGGCATAAGCGGAGAGTGTGCCTCCGGGATTTAACTTGTGGGTGTTGCGGATCATACCGAAGAGGGAAATATCGCTTTTTTTGCCGTCGACGATCCAGTCGGCATTGAAAATTTTGTGACGGCAGTGCTCGGAGTTGACCTGCGAGAACATGACAAGCTCGGCATCGGTCGGGTCGCGTTCCATTTTCTGGTAGGCGGCTACCAAGTAATCAATCTCGGGTTCGGACATCGCGAGGCCCCAGTCAATGTTGGCTTTGGCAAAAGCTTTGGGGCCTTCGGCCATGAGTGGGACCGTGCGTAGGGGGGCGGGTTCGAAGTGGCTGAAAAAGTCGGAGACGTCGTCATAGACGGCTTCGGTCATACGGTCGTGCAGGGCGAGGAGCGCCAAGCCAAGGTCTTCCATGCCGAGGACGAGACCATCGGCGGTGATGAGACGGAAGTAAATGCCGCGCTCGACGCGTGCCACAGACTCAAGGGCACAGTTATGAAAGATGTCTGTCGCCTTAGAAGACCAGGGCGAGATCGTGCCCTTGCGCGGGGTGACGTAGAAACCGCCGTCATCGGTAAGGCTAAAATGTTCTTGTGCCGCGAGGAGGACGAAAGCGCGCTCGGTGGTGGTATCGTCAAGCGGATTGGCCGCCTCAATGAAGTAGCACTCGACGGCTTCGATCTCGGCGATTTTGTGCGCGTCGATGGCTTCGTTGAGCGCTGTTTTAAGTGCGGCGAGACGGAAATCGGAGAATGCCTGGCGGCCTTTAAGAATGATCGGATGCATAGCTGGAAAAGTCGTAAAAACAGCTAAGTTGGCGTGCGGTTCAAGGGCTAACAATACTGAAAACTTGAAAAATACAGGTTGGTATTGAGTTCTGCCTACGAATTCAACTCGACCAGCTTCGCCATGATAGCCTTTTGCGCATGTAGCCGGTTCTCGGCCTCGTCGAAAATGATACTTTGAGGGCTATCGAGCACTTCCTGGCTGACTTCTTCGCCAGCGTGGGCGGGGAGGCAGTGGAGGAAGTAGGCGTCCGACTTTGCCAATGCCAGTAGATCGCCATTCACTTGGTAGGGAGTCATCGCTGCCTTACGTTTTGCAGCCTCAGCTTCGTCACCCATCGAGACCCATACGTCTGTGCAGAGGACGTCCGCGTCTTTGGCCGCTGCCTTGGCATCGGTAGTGAAGACGTATTTTTTTGCCAATCCATCTGCCTCTAAAACAGCATCGATTTTATGAGTCGGTGCAAAACCTTCGGGACCCGCTAGCACAATCTCCATGCCGAACATGGCGGCAGTGTGGATCCATGAGTTGGCCATATTGCTGGCGCAATCACCGAGGAAAACGACCTTTTTGCCCATGAGTGCGTTGATATCCATCGCCTCGGGCGAGTAGCGCTCTAACAGAGTGAATATATCTGTGTATAGTTGGCAGGGGTGGTTGAAGTCGGTCAGTCCGTTGACGATGGGCATCGTGGCATGTTTGGCAAATCCCTCGACAATCTCGTGCCCGTAAGTCCGGATGACGAGGCCATGTAGATATTGGGACATCACCTTGGCGGTGTCTGCAATTGTTTCGCCTCGTCCGATTTGCGTGTTTTGTGAGTCGAGCACGATGGGAAAGCCGCCGAGTTCGTTGACGCCAACTTCGAAAGAGATTCGTGTCCGCGTGCTACTCTTATAAAAGAGCAGACCCCATGATTGCTTGTTAAGGGACTGCGGGCAATTGAGCCGATCGTGTTTGAATTGCTTGGCGAGTAAGAAAACTTGCTGAGCTTGTTCGGGTGTAAAATCGGTTTCTTTTAAAAAATGGTGCATCGTATTGAATTAGTATGTAACGCGATAAGTGCGAAGATAGTGAACCGCTTAGGGTTTACCCCAAAGGGGCGGGTGAAGCGGGTGCCCTTTAGGGCGCTGAAGGAACAATGGAGAATTACGAAATTTGTTCAGAAAAAACCTCGTCCAAAATAGCGACGGATTTGCTGAGTTGTTGAGGTGTGGCGATGAGTGCGGGAAGGAGCCGAATTACATTGCACGCTGCGGGAACGGTGAGGAGGCCTTTTTCCTGAGCGGCAGCGGTGATCTTGAGATTGTGGCCTTCGGGTTTGAGCGCGAGCCCCACCATGTAGCCAGCACCCCGTATACCAGCGATTAGTTCGGGATATTTTTCGGCCAACTTTTCTAGTTCGGCGTGCCACTGGGGGCTGTTGGCCGCAACATTTTCGATCAATTTCTCTTCTTCGATGATATCGAGAGTCGCGTTGGCCGCAGCACTGGCGAGTGGGCTGCCACCAAATGTGGTGCCGTGTGAGCCTGGCTGAAAAAGTTCTGCATAAGGCTCTGAGACCCAGATCGCACCGATGGGAAACCCACCACCGAGACCTTTGGCCATACCGATTGCGTCAGGTTTGACGCCGCTTTCTTCAAAGGCGAAAAAGTGCCCGCTCCGTCCGATGCCGCATTGCACTTCGTCAAGCATGAGCAGCGCATTCCGTTCAGTACAAAGAGCCCGTAGCTCTTGCAGAAAGCCAGCCTCAGCAGGAAAGAGACCGCCTTCGCCTTGTATTGATTCGATGAAGACTGCTGCGACCGAGTCGTCGACTAACTTGTCAAAAGTTTCGATTTTATTGAGTTCACCGAACTTGAAGCCTTCTAGCATTGGGCGAAAGCCTCCTTGAATCTTCTCCTGTGGAGTGGCCGCCATCCCGCCGAAGGTCCGGCCATGAAATGCGTTTTGGGCAGCCACCACAGTGAAGCGTTTGCCTTCTTCGCCACAGATGCTTTTGCCGTGGAGCCGTGCGAGTTTGATCAGCGCATCATTGGATTCTGCGCCGCTGTTGCAAAAGAGCAAACGACCTGCGCCTGCTTGAGCGACTAGCCGATTGGCAAGCTGTTGCTGCTGCGGAATACCGTAGAGGTTACTGCAATGAGTGAGCGTCGCGGCTTGAGCTTGCAGGGCGGCGACCCATTTTGGGTGTGAATGCCCCACAGAGGTGACCGCGATGCCACTGCCAAAATCAAGGTATTGCCTGCCTGAATCGTCATAGAGATACACGCCTTCGCCCCGCACAGCGTTGAACGTGGGCGGACCGTAGTTTTTAACTAATGTGGGATGATGGCTCATAGGAAAGAATTGGTTGGAAACCAACAATTAGGCATTCACGATTTCGGAACCGACGCCTTGGTCGGTGAAGATTTCTAGTAAGAGACTGTGGGCTTGCTCCCCGTCGATGAAGTGGACGCGGTGAACGCCGTTTTTAAGAGCGCTGACTGCGCTGTCAGTTTTTGGGATCATTCCCTTGCTGATGGTGCCGTCTTTGACCAGCCCTTCGACTTCGTCGGCTTTGAGAGACGAAATGAGCGACTCGGGGTCATCCACGTTGCGCATTAGGCCAGGCACATCGCAGAGGTAAACGAGGCGGCGCGCCCGTAGCGCGGAAGCCACGCGCCCCGCAGCGGCGTCTGCGTTCGTGTTGTATATTTGACCGTCCTCGTCACAAGCCATGGGTGAGATGATGGGGATGTAACCGTCGTTGAGAGCTTTCCTGATAATCTTAGTTTTTACGGTATGCGTCTCCCCCACGAAGCCGAGGTCGATGGACTCGCCGTCCACGAGAACCTCTTTTTTGTCACAAACGAGGATGCTATTGCCAGGTAAAGCAATCGGCCGGGCGTGCTTGGCTTGAAGGAGTTCACAAATCTCTAAGTTAACAATTTTGTTGAGCGTGTGATCGACCACTTTAACCGACTCAGCGTCAGTGACCCGCAGGCCGTGCTCGAAGCGTGTCTCTACATCCGACTTAGCGAGTGCTCGCGTGATGGCTTTGCCACCGCCGTGTACGACGACGACTTTGATGCCCGCCGCATGGAGGAATGCGATGTCAGTCGCGACACGGGTCCGCACCTCTGGGTTGGCGTCGTCCATAAATGCGCCGCCGTATTTAACCACGAAGATCGCATCCCGAAATCGTTGGATATAGGGGAGTGCTTCTAAGAGCACAGATGCCTTAGTAGTGACGTCTAGATTTATGAGATTAGACATTATTCTGACTTATTAAAGTTTACGTAGGCTTCGCTCAGATCTGAGGTGAGTAGCCGGAAGGTGCCGCTGCCTTGATTCAAATTCAGGGTGATTCTGAAGCGTTTTTTGGCAACAATTGCTTTCCACTCGGATAGTTTACTGTCCTGTGGAATGCCGCCGATGAGGGCGGGCACTTCGTCATAGTGGATGTCGAAGCACGCCTCCTTAAGGCCGACCCGGGCATAGCCAGCTGCGTCGGCCAGCCGTCCCCAGTTGGGGTCAGAACCATACCAGGAAGTCTTGACTAGCAGTGAGTTACCTACGCAACGTGCCACTTTTTCGGCGTCTTCCTCGGTCTGGCATCCTTCGACGATAAGTTCGACTAGCTTGGTGATCTTTTCACCGTCGCCGACGATCTTTTCGGCGAGAGTATCGCAGACCATGAAGACGGCTTCCCGGAATGCTTGGAGTAATTCGGGCGAATCGTCGGGAACTAAGCCAGACTTTCCATTAGCAAGTAGGAGCACTGTATCGTTCGTACTCATGTCGCCGTCGATGGAGATCCGATTGAAGGTTTTATTGCAGGCTTGAACGAGTGTGTTCTTGAGTGCGGCGTTATCGACATCGAGGTCGGTCGCAAGAAAGGCTAGCATCGTAGCCATGTTTGGCTCGATCATGCCGGCACCTTTCGCGATGCCAGAAACGGTGAGTGTCTCACCTTCATAGGTAAACTGGGCAGTCGCACATTTACGCCCTGTGTCGGAGGTGAGGATGGCGTCGGCTGCATCGAGTGAATTTTGCGACTCCTCATTGAGTGCTTTAGCCGCGGCGGTGATGCCTGTCTTGATATTTTGCATCGGTAACTTCCGGCCGATCCGACCGGTCGAACAGACGAGAAAGGGAGAGCCAATGCCGGTTTCGAGTTGAGCAATAGCCGACATTTCTTTGGCGTCGATCATACCTTGTTCCGCTGTTGCTGCATTGGCGTTACCACTATTGACGACGATACCTGCTACCTTTGCGGAGGGTGAAGTAAGTATCTCTTTGCAAACTAGAACGGGTGCGGCGCAGACATCGTTCAAGGTGAAAACACCGGCGGCATGACACGGTTCTTCAGAGGTAACGAGCGCAAGGTCGAGCAATTCGAGGTCACCTTTTCCCCGTATGTCACAGGCCACTCCGGCAGTTTTGAAACCAGGACAATCGGCGACACCGCTTGGGCTTTCGATTAGCTTTACTTGTATGCTCATGGGAAATGCTGAAATGTTTAGACTAGGCCGTTAGTTTCCTTGAAGCCGAATTTTAGGTTCATGATTTGCACGGCTTGACCGCTGGCTCCTTTGAGCAGGTTATCGATCGCGGAGGTGATGACAAAGTTTTCTGTCCGAGGATCATAGATGGCAGAGATGTCGCACCGATTAGTGCCAGTTACGTGCTTGGTGTCAGGATGCGTACCGCTGGGTAGAACAGTGACAAAGGGCTTTTCTGCATATGCTTTTGCCCAAGTTGAATAGAGGCTATCTAGGGAAGTCTTGGCCTTGGCCACGATAGTTGTGGAGATGCCCCGTGACATGGGGGCGAGGTGCGGATTAAATTGTACGACGCAGTCGGCGAAAGCGGCCTTTTCGAGCTGCTCTTCGATCTCGGAGAGATGCCGATGCTTGGGCATGCCGTACGCTTTCATACTTTCGTTTCTTTCGCAGTAGATGAAATCTTCTGCGACCTTCCGACCCGCGCCGCTGACACCACTGTAGCTATTAATGACGATGCCTTTGGCGTCGATGAGTCCGGTTTTGAGGAGCGGGACGAGCGGAATTTGCACACTCGTTGGATAGCAACCTGGACAGGCGATGAGTGAGGCGTCCTTCCATTTGTTGTCAGATAGTTCGGGAATGACGTAGGGTGCCGCCTCGAGTAGGTTTGGCGCGGGGTGAGCTTGGCCGTAATAATCTTGGTAGACCCTAGTGTTACTTAGCCGGAAGTCGGCGCTTAGGTCGATGATGGTCTTGCCGGCCTTAAAGAGAGGATCAGCAAACTCCGAAGCCACGCCGTGCGGAAGGGCGAGGAAGAAGAGGTCGATATCGGGATTGGCCGCCAGCTCTTCGGGATCAGAAGACGTAAATGTAAGCTTGCCGACGAGGTGTTGGAGCGCAGGCATCTGTTCGGCCACGAGCTTACCGGCTAGTGACCGGGAGGTGACTGCGGTGAGCGTGACATCTGGGTGCCGCGAAAGAAGCCGCACGAGTTCTTCGCCGGAGTAGCCAGAGGCGCCTATGATTGCTGCGTTCATGGATTTAATTGCTGATGACTGATGTCGGATGAATATTTTTCTTAATCTTACTCGACTTGAGCTTTAGGATTATGAGTAGGAAGACGATTAAGATGTGTTAAAATAGGGCAATGCTAGGTCTTGGGAAACAAAAAACCCTCCAAGCCACGCAATCGCGGCTTTGGAGGGTTGCAAAATATGCGACCGTTGCCGCCGCTGGCGGTTTATCGTTTCGAGAATTGGAAGCGCTTTCGAGCACCTGCGAGACCTGGTTTCTGGCGTTCGCGAGAACGAGGATCACGCTTCATGTGGCCATCTTGTTTGAGCGGCACGCGGAGATCTGCGTTGAGCTTTTCAAGTGCACGAGCGATGCCGAGGCGAACCGCGCCAGCTTGACCGTTGAGGCCACCACCTTGTGCTTTAATTGTGATGTCAACTTGGTCGGCCATCTCAACAGTTTTCAATGGTGAGAGCGCTGCGTTAGCAAACTCTTCGGTTTTAAAGTAGGCGCGTGGCTCATAGCCGTTGACGACTATTTTGCCAGTGCCACGTGTGAGGCGGACGCGCGCAATGGCTGTCTTCCGACGGCCGACGGTTACAAATGTTTCTTCGCTCATTATATAAAAGTGTGTTAGGATAAACCAGCGCTTAGACGAGTGGTTTTGGTTGCTGAGCTTCGTAAGGATGTTCGGCACCTGCGTGGATTTTGAGTTTCTTGATCATGGCACGACCGAGCTTGTTGCGTGGAAGCATGCCCTTGACTGCGTGCTCGATAATAAATTCAGGTTTCTTGGCGCGCATCTTGTCCATGCTGACGTGGCTTTCGCCACCCATCCAGCCCGAGTAGAACATGTAGCTTTTATCGGTATTTTTCTTACCAGAGACCTTGATCTTCTCGGCATTGACAACCACGACGAAATCGCCCGTATCTGCATGCGGTGTATAGGTAGGCTTATGGCGACCACGAAGCACATTGGCAATTTTTACCGATACGCGACCGAGTGTTTCATTGGCAGCGTCGACGATATACCAGTTTTTGGTATGGTCAGATTTAGTAGCTAAAGTCGTTTTCATGATTTTTGGGAAAAGCGGTGAACAGTAGAATCGGGCATCCCCCTGTCAATGGGAATTTTGGCGAAAACCCTAGTATTCCTGCTTTTTTATTGCAAAGGGGCATAGGGGCGTCAATTTGCGCTTTTTCCCAATTACAACACATCTAGAGGAATATCACTTTGAGAGACGACTATTTAAAAGAAGCCCAGAAGAAAATCACAGATCCGATGATACTGATCAACGTGGTATCGCGCCGTGCCAAACAATTGAAGAGTGGTTACAAGCCTCTCATCGAGTCTTTGGAACGCCTGTCTGCTGAAGATATGGCCCTCCGGGAGGTCATGGAAGGTAAAATTACCTATCAGTTGGCTGAAGTTGACGACGAGGCTTAGCCTCTATTAATTTAAAGCGTGCCCTCTGCGTTTCCCAAATAGAGGGAACGAACTAAAGTGTGCGCCAAAAAAAAGTCGACGGATCATCAACGCGAGATCCGTAATGGTAAAGCCCACCACAATTATTTTGTGGGTGATTGTTTTGAGGCAGGTATTGTACTACAAGGCACTGAAGTAAAAGCAATCCGCTCGGGCGACGCACAGATTAGCGAGGCTTTCTGCCGTGTGGAGAAAGGCCAAGTCTGGATGTATAATTCTCACATAGGTGAGTATAAATTTGGTAACTTTCAAAACCACCCACCTCGCCGTAAGCGAAAACTGCTGTTGCATCGCCGAGAAATTCATAAATTCATCGGCGCGATGGAAGCGGGCGGTAAATCGCTCATCCCTTTGCGTATTTACCTAAAGCATGGCCTGATTAAAATAGAGATTGCGCTCTGCACGGGCAAAAAGTTGCACGACAAACGGGAAACTCTGAAAAAGAAAATTACGATGCGCGAAGCTGAGCGCGACATGCGCGATCACCGCTAACCATCACTTCGCGATAGAGCAATACGAGTTAAAGGTGCGTTGTATAAATACTGCCTCTGGCGCTCTAAATTTCCGCTTGTCCAAGCTCACTCATCACTACTTTTATGTCGATTCGTTCCGTTATAGTTCAGGCGCCTGCCAGTACCTCAAATTGTGGCTCAGGTTTTGATACGCTGAGTATTGCCCTTTCTCTTTATAATTTCATCCGCCTGAGTGAGCGCAGTGATGGGCAGATTTGTCCCGTCGAAACGATGCAAGAGGCTACTCAAAGGATGGTCGAGGAAGCGTCGCTATCTTTTGCAGCTGCCGCGGGCCATGATGCGACGGGCTTTAATTACGAAATTTGGGGCGACGTGCCCGAAGCGCGTGGTCTCGGTTCCAGCTCTACGATACGTGCCGCCATCGTAGCTGGACTGAATAAGTTGCACGATGAGCCGCTCGATCAGGAAGCCATGATTCGCCTGACCACGAGATTGGACAATGCCCCAGACAATGCCTGCGCCGCGTTTGCCGGTGGTTTTTGTATCGCGAGAACGGATCCAGTTACTTTTGGCTACCGTGAACATGTGCGCTTTGCTCTGCCCGAGACGCTGACTTTTGTCGCGGTCTCGCCTGATTATAAAGTTCTCACGGACAATTCCCGTCGTGTCTTACCAGATACGATTCCGTTCAATGATGTTGTACGTAGCGCGAATAGTTTAGCTTTTTTGGTCGGTGCTTTAGTGTCGGGCGACTTTGCCCGTTTGGATGGGGCGGTTAGTGACTTCATTCACCAGCCTTATCGCGACTTACTTAACCCATTTGGTCGCGAGAGCATAGAGGCTGGTTGCCATGCGGGTGCCTACACGGGTTGGCTCAGTGGAAGCGGCTCGACCGTAGTCTGTGTATCCTCGGGCGAAAAAGCACGTAAAGTGGCTGAGGCAATGGAGCAGGTTTATGAGGTGAATGGGAAAAAAAGCCGCGCCTATCGTTTGATTACAGATAATCGTGGACTTACCGTGAGCGAAGAGTCGGGACGCATTGTTTAGCTCTTAGGCGATCTCAAGCACTACGTTTCACAAGTTGACCTCATAGATTTTTGCGCTTCATCTATTAATAGTGAATGACCCGACTAGAGATTTTAACGAAGTGATCCACACGATCCGTAAGGACGATCCGCGCTACGCACGAGGTGCTTATTACTTCCTGCGTCAAGCGCTCGATTTTAGTTTAAAGAAGCTCCATAAAAGCGGTGATCTCGATAAGTCGAATCATCTGACTGGGCAACAGTTACTGGATGGCATTCGCCTCTACGCGATCGACCAGTATGGCCCGATGGTTCGACCCGTCTTGGAGTATTGGGGTATTCGTGAGTGTCGTGACTTCGGTAATATTGTCTTCAATCTAGTAGAGTGTGAGGTGCTCGGCAAAACTGACCAAGACAGCGTCGAGGATTTTTCGGGTGGCTACAAATTTAATGCCGCCTTCGACAAACCCTTTCGCCCCGAACG
>QXZH01000141.1 GCA_009886465.1 Opitutaceae bacterium
ACGTAAGTGCTGATCTCGCGGCGCAGACGGATCAATCCGAGATTATCAGTATAACTAGTCTTACCCTTTTCGAGAGCGAAAATAGCGGCCTCGCGGATGTGCCAAGGCGTAACGAAGTCCGGCTCACCGATACCCAGCGAAATTGCCTGTGGCATAGCCGCGACTATCGCAAAGAAATCGCGAATACCCGAACGAGGCAGACCTGCTACATGGTCTGCCACAAAATGTTGACCGTTATCACTCATTAGGGACTGACCGCGGGTTTGTCTTCGCCATCAATCGGCGAAAGTAGTAGGTGCCCCTGCTCTTTGTAAGCACGCAACATAAAATGAGTGGCAGTCGATAGCACGCCCTCGACGCTAGCGAGACGCTCGGAAACGAAAGTGGCGACTTCGCGCAGATCCTCACCCACGGCAAAAACGAGCAGGTCATAAGCACCTGACATAAGATAGCAGGACTCGACCGCATCAAAACGTGCAATACGACTAGCCAAGCGATCAAAACCGCCATCCCGCTCAGGGCTGATCTTGACCTCGATAACGGCGCGGACGACACCTTCTTGTGTGCGTTCAGGATTAAGCACTGGGCGCCAACCGAGGAGTATCTCTTCCGCTTTAAGTCGGGTCAATTCGGCGTCGATCTCGGACTCGGGCAGACCGAGAATCTGCGCCATTTGGGCAGTATCGAGACGCTCACCTTGGAGGAGTAATTGAAGGACGGAACTCATAAGTAGTTGAGTAAAGGTGGAATTCTCGAAAAAAGCAAATAACATCTCACCATGGATTTGCTCGAATATTATCCAACTTACAGGTTGGGATTCAAAATTGGAAAGCTGCTAATCCTCTAAAAACCTTTGGATACTTGACCAAGCCTGTTCGCCACCGTCTTCCAAAATATAGTGCCCATGATTCGGATAAACAACCGATTCTGCATTAGGAAAAAACTCTTTAAATCGCTCATAAAAACGCAGACTGAAGCAGAAGTCCTTGGCGCCCCAGACTAGTTGGATTGGTTTATCTGCGATCTTTGCGAGTCCCTCTTCAACTTCAGTCAAGGTCTGGAAAGTGCGATGAGACTTCCGTAAGGGGATATCTTTAACGAAGTTCCATACCGCTACGCGATCTTCCCATGAACGATATGGCCAGAGCATGCCACGCTTCACGGCAGGCTTGAGCGGTGTCTTCACAGACATGATCGCAGCGGGCCGCGCAAAGCCGTTCATTGCACGAATCACAAACTCGCCGATGAGGGGCAGTTTGAGCGCAGCGATGCGAAAGGGAATGAGTTTCGAGCGGAAAGCTCCGGTGTTTAGTAAGACGAGTTTCTTTAGAGCCTCTGGCCGACGACCCGCCAAACCGCAACCGATCGCACCGCCCCAGTCATGAACGACTAGGCTGAATTGGTCGATTCCAAGATGGTCTAGCAGACTTTCCACATCCTCGATCCGCTGGGCCAAGGTGTAATTATAATCCTGAGGTTTATCGGAAAGCCCGCAACCAACATGGTCAGGTACGATGCAACGGAAGCCCGCCTGCACCATAACTTTGACCAAATTACGAAAGAAAAAAGACCAAGTCGGATTACCATGCAGCATGACCACAACTGGCCCTGCGCCTTCGTCGATAAAGTGCATTGCCGCACCATTGAACAGGGACAGCGTATTGCTAACAAAAGGATATTCGATCCGCACTTCGGGCGGTAATTCACTGGCTCGTGAGATACTCACGCCGTGGGCCACTCCACGGCCATCATAATGCTGCTCAAACCACTTCCAATTCCTAGTAACGCCACCCTCTGGCCTTCACAGAAAGCACCTTGCTCCATCGCAGTCGCCAGTGTAATCGGGCACGAAACTGAACCCACATTGCCCAGCGTTTCAAAAGTAGTAAAGTCTTTGGTCAGATCGAGACCCAGCGCTTTAAAAAGTTCGCGCGAATGCGCCTTACCTACTTGGTGGGTGATGATTCGGTCAGGCGTATCCGCAGTCCAAGCAGTTACCGCAACAAACTGCTCCCATGCGCGTGTAGCAACTCCAATACCAGCGACCAAGAGCTCCTCTGAATCAGTAAGCATCTCCAGGGCGTCGCCTGCACTGTCACCCTGGCAAAGTTCATTGTGCGAGGTGTCTGTCTCAACGACCGCAGCAGTCATCAGCGGACACGAACTTAACGCGAGGTCTTTGCGGCATAATACTGCCGAAACCGCACCTGCACCTATGGTGAGATTTGCGAAATAGGGTTTGATCGATTTCCGAGTCAGCTCGGGTTGGAGCAATTGCTGGAGTGTATTTTCGACGAGCGGCCGACCATTCTCCCCCGAGCAAATTAATGCACGGTCGATCTGACCGCTCTCAATCATACTGCCAGCGATCACCATCGCATTGAGAAAGCCGAGGCAAGCATTGGATACATCAAATATCTGTGTCTTACCCGAAAGTTTAAGTAGTCCGTGAACATAAGCGGCCGTGGCCGGCTCTAGACGGTCACGGCAAACCGCTGAGTGGATCAACAAATCGATCTGCTCACGATCAAAAGAAGACTTGGCCAAAGCCGCCTCCCCTGCCTGAGCTGAAGCCGCCGAAGCAGGCGTGCCCGTAGGATAGAAACGGCGCTCCTTAATTCCCGTCATTAACTCCAGTCGCCCCTCAGGCAAGTGCAAGCGCTCATAGACAGTTGCCAGCTTGGCTTCCAAATCAGCCGATGTCCAAACCTCCTCAGGGAGCTCATAAGCTATCGATTCAATGGCTACATTATTAAATTTCACAGCTCTGGAGATAAGCGACGCATCCAAGCTTGCGAGTGAAAAGTTCAAATAATGGATACCCAGTATATTTATTTACTGCCGCCTATCTATTCGACAATGTATGCGCAAGGCTCTGCATCGACTTTTCCAATTTTCCCAATTTTAATTCTGGAATGCTAGGAAATCCTCGTAGACTCTATTTATTTACGTTAAATACATCCCATCAATGAGCGAACAACGATCCCCACTATCCAGCTTTCAAGAAATCAAAGACTGCATTGCCGAAGTCGTCGTTGGTCAGGACGCACTGATTGACCGTCTATTGTTAGCGCTTGTCTGCAATGGTCATGTATTACTGGAAGGCGTCCCAGGCGTCGCCAAGACATTGACTGTCAGTAGCCTCGCACGATCTATCCATGCGAAATTCAGCCGGATTCAGTTCACCCCCGATCTACTCCCTGGCGACTTAACTGGAACACTTGTTTACGACCCAAAGGCCCACAGCTTCACTCCCGAAAAGGGCCCTATCTTCACGAATCTTTTGCTCGCTGATGAAATCAATCGCGCTCCCGCCAAAGTCCAAAGCGCACTCCTTGAAGCGATGCAGGAGAAACAAGTGACGCTCGGCAAGGAAACCTTCGATTTGCCTCAACCATTCCTTGTCCTGGCCACGCAGAACCCGATCGAACAAGAAGGCACCTACCTTCTACCCGAGGCGCAAGTCGACCGTTTCATGTTCAAATTAAAAGTCGGCTATCCGACCATGGACGAGGAGCACATCGTGATGCAGCGCATGGCTCGCCCTCAACCAAAGCTGACAGTTGATCCTGTTCTCACGATTGAAACCTTGATGGAGCTGCGCGAGCAACTAGGTGAGGTCTTCATTGATCCAAAGGTCGAACGCTACATCCTGCGTATTGTCGATGCTACCCGCAACCCCACCAATTACGATCTCGACATTGGTCGTTATCTTCGGTTTGGCGCATCGCCTCGAGCTAGCATTTACCTCTCACTGGGTGCACGCGGGCAAGCCCTCATGCACGGATGCGACTATACAACGCCTCAAGACGTGAAAGATGTCGCCCACGATATTCTACGCCACCGTATTGCCATTTCGTATCGCGCTGAGGCCGAAGGCATCACCTCCGACGATCTACTCGACACACTTCTCAAGCAGGTGCCGATCACTGAAGCGTAAACTAGCCCGCAGTCGGACATGCTCGACCACATAGAACATCGCCTCAATCTACTTGAGCTTAAGTGCCGACGCCCCGTCGAACACGTGCTTGCGGGCGAATACCAGTCAGTTTTCCGAGGCCGTGGACTCGAGTTTGAAGACGTGCGCCCCTACCAACACGGTGATGATGTCCGCGCAATGGACTGGAAAGTCACTGCGCGCACCGGCGAACCGCACATTAAACGCTACATCGAAGAACGCGAACAAGTCGTCTACCTGCTCGTAGATGTCTCTGCTTCAATGCGTCACGATGATTCAGGGAAAAAGCGCGAAACACTGACTGAACTCTGCGCCCTAATCACCCTCGCCGCCATCAGGAACCAAGACCGTGTTGGTCTCATTCTGTTTAGCGATCAAATCGAGCAAATCATCATGCCCTCGAAAGGCCGTCGACATGCAATGCGAATCATCGACGAACTCATAAATTTTAAACCAACGAGCAAGAAGACAGATCTCCTCTGCATGCTTGAGCGCTTCCGCCACTTATCGCGGAAATACTCTATTGTTTTCCTAATATCAGACTTCTTGACGGATCCGAATACACTTGAACTTCAAGCGCTTTCTAATGCCCACGATTTGAATACAATTCAGATTCTACACGCAGCCAATAAGTCGAAACAAGGACGCGCACTGATTCGAATCGAAGATGCCGAGACAGACCAACAACAAGTTATCGATTACGCGCATCAAAACAAGCAACAGGCGGCTCAACAAGCGCGACTCAAGAAGGAAATGCTCCAGGCAGGAATCAACCTAATGCAAATTGAAAGCGGTAGTGACTGTGTCGATGCCCTCACCGCTTATTTCCATGAGCGCCGGCGCCACGAAATCGACGAAACCGGTGGCTAAATGATCGCTCGCTTCATTCTTATTTGGGGAACCCTTCCCCTCTGCTCACTCCTCGCGCAAGAGATCTCCGTGACTCTATCGCCCGAGGAGTGCTCACCTGGCGATCTCGTTCGACTAAGCTTCCAGCTCGAGTCGGATGCATTTAAAGAGATGGTAGTGACCAAACTTAGCCCAGAAGGCATTCACTCGGTCGTCACCGAAAAAAGACCGATTGAGTTCAACCCTCAGACCCAGCGCTACGAACAAAATGAAAACTGGATTCTGCAAGCGATGCACTCAGGCGAGTTCCTGTTTACAGAACTATTGGTCACGCTCGAGGGACTGGTCGATGTTGAGCCAGTCAAAATAGAGCCTATTCAGCTCACTGTGACTGGCTATACCGAGACTGAGGATAGCCCCACTCCAGAGGCGTGGCCTACATATCTCGAAAACGAACAGCCTACATCTCGCTGGCTCTGGGGTGCCGTCATTATCGCAATTTGCATTGCTTTCTATCGATTGATACAGAGTGAAAAAAAGGTGGGACTTGTACAACGAGACGTCACCGACGAGGACCCCTTAAGCCTTATAATTCATCGCCTTCGCTGCGGCGAGTTTCCCGCCAACACTATTGAGAGCTGGCTCGAAACAGATGATGCTCAGGACAAGCAGGTACTCCGTGCGTCACTCCAACAAGCTCTCTATGCAAAGACCTACGACCGCGACGCCTTACTTGAACATTTAGATAAGGAGGCACAAGTTTGAGTTTCCAAAACCCATGGTTGCTCGCGCTGATCCCAGTCTTTTTCTGGCTCTTCAGACAGAAGCAAATCCGCACATCGGTGACGGTGGATGCGATCGCAGTAGCGTCCAATTTAGAGCCAGGACGCGCACGCTACCTTTGGGTAACCGTATACCTACGACAGCTTTCAGTCCTTGCAGTCCTTGTCGCGCTGGCCGGTCCCCGGGCGCCTGCTTCCTTTGATAGAGAGGTGAACGAAGGCATTGCCATTCAACTACTCGTCGATGTCTCTAGCAGTATGGACATGACCACGAAGAGTGCTGCTGGGCAAAAAGTTAGCCGCATGGAACTCGCTAAGGAGATTGTTGAGGAATTTGTCGCTGGTGATGGGGACACACTGACTGGCCGCCCACATGATCTGATCGGACTGATTACCTTTGCTCGCTATGCAGATACGCGTAGCCCGCTCACATTTGGACACGAAGCACTCCTTCAGATCGTGCGTAATCTAGAGATACAACAACGGCCAAACGAGGATGGAACCGCCTATGGAGATGCCCTCGCTATCGCTGCGGCTCGCCTAAAGAACCTCGAAGAACTCAAACATCGAAAAGATCTCGTCGACTTGGACGCGATCAAGAGCCGCGTTATTATACTACTCACCGATGGCGAGAACAACTCCGGTGCACACCTACCGATCGAATCAGCCGGATTAGCCAAAGCATGGGGTTGCCGCATTTACAGCATTAGTTTCGGCGAAAGTTTCCAAGCCATCGATGAAGCAAACTCCTTTGAGACGCTAACACCCTCTGAGAAAATCCTTGAGCATATTAGCAAGGAAACGGGCGGCCTCTTTCGGAAAGCTTACGGTTACGAATCTCTGCGTCTGGTTTACGAAGAGATCGATCAACTCGAGCGCACGGAGATCACCCTACGCCAAGCAGAGCACCTCGCTAGCTTTACGTGGTTGCCCGCCGCGATCGCACTCACCGCTCTAACCCTAAGTTTGATCCTCGAAGCCACATGGCTTCGCGTTGCGCCATGAGTTCGTTTACCTTCCAGTGGCCGAGCGCATTGCTCCTAATTTGTTTGTTGATACCGATCAGCTGGATACTACGTCGCGCGCGCAAGCAGCGCAAAGTCATCCTACGTTCGCTGGGCGCTGAGCGAAGGACGCATCGCGTCCTTAAAGATGGGCTACGTCTGGTTGCATGGGCACTGATTGCCCTCGCCGTCGCCCGACCAGGATACGCACCCTACTACGAGGCGACCTCACAAACAGGTCGCGATGTTGTCTTCGCGCTTGATGTGTCCCAGAGCATGCTAGCTCGCGATGTTTCGCCCAATCGTCTAGAAGTAGCTAAGCAAGGAATCCGCGATGCCCTCGACCAATTCAGTAACGACCGCGTCGCGCTAATCGTCTACGCTGGGACTGCATCGATTCTATGCCCCTTAACCTACGATTACGACTTCGCCCGTTATATGCTGGAGCAGGCGAATCCACGTACGGTCGACTTCGGCGGCACCACCCTGCAGTCTGCGGTCGAGAAAGCAGTCGACCAAATATTCGATCCCGAACGTAATGGCGTGCAAGACTTACTGATTCTAACCGACGGCGGCGACCACGGCTCGCAGATGGAGCGAGTCGAAACGCTACTAGCAGAGAGCAATACAGGATTACTCGTCGTGGGCCTGGGCGACCCTAATAACGGCTCTCCAATACTCATCCCTCAAGAAGATGGCAGCCTACTAACACTCAAAATAGACCAAAAACCAGTGCTGACCAAACTAGAGGACGCGCTACTCCGTAATTTGAGCGCTTCGTATCCAAATGCAGAATACATTGCTGCTGAAACTAAGCCCTTCCATTTGGGGCAAATTTACAATGACTACGTAGCCGACAAGTCGACGCTAACCGGTAATGCCAATAGCGGAAAACTCATCTATCAGGACGCAGCTATATTCTTCCTCATCCCTGGTCTTATTTGCCTCTTACTCGCTGAGCGTTGGAGCGCTCGTAAATTAGGTTCTAGCGCGATAGTGCTCTCTTTATTTTTCTGCGGATTCCCACAGGTCTCAGTCCGAGCTGAGACTGTGCTCCACGCCCTCGAGACAGATTTCGATAAGGCGACCGAACTCATCGAGGGCGAGACCTATGACGGAGCGCTAGAAACTTTAAACTCGATTATCGAACAGTGCGCCGACGGGAAGCTCTCAGCCGAACAAATGGCGGCGAGTCTATTTAACCGAGGGCTTTGCCTGATAGAACTATCGGTTCAACAGGCCGAACAATCACCGACCGTTGCACTTGAGCTGGCCCAAAAAGCCCGCTTAGCCTTCCTTAAATCAAAAGCACACAAGCAAGACTTCGAACGTGCAGGGCTACGTATTGAGCTTAGCTCCACATGGATTCAGGAGCTAAAAGGCTTGATCGAAGAAGAGGGAAATCAAGCGTCAGATGATTCCAGTCCGCAAAGCTCTGAAGATGCCGAGAACGAGAGTTTAGATGACTACGAAGACATGTACGAGGATGATTATTCGGAGATGAGTGAAAGCATGCCAGATAGCAGCTACAGCGAGGGAGACCTTGCTGCAGGATCGAACATGCAGTCACTTCCCGCTCCCAATTATACGATTGAAGACATTTTATTGGAGGAAAAAGGAAACCTTCAATTTCGACAGCAGAAACGCGCGAATGCCAATGCGGCTAAAGTGGAGAAAGACTACTAATGCGCCTAAATCACCTACCCTTCATATCCTGCATCACGGTATTCGTATACCAGGCCTGTTTTGCGGAGTCGGTCCCCGTCACGCTAAAAACACAGACTTTCTACGATGATCGAAATGCAACAGCCGTGGCCTATTTTGCGGAAGCAGTCACCGCGCCTGATATTGATGAAGGATCGACCGAGGATTGCCGTATCATCCACATCCGCGTCGAGAAGGTCTCTAAAGACTCTGGCAACGATCACGCGGCAATCATTCAATTCCGCCCAATGCGCCTAGGTGCCATCGAGCTCCCCGCACTAGAATTCAAAGGCGAAACGCAATCACTCACAACCGCAGCAACTAAACTCACAGTTAGCGAGCGTGTGAAGTCTGACCGTATGCAGCTCAAATTTACTGTCGATAGTCCTAGCGATCTCTACGTCGGACAAGCAGTCCGAATCGACCTAGAGTGGAGGAGCGATCTGCCAGCCTCAGCGCTCCGATCGCTACGAATAAATCCTAATTTCTTTAGTCATGATGCCATACAAATCGTCATTCCACGCAGCACTGAGGACGAGGAATTACAAATGGGCCTCCCTATCGGTGGGCGCCGTGTAATTGCGAGACGTCAAATCAACCCAGAGCAACCGAAAGAACTAGGCACTGTCCTCTTGCCGATCTATGTAAAATTTCTAGAAGCTGGAACCTACACTCTTGATGACCTATCGCTGGAATGCTCCATCGTCGATCAACCTTCAGGCAACTTTGATCGTTATGCCGCTCACTTTAATAACGGCTTATTCGAAGAAGTCGACACTTTCGAAAAATATAAACGTCACCACACCACAGCCAAGACAATTGAAATCTCCGTATTAGAACTACCGAAAGAAAAACAAAGCGCCCTCTTTAGCGGACTCTTCGAGCCCGTCCACTTCGAACTCAGACTCTCCGACGATGCCGTTGAACTCGGGCAAATACTAGAAGTGGATATCGAAGTTACTAGCGAGTTCCCTCACGGAATGTTGGACTTGCCGCCTCTTAATCTACAACCGAGCCTTCGTGCGCATTTCTTGGTCGATTCTGAAATGGGACGAATCTGGCACGAGCACGGCACCCATTTTAAAGCACGGCTCAGAACACTCTCGTCACATTTAAACGCATTCCCTGCACTACGCTTTCAAGTATTTGACCCTCAAACAGGTCGCTATGTATGGAAAGAAACAGATCCCAAATCGTTAAAAATTTCGTCCAGAGACGGTATCGACTATATTGCATTGAGTGCCTTCGAGGGGGCTCAAGTTCCGCTGGTTGATTTTAATGAAGGCATTTGGTATAATCATCAAAAAAGTAGCATGAACTCTCTTCTTTACGCAATTCATTCACTCTTGAACGACTACTTTTGGCTCTGGCTCGCAACTGGACCACTGGCTTTTTTTGCGCTACGCCCGCTCGTTAAAGAGTGGCGACAACAAGCCCTAGATCCTGTCTACAAGAAACGCGCTCGGGCCTATGCTGAGTTCAAAAAAATCCCTGAAGGCAGTGAGATCAAGTGGCGGACTTTCCTCAATTTCCTCGCCGCCCATTTTAATGCCAAAGGCGTTGCATGGACGGCTAGCGATACTCGCGCTGCTCTTGAGGAAGCAAACGTGGACTCAAAAATCATCGCCAGAATCCAAGCCATTCACATTTCTAAAGACAAGACACTGTTTTCGCAGAACGAGGAAGCCGCTGAAATAAGCGATCTCAATGCGACCGCTCGTCGAGTGCGAGTGGCCTTCGCCAAAACGACGCTCATCCTGATGGTAGTTTTGAGTCTTTTGCCCAATGAAAGTGTTGCCGCCTCATGGAGCGAAGCGGAAAGCGCCTTCACCAGTGCGCTCGCCACGCCCGTCGGCACTCGGCAAGCCTCCGCCTTCTACACAAAATCGGCTCTATTATTTGAAGCGGTCGCACAGACGGACAACGATGCCGCCAGCGCCTACTACAATGCAGGTAACGCGTGGTTCCAAGCGAACAGACTGGGCCTCTCTATCGCCGCTTACAGGAACGCAGCGCGCATCCGTCCATTTGATGAAGCCCTGCTTGACAATCTGGCTGCCGCTCGTGCGCTGGCGCTCAATAAGGTCCCAGAGGGTAGAACCAGTCTGCAACGCACACCAAGCTCCTGGCTGCGCGTCGTCACAATCGCGCTGAGCTTTTGCTTATGTGGCACCATGCTATTGTATGTACGCTACGAGTCGCAGCGCTGGCGCTTAATCACTTATGCCTGCGCGATCGCCTTGGCGCTTAGTGTTATCATCTTAGGCCTGCGCTCAAGAAGCAGTCGCACTGAAGGTGTCATTACCACCCATTCCGTCGAAGCGCGCAAAGGACCCGCCTACGTATACGCACCTGCATTCGGCCAAGCTTTACACGACGGGCTTGAATTCACGCTGATCGACGAGCGAGACAGGTGGATGCAGATCGAGTTAACCGATGGGCGCCGATGCTGGATTCCCCAAAGCCAAGCAAGCTTAGTGCCAGCACTTTGAATATCGACGAAGTCAAACCAAGTTTACTAAATTAACTGAAATTTACTTCTCGGCGGCACAGTCATCCGAGCCGCGTCGGAGGGAAGGGTCTGTCTGGTGCAAAAAAAAAGGGAGTCCCCAAAGGGACTCCCTAGCAAAAATATAAAGCAGATAACTTTATGATTAACGCTTGGAAAGCACGCCCATGATCAGGACGAGAGTCACCAAGCTTGCGAGGCTTGCACCGCTGCCGATGAAGCTGTCAACCAGACCGGTCAAGTTGCTGATAACATCAAGATTTCCTGCAGTGCCGAAAACAACCTGCACGACGACGAGCAAGCCGATTGCGGCGATGAGGATTTCTGAGAGATTTCCGATCAGGGACTTTAGTTTATTAGATATTTCTTCCATGGTAGTAGTTTGGTTATGGTTTGTTTTGTTTTGTTTTCAGGGTTCTGCTAAGCGCCTTTGCGTAGCAGAGCGAAGATAAGGATAATGGCGACTAAGCCAATAAAACCGTTTTCACCACCAATGGCGGCCACGATTGAGGATAAGTTTCCGACTACACTAGCGCCAAAAATAGCGCCTTGGCCGAAGACAATTTCAGCAATAATACCAAGTGCAATGAGGCCTATTCCGAGTTCGGATATGCCCTTAATCACACTAGTGAGCTGTGAGGTTATTTTTTCCATTTATCTACTTTGTTGGGGTTAACCGACAGTAACTGCTAACAACCTGAGGGGCCGAAAGCACTATCGGGAAAACAAAACGGCTCCCGAGGGAGCCTAAAGCGGTGGAGACTAAAGTAGACAGAGATACCATGCTCTGTTCATTACCAAGTTGCATATATATACGCTCCACTGGAAAGGGAACAATAGCCGTAAATATACGTTTGGAAAGGAAAAATTACACTTTTTTCATAAAAGTGCAGAGTTGGCACAGGTTAAGCAGTATGTTAAATGATATCAAAGTGCTTACTTCCCTATTAGTAATTAATTAGAGCAGTCTAGTAGCCTCAAAGAATACATAAACTGTTGCTATACAATTATTTAAATAATAAATAACAAAATTCCATCCGTGAAGTCGT
>QXZH01000142.1 GCA_009886465.1 Opitutaceae bacterium
TTCTCAAAGGTAAGAAGGAGGATTTTGAACTAATCGGCTACCGTGTCATAGTTGGCCACCAGTCTGCACTCAAACGCACCGTATCAGAGGCGACTGTCCAAGTTAGAATCGGCGATGAGACACACCATACTGTCGCGGAAGCCAATGGACCTGTCGGTGCGCTCGACGATGCCCTGCGCAAGGCAATTGCCCCAGTTTTCCCCGAGATCATGGACGTCGAACTAATCGATTTCAAGGTGCGCATTCTCGAAAGCCAACATGGCGCGGATGCTATCATCCGTGTTCAAATCGAGTCTACGGACGGCAATGAAATCTGGGGCACTGTCGGAGCAAGTGATAACATTATTGAAGCAACCTGGGAAGCCCTCGTTGATTCAGTAGAATACAAAATACTTCTCGAATCAGAGAAGTAGTGACGTGTCCCTTAAATCGTCCGCCTGTCTAGCTACAATTTGTAGATGTTATGTTCTGCCTTCTATCGCGATAGTTTACTATGTGCCTTAACCTAGATATCCTGCCAATCCAAAATCGCCTAGCAGAGCGGGAGAAGCCGAAACTAGCAACTGTCATGTATCAAAGATGGGAGGAATTGCTCTTTCTGCATTGGCCAGTTGAGCCGCATATTGCGGCGAAAGTATTACCACCTGGTTTAGAAGTAGATACTTACAAGGGTAAGGCTTGGTTAGGTGTGGTGCCTTTTTCGATGCGAGGTGTTCGCCCTCGTTTTTTACCTGCTGTGCCAGGCTTATCGAGCTTCCCTGAACTCAATCTCCGTACTTACGTAGTCGATAAGCGTGGCAGACCAGGAGTTTGGTTTTACTCTCTAGATACACCTAAGCATTTACCCAACTGGATAGCGCGTACATTCTTTCATCTGAACTATCGGTTTGCGCGTATACAAGTCGAAGAGAGAGGAAGTTTACGTTCTTATCGGTCAGAGCTATGGATGGGGACAGATTGGGATGCGCCCCAAGAGTATGAATGGGAGCGAATAGGTGAACCGTTTACTGCAAAGCCGGGCAGTTTAGATTTCTTTCTCGCCGAGCGTTACCGCCTCTTTGCATACAATGATGCAAAAGCACAACTAATGACGGGGCAGGTCCACCACCAAGCTTATCCTCTGCAGCAGGTGAATCTTAAGCGCTACTCTAAGCGAATCTTTACATTAAATGGATTATTGAAGCCTGATAGTTTGCCAGTTTCAGTTCTGGCATCCTCTGGAGTTAACGTAGAGATATCTCCAATGATTCGAGTCGACTAGAAATTAAATCTCAGCCCTTTCATTCGGGAATCTGTCACTTATTTGATCAAACACTAGCTGACAAACGCTTCTTTTAGGGAGAGAAGCTTTTGCTGATCTGTATCCCAGACTTTCAAGCTAAGGCAGCGCATTATTTCTTTTGGGCGTAAGCTTGTGACCCTTGCCGCTTGCAGCTCTGGGAGCTTTTCGTAAGCCTCTGGAAGACGGTAGAATGGAATTTTTGCATTTAAATGATGAATGTGATGATAGCCGATGTTACCGGTTATGTAATTCATGAAGGCTCCCATTTGACAGTAGCTCGATGACTCAAGTGCAGCTCCTTCGTAGGACCAGCCCTCTTTATCTTTGAAAATGACCTGAGGGAAATTGTGTTGCGCGTAGAAAAGGTAAGATCCTATTGCGCTCGCGATAAAGAAAGGAACAAATAACAGAAAAAATGCAGCCAACCATCCGAAATTAATAATGACGCCCGAGTAGAGTAAGCCATGTAAAATCAGTGCGATCAAAGAGTCTTTATTCGATCTAATATTTTCTAACATCGGCACGATACACATGCCCATTGCAAATACTGTGAAGTAACCAAAGAGGATCATTACCGGGTGGCGCATAAGTAAGTATTTCGTCCGCTCACTTTTAGACGAATTTTCATACCGCTCCTTAGTCATCACAGGATAAGAACCGATGTGTGAGCTGCGCAGCTTTGAGTTATGATTATGGTGGTGATTGTGTGAATGCTGCCAGATGCAGCTAGGCGTCAAAGCAAATATGCCCCACAGGCGCATGAGAAGTCTAGCCGCTTTAGATTTGGGCAAGATCGCATGGTGCTGGTGATCGTGATAGATAACGAACATTCGTACCATCAGCATACCCAGTAGGACCGCCACTGGTAATTTAAGAAGCCAATAGGGTACTAGGGCAACGGCCAGTGCGGATACAACTAGGAGTGCTGCTGTGGAAGCGATAGTCGCCCAACTTTTGGCGGTGTCGTCTATAGCGTATTCACGTGTCGCTAGAATTAGTTCCTTACCTGTTCTCATATTTTTTATGATTAAATGGGGCACTAGTGTTCGAGGATCTCAACCTCATACCCGTCTGGATCGGTAATGAAAGCCATTTTTCTACCGTCTACGAATTTCTCACGCCAATTGCTTGGCCATAGGTCGAGGGATAGATCGAGGCCTTCCAGCATTTCGCTATAGGCGAAGATGTCATCCACGCGGATGCAGGTATGCACCAAGTCCTCGGATACTTTGAGTTCGTAATCTGGAGAATGGGTGAGCTCCAAATTATGGGCGCTCCCTGGGATTTGAAGGTGCGCTAGCTGGTTCCCACTTGGAGATTTTTCCGTACGCTTGAGCACTTGAAAGCCACATGTCTTACAATACCAGTCGATGGACTTTTCGAGATTGGATACCCGAATACGGGTGTGGTCAAAGGTAACGGCCATGGTTTTAGTCAGTAAATTTACGTTTTAGCGGCGATTGTTATGCCAAAAATTAGTACACCGTGTGGCACATCAACCAACTTTCAACAACAACACACAACATTCAGCCAAAAAGCTACTCATGGCTTACTCTTAGCCTACTCTTAGCTAAACTCACAAACTTCTCACTACGGCCTTAGCGACACCTTGCACGGTCAGTTCGTTGATCGGGTAAAGTTCGGGATAAAATTTATTTTCCGCTTTAAGGTAGGGTGGTTCGTTGCCTTTTTTCATGTAGCGCTTAAGCGTGGTCTCGCCGTCGATGAGGGCGGCTACGATGTCGCCATCGTGAGGGTCGCGGGGCTCAATCACAACCATGTCTCCTTCATAAATTTCAGCGTCGACCATACTATCACCACGCACCTGAAGAGCGAAGCTGCGGCGCCTACTAGAGTAACCTGCGCTGGCGATGTCTACTTGAAGGCGCCCAATCTCGCCTGCGGGTTCGACGCGATCGGGATAACCCGCAGCAATATCTCCCATCACAGGAATGTCGACTACCTCGGTGGCGTCTTCAGGAATCTCGTTCATCTCTGGCGCGTCGGGGCGGTTGATACGAAAAGTGCGTGCCTGGCCTGGTATCCGCTCTATGACTTCTTTACGCTCCAATGCGCGCAGATGCCCCATCACGGCATTTGTGCTTTTAAAGTTAAACTTTTCCTGAATCTCGCGAATACTAGGCCAGTAGCCATTCCTCCACTCGTAGTGCTCAATAAAAGTAAGGATTTCTTGTTGGCGCGTAGTCAAATCTTTCATAGTGTTCACTTGTTTAGGTGAACAAGTGTCCATTGTCAAGTCGAGAGCCTTAATCTTTTACAAGAATAGGACGCTAGGTGATTTTCACCTCGGACTTATTTGTTCATCTATGCATAGACTGTCATTTCTACCGTGAAGTTGAGGCGATACAGTGGCTCGATGGGTCTCCACGATCCACTTAGAGCTGTCCGAGTAGCTTTTAAGGTCGGAGACTTTCCATTAATGTTCGCAGATTTGGGTGTGTCTATCTCGGGGAATAACCTTGTCAGCACCCTCAGATGCTTTAACTAAAACGATCATGAAAATTTGTTGTATAGGCGCGGGATACGTGGGTGGACCCACCATGGCCATGTTTGCCCACAAGTGTAAAGACCACACCGTAACGGTGGTCGATATTAACCAAGCCCGTATTGACGCGTGGAATTCGGATGAGCTCCCCATATTCGAGCCCGGTCTCAACGATATCGTGCAAGGCGCCCGTGGTAAAAACCTCTTCTTCTCTGCCGATATTGACACCGCTATTCGCGAAGCAGAAATGATCTTCCTCAGTGTCAACACACCGACAAAGACCTTCGGTGTCGGAGCAGGCCGTGCTGCCGACCTTCGCTACTTAGAAAAGTGTGCACGCAAGATCGCTGAAGTCGCTGAGGACGATAAGATCGTGGTCGAAAAGTCTACCTTGCCCGTCCGCACTGCGGAGTCAGTCAAGAGGATCCTTGATTCGAATTCTAAAGGTCGTAAATTTCAGATTCTTTCGAATCCTGAGTTCCTAGCCGAAGGCACCGCAATGGAGGACCTCGAAGTGCCTGATCGAGTGCTCATTGGTGGCGCCCAAACTACCGAGGGTAAAGCCGCTATTCAAAAACTAGTAGACATCTATGCGACATGGGTTCCCCGAGACCGCATTCTCACCACAAACCTATGGTCTTCCGAACTCTCCAAGCTAATCGCTAACGCGTTCCTTGCCCAACGCATTTCTTCAATCAACGCAGTTTCCGCACTCTGTGAAGCAACCGAGGCCAACATTGACGAAGTTGCTCATGCCATCGGCACTGATAGCCGGATCGGCCCTAAGTTCCTAAAAGCCTCCATCGGCTTTGGGGGCTCCTGCTTCCAGAAGGACATACTTAATCTCGTCTACCTCTGCGAACACTTTGGCCTGCCCGAAGTCGCCGCCTACTGGAACAGTGTGATTGAAATGAACGACTTCCAGAAGCACCGCTTTAGTCGCCGAGTCATCTCTTCGATGTTCAATACCCTCTCGGACAAAAAAATCGCCGTTCTCGGCTTCGCCTTCAAAAAGGATACCAATGATACGCGCGAATCCGCCGCCATCTATATTTGCCAAGACCTCATTGAAGAGCAGGCTAACATCGCGATTTATGACCCTAAGGTGGAGCTTGCTCAAATCCAGAAAGATCTTGGTATCTCTGCTGACAACGAGTTCGTCAGCTATTGCGAAAGCGCTTATGAAGCAACCAAAGACGCGCACGCCATTCTCATTCTGACTGAGTGGGATGAGTTCAAAGACCTCGACTTCAAAAAGATTTACGACGAGATGCATCAGCCCGCCTTCCTCTTTGATGGACGCAACTTACTCGACCTTGAAGCTCTCCGTGAGATTGGCTTCGAAGCCAGTGGTGTCGGTAAAGGGTAGTCTAGCTTAAGCAACTAGAGGTTGCCGACTCGCGGGGAGTAGGCGCGCCTCTATTAGGCTGTGCCTTTGCAAGTGCCTAGGGCATAAGCCCAACGAATTACCGATTGCCAGACGTCAAAACGCACTGTTTTCTATGTGGTTTACTTATTAAAACACCCACTAAGAAAGTCTATGATTATTAAGCCACGCATCCGAGGATTTGTCTGTATCACTTCGCACCCAAAGGGTTGCGCAGCCAAAGTTCGCCAAGAAATTGACGTCGCCCAGGCGGCTAAAAAAGAGGGTGGTGCAAAGAAAGTCCTCGTAATCGGTAGCTCCACAGGCTACGGCCTTTCAAGCCGGATCGCCACCGCTTTCAGTCACAATGCCGCCACCTTCGGCGTCTTTTTCGAGCGCCCCTCGATGAAAGGTAAACCTGCCAGCGCAGGTTGGTATAATTCTGTTGCCTTCGAACAGGCGGCACACGAAGCAGGACTTTACGCCAAAAGTATTAATGGCGACGCCTTTTCCGACGAGATCAAGGCGCAGACCATTGAAACGATCAAAGCCGATCTCGGCCAGGTCGACCTTGTCGTCTACAGCCTCGCATCTCCGCGACGTACAGATCCTAAGACAGGCGAGACCTACAGATCCGTCCTCAAACCCATCGGAGAGTCTTTCACGAACCGCACTCTCGATACCGATAAGAATCTAGTCACCGAAGTGACCATCGACCCTGCTGAAGGTGACGACGTCACGCACACCGTCAATGTAATGGGTGGCCAAGACTGGGAGCTATGGATGGACGCGCTAGACGAAGCTGGCGTCCTCGCACCAAGCGCCAAAAGCGTCGCATATTCCTACATTGGCCCCGAGATCACTTGGCCCGTTTATACCAACGGTACCATCGGCCAAGCTAAGAAGGACGTCGAGCGCGCTGCTGCCGCAATTACTGAAAAGCACGACTGCGCCGCTTACGTCGCAGTGAACAAGGCCGTCGTCACTCAAGCCAGCTCAGCTATTCCCGTGGTCCCCCTTTACATTTCCATCCTGATAAAAGTAATGAAAGCCAAAGGCACACACGAAGATTGCATCGAGCAAATGGTGCGCTTGTTCAACGAGCGCGTCTACAGCGACGATCTTCAGCTAGATAGCGCAGGCCGCATCCGCGTCGACGATTGGGAGATGGAGCCTGACGTGCAGCAAGCAGTTGCCGACATTTGGCCAGGCATCACCAGTGAGACTCTCTACGCCGAGTCCGACTACGCCGGTTACCAGAAAAACTTTCTCAATCTCTTTGGCTTTGAACTCCCTGGCGTCGATTACGAAGAAGATGTTGAAGTCGAACTCGACCTACCCAGTGGATAGGAGGGCGTAAGCTTAACTTAATTGGCAACTCTAGGCCCATTTACACAAGCGTGTAAACATCACCTGCTGGGTCACAGTTGTTTGGTAACTTAGTATGCTTCGTGCACTTCGCAGTGATAAGAGATTTTAACGAGAGGGTTAACATTGCCACTAATAGAGTGGACTTATATAAGCATTGACGCGCCATTTGCCATCTAGTATTTCTATAAAGTATTAATTATTATGAGACCGTCTCCGAAAAGTTATGTGTTAGCTGTGTGTTTGTCTAGCGTGTTTGGGCTCCTAGGTATTCATCATTTCTATCTCGGAAGATGGATCCATGGTTTCATTGATTTTTCGATGACCATCGCTGCCTTTATCCTCATAGTCGCTGGACTAGATTTACCCGGCATCATAATCCTGTGCATAGATGTAGTTCATACTTTTGTAGTTACTATTTTGCTCCTCGTTGGAGCATACAAGGACGGGAATGGAGACCTTGTCACCTACCCTGGACAAAACCTAAAATAAACAAAAAAATATATGGAAAAAAGTGAAAAAGGATTCGTGCCAACGTTGTTACTCTGCCTCTTACTTGGGCCTTTTGGAGTTCATCGCTTCTATGCTGGTAAAGTAGGGACTGGGATACTGATGCTGTTAACACTTGGTGGCTTAGGTATCTGGTCTTTGATTGACTTAATTATAATTGCCTGCGGCTCTTTTAAGGACGCGAAGGGCTTGCCTATTAAAAACTAAATCAGAAGTTTTACCGAGTGACGTTTATCGTAACTGCGTTAAACGTCACTCGTTTGGTCTTCTTCAAGAGAGATCACGGGTATCGACGTTTGGTCGGTTTAGTAGATAGGAAACTCAAATTTGGCAGATACGTCACCATTAGTGACTTAATCTAGTCCAGTTAGTTTATGATAACCAATCTACACGTTCTAAAGAAGGGGACCATCACTTAGAGGTGGAGTCATTGAGTCTTCTCAAACCATTTGGCATCGCCCTGGTTCCATCCCTCCCCGAGACTTAGTTCCAGATGTCGGCCGAAGTGGGTGGCCTTTGATGTTTCTGCAAGTTTATCGCTAACTACATAGAGCGCGCGTTTGGCCCTAGTCAGTGCTACATAGGCGCTGCACAGCTCGCTTGTTTTAGACTCAGCGTTGAGGCGCTCAGTTAGTTGGCGTAGGACAGGGTCGGCTTCGGCGATGTCTTTTCGTGGAAGTAGCATGCCCCATTGCGGGTCTTTACCCTCGGGGCCTAATACGAGTTCGTCAGCGGTGCTATTGTGTGAGGACTTGTCGAGTCCACTGACGATGACCATGTCAAAGCCGAGGCCCTTGGCTTGGTGTATCGTCATGATGCGTATGGCCTCGATCGCCTCGGCTTCCTGCACTTCGGTGCTTTCTACAGCAGCGATGAAAGCGTCTATACCTTCGCCGCTGGCGTTACCCATATCGAAGTTTTCGGCGGTGGCGAGTAGTGCCTCAGCTCGGCTTTGGAGGAAGGCTTCGTCAGCATGCGTTCTTTTAGACGAGGCAGAGTTTGTCCCCCCATTTTCATTGAAACCAGCCAGTTTGATCCAGCTCTGTAGGGTCTTGGCATAGCCGCACTCGGCGATGGATTGTAAAGTCTGCTTACGAAAATCATCGAGATCTTCCAGTCCCCATGCAGAAGCACAGGGCAGGCCGCGGGCGATGGCAGCAGATAGGCTGTCGCCAGGGTGAGCGACAGCGCGTAGAGCAGCGATGACAGCACTACCAAAGGGATTGTCGGTGCAAGGGTTCGACTTGCCTTCGAGTGCAACAGCAACGCCGGATGATTGCAAAAAAGCGGCGAGCTCGGCAGCATCTTTATTCTGCCGCAATAGCACAGTACATTCAATGTCGCGAGCGAGTGGATCGACCTCTTCAATAATCCGACGTATCTCGCCATGTTGTGGTGATACATTCTCTTCAGGGTTTTCGGAAACAGCGAAAAATGTGGCATAGCCAGAGTTCTTGCAGATTGCTTCGGCTACTTCATGCTTATTCCATCCAGCTCCCCAGCGAGTCAGTGTCGCTTCTGGAAGTTTAAGAGTCTCGGCGATCGCGTCCATTGAGCCGAAGACGCTATTGACCATTTTGATCACTGGTTCGGTTGAGCGCCATGAGTTAGTTAGGGCTTCGCCTTCCTTGATGTTTTCATAGTAATCTAAAATTTCGCGGAAGAGGTCGGCGTCGCCTCCGCGCCATCCGTAGATCGCTTGCTTGGTATCGCCAACGTAAAAGAGGGAGCGCTGCGCATCGTCATCCATCAAAACTTCTTCGATAAAAGTACGAAGGATCGACCATTGTACGCGACTGGTATCTTGAAACTCGTCTAGTAACCAGTGATCGAAGTTCTGATCGATTCTGTAAGCGACTTGGCTGCGCCAATCTAAAGCATCTGGTTGATCGACGTCAGCCGCGCGTTCGGCAAGTAGAGTCGTGATATCGGCAAAGCTTATCAGCCCTGCACCGCGCACTAGCTTACCGTAGACGTCTTCGTACTGCTGCACAAAAGCATAGAGGCCTTTGGCGCGCTCAAGGATCTGATGGAGGGCATCTGCAAAGAGCGTGTCGGCGAGAATTTTCCTACTCGAGCGTAATCTTGGAGTTAGTTCGACCCATCCATCAGCTTTTTTCGAGGCGAAGCGAATGTGATTGTTCTTCGGTTCACTGCTCAGCTTTTGTTCAACGAATTTCTGTATTTCTCGACTCCAAGCTTGGCCCGGTTCGAGTTGACGCATGGCTTCTAGTCCAGCTTCCAAATTAGCAAGAGCTTCTGCAGATAGATCTGGCTTTGCTAAGCTTACTTCGTGAGTAAAATCATCAATGGCTGCACCAATTTCAGCGGCAGCTTGAAACGGAAGGGCTTGTTTATTCCAAATGGCAGCGCTGTCGCCCCAAGTGCAGCCTTCGGGTGTTTTAAGGTATTGTTGGTGGAGCGTATCAATCTGATCTAACAACATTCCAAAGACATTTCGCTCACCGCGTTTACGGCTAATTTGATGGCATTGCTCGATCATGGAGGTAAGTCCCTGATCTCCCTTCGCTCCAAGTGCAAAACTCATGGCTAGCGCACGTTCGCGAGCACTTGCTAAGCTTGCTCTATCAGCGATGGCAAACTCTTCGGG